>DGNT01000018.1 GCA_002389055.1 Alcanivorax sp. UBA4485
CGACGGTAAAGAAAGAGCCCAAAACCAGCACCTGATCGCCGGCGCCGCTGTCCGCGACGGCCTGCTCCAGTGCCGCCGCCACGCTGTCAAAACGGCGTGCGCTGGCGTCCTCGGGCAGCGCACCGGCCAGCCGCCCGGTGTCCGCCGCGCGGCTCACCGCCGGGCGCGCCAGATACCAGTCATCCACGTCGGCGGCGAACAGCGCCACCACCGCTTCCACCGGCTTATCGGTCATCATGCCCAGCACCAGACGGCGGCGGCCGGCGTGAGCCGGCAAACGACCGCGCAGCCGGGTCAATGCTTCCAGATTATGCCCCACGTCGAGCACGCACTGCACGCCACGGTAACGGCGCACCTGGCAGCGACCGATGAGACCGGTCTCCGCCACCTGGTGGGGAGCGGCGTCCGCCGGTGGAAAACCGGCGGCCACCAGGGCCTGGCAGGCGGTAGCCAGATTGTCCGCGCCCAGGCGCGGCGGCAGTGGCAGTGGATAATGGCGTTGCTGTTCGCCGTCGCGGATCGACAGCCGGGCGGCCTCCACCTGGAACTCACGGCCGGCGCGCAGCGGCACCGCCTCGAGGCGATCCAGTTCCGTGTCCAGGTTGGTGGGGGCGTCTTCCTCGCCGTACACCAGGGGCCGCCCTGCCCGGCCGATGCCGAGTTTCTCCACCGCCACTTTTTCGCGGGTGTCCCCCAGCCAGTCGGTGTGGTCCAGGCCCACCGACGTGACCACCGCCACGTCCGCGTCGATCAGATTGACCGCGTCCAGGCGCCCGCCCAGCCCCACTTCCAGAATCGCCAGGTCGGCGCCGCTGTGGCGGAACAGCCACAGCGCCGCCAGGGTGGTGAACTCAAAATAGGTCAGCGCGGTGTCGCCGCGCGCGGCGTCCACCTGCTCGAAGGCCGCGCACAGCGCGTCGTCGCTCACCGGGCCGTCGGGCAGCGTGATGCGTTCGTTGAAGCGTTGCAGATGGGGAGACGTATAGACGCAGACGCGGCGTCCAGCGGCGGTCGCCAGGGCGCGGGTGAGGGCCACCACCGAGCCCTTGCCGTTGGTGCCGGCGACGGTGATTACCGGTATCGGCAGGCTGGCCGCGCCGAGCGCCTCGGCCACCCGGCGCACTCGCTCCAGACCCAGCTCGATCTCACTGGGGTGGAGCTGTTCAATGCGCGCCAGCCAGGCGTCCAGGCCGACGCTCATAGTTCGGCGGGTTCGGCCAGCGGCGCCCCGGTCAGATTGGCGAGAATGCGGTGCAGGGTGTCACGCATGTGCTGACGCTCGACGATCATATCGATGGCACCGTGCTCGAGCAGAAACTCACTGCGCTGGAAGCCTTCCGGCAGTTTCTGCCGCACGGTCTGCTCGATGACCCGCGGGCCGGCGAAACCGATCAGCGCGTTGGGCTCCGCCACATTGACGTCACCGAGCATGGCCAGTGACGCGGACACGCCGCCGTAGACCGGATCGGTGAGCACTGAGATGAACGGCAGGCCCGCTTCGCGCAACCGTTCCAGCGCCGCGGAGGTCTTCGCCATCTGCATCAGGGAGAACAGCGCTTCCTGCATGCGCGCCCCACCGCTGGCGGCGAAACAGATCAGCGGCGTCTTATGCTCCAGGCAGCTTTCCACCGCGCGCACGAAACGTTCACCGACCACCGAGCCCATGGAACCGCCCATGAAACGGAATTCAAACGCCACCGCCACCACCGGCAACTCGTGAAGTTTGCCTTTCATGGCGATCAGGGCATCCCGTTCCTGGGTGTCTTTCTGCGCCGCCACCAGGCGATCCTTGTACTTCTTGGAGTCCTTGAACTTGAGCCGGTCCACGGGAGCCAGATCGGCGCCGATTTCACTCATCGGGCCGTCGTCCAGGAACATCTTTAGCCGTTTGCGGGCGCCGACGCGCAGGTGGTGCTCGCATTTGGGGCACACCTCCAGATTGCGTTCCAGCTCCGGACGGTAGAGCACACTGTCGCAGCGCGGGCATTTGCGCCACAGACCCTCGGGAATGGTGCTGCGCCGGGTTTCCTGCGGGCGACGCACCGCGGGGAGGATCTTTTCCAGCCAGTTATTGCTCATCAGTCGGACCTCGTACGCTCAGCGCTTGATCACTGTTTATCCATGGCGGCACGCATGTCGGCGAGAATCGCCGCCACCGCGGGGGCAATGCGATCCGGGGTATCCACATTCTCGGCGGACTGGTTGACCAGCGCACTGCCGACCACCACGCCGTCGGATACCTGGCTCACCGCCCGTGCCGATTGCGCGTCTTTGATACCAAAGCCCACGCCAATGGGCAATTGGGCAAGGTTGCGAATTGTTTCAACCCGCCGCGCCACTTCCTCCACATTGAGGCTGGCGGAGCCGGTCACGCCTTTCAGCGACACGTAGTACAGGTAGCCGCTGGCGGCGGCGGCGATGCGGCTGATCCGCGCGTCGGTGGTGGTGGGTGCGATCAGGAAAATCAGATCCACGCCGCGCGATTTGAACAACGGCGCCACGTCGTCGCACTCTTCCGGCGGCAGATCCACCATCAGCACGCCATCGACACCGGCGTCCACGCAGGCATCGGCGAAGCGCTCATAGCCCATGATCTCCACCGGGTTCAGGTAGCCCATCAGCACTACCGGCGTTGTATCGTTGTCGCGGCGAAACTCGGTGACCATCGCCAGCACATCGCGCAGGCCGGTACCGGCGGCCAGGGCCCGTTCGCAGGCTTTCTGAATCACCGGGCCGTCCGCCATCGGATCGGAAAACGGCACGCCCAGTTCGATCACGTCGGCGCCCGCCTCCACCATGGCGTGCATCACCGGCACGGTGACCGTTTTGCTCGGGTCGCCGGCGGTGATGTAGGGAATCAGGGCCTTACGCTGCTGCTCCTTGAGTGTGGCGAAGCAGGCTTCAATACGACTCATATCCTTCCCCGAATTCTAAAAATGAATACCGTCGATTTCCGCCACGGTGAGGATGTCTTTATCCCCGCGGCCCGACAGATTAATGATGATGTCCTGGTCGGCGTCCATCTGCGGCGCCAGCTTACGCGCATAGGCCAGCGCATGGGCGGATTCCAGCGCCGGCATGATGCCCTCGACGCAGGTTAGCTCGCGGAACGCGGCCAGGGCTTCGTTATCGTCGGCGGACACATAATTGACCCGGCCGATGTCCTTGAGCCAAGAGTGTTCGGGGCCCACGCCGGGGTAGTCGAGGCCCGCGGACACGGAGTGTGTCTCAATGATCTGGCCGTTGTCGTCTTCCATCAGGTAGGTGCGGTTGCCGTGCAACACACCCGGGCGCCCGGCGCTCAGCGGCGCCGCGTGGCGGCCGGTGTCGATGCCGTCGCCGGCCGCTTCCACGCCGTACATGGCCACGTCACGGTCTTCCAGGAACGGGTGGAACAGGCCGATCGCGTTGGAGCCACCGCCCACGCAGGCGACCAGTGCGTCCGGCAGCTTGCCGGCCTGCTTGAGGCTCTGCTCGCGGGCCTCGCGGCCGATCACCGACTGGAAATCGCGCACCAGCATCGGGTACGGGTGCGGCCCGGCCACGGTGCCGATGATGTAGAAGGTGTCGTCCACATTGGTGACCCAGTCGCGCATCGCCTCGTTCATGGCGTCCTTGAGGGTGCGCGAGCCAGAGGTCACCGGCACCACATTGGCGCCCAGCAGCTTCATGCGATAGACGTTGAGGCGCTGGCGACGAATGTCTTCCTCGCCCATGAATACATGACACTCGAGGCCCAGGCGCGCAGCCACCGTGGCCGAGGCCACGCCGTGCTGGCCGGCGCCGGTTTCCGCGATCACCCGCTTCTTGCCCATGTGCTTGGCGAGCAGTGCCTGACCGATGGTGTTGTTCACCTTGTGAGCGCCGGTGTGGTTGAGATCCTCGCGCTTGAGCCAGATGCGGGCGCCGCCGAGTTGCTTGGTCCAGCGCTCGGCCAGATACAACGGCGAAGGCCGGCCCACGTAATGGGCCAGGTCGTAATCAAAATCCGCCTGAAACTGGGGATCGTCCTTCAGGCGCCGGTACATGACATCCAGCTCGTCGAGCGCGGCCATCAGGGTTTCGGAGACGAAGCGTCCGCCGAAGCGTCCGAAATGACCGTTCTGATCGGGAAATGCCTTGTAATCGGGCCCACTGCTTTCAGAAGACTGTGTCACCGAATGCTCCTCGTCATGGTGCCTGCCAGTTTGAATATAGGGATCAGCCGCGCGCCGCGCGCACAAACGCGCTCACCGCGGCCGGGTCCTTGATGCCGCCCTGCCGACGGCCATCGACGCCGATGACCTCGACGCCACCGCTCACGTCCACCGCCCACGGGCGTACCCGTCGCACCGCCTCGGCCACGTTGGCCGGATCCAGCCCCCCTGCCAGCACCAGCGGCAGCGAGGGATTGGCGGGCAGCCGGTCCCAGTCGAACCGTTCGCCGGTGCCGCCGGGCACGCCGGGCACATAGCTGTCGACCAGCAGCCCCCGGGCGCCGGCGGCGCGGTAGCGATCGGCCTCGGCCTGGAGGTCCACCCCGTCGCGCATCCGCAGGGCCTTGATCCAGGGACGCCGGAACGCGGCGCAGTAGTGCGGCGATTCGTCGCCGTGGAACTGCAGCATGTCCAGCGGCACCTGTTCCAGCAGCGCGTCGATCTGTTCCGGCGGCGCGTCGACGAACAAACCCACGGTGGTCACGAACGGCGGCAAGGCGGCGACGATATCGGCGGCCTGGCGCGGGCTCACGTAACGGGGGCTGGGCGGGTAAAACACCAGGCCGATGGCGTCGGCGCCGGCGCGCGCCGCGTGGCGCCCGTCGTCCGGCCGCGTGATGCCGCAAATTTTGACCCGGGGTATGTTCATTCGTTACCTATGATAACAGACCGTGGTGTTCAGGGCGTCAATTATGGGGCATCCGCCCCGCCGCCGTCAGCCGTGTTCAGCGTGCTCAACCACAGTGGTCCCAGCGGCGGACGCGGCAGCACGAAGTGCTCCGGGTAGCCGATGTCGACCAGATACAGACCGAACGGCGGCGCGGTGACGCCGCCCTTGCGGCGGTCGCGGGCCTCCAGCACTTCGCCCGCCCACGCCGGCGGGTGCTTGCCGGCGCCGATGCTCATCAGCACGCCGGCCATGTTGCGCACCATGTGCATCAGGAAGGCGTTGCCCTCCACTTCCAGCACGATCAACGGGCCCTGGCGGTGAATCTGGAAGCTGGTGAGGGTTTTCACCGGCGACTTGGCCTGGCAGTGCACGCTCCGGTAGGAGGTGAAATCGTGGGTGCCGACCAGATAGCGGCTCGCCTCGATCATCGCGTCCACGTCCAGCGGCCGGTAGTTCCAGGTCACCTGGCGGCGGAACAGCGCCGGCGGCGCGGCGTGGTTATAGATCACGTAGCGGTAGCGGCGCCGGTTGGCTTTGAAGCGGGCGTGGAAGTCGTCCGGCACCGGCTGCGCCCACTGCACCGAGACGTCATCGGGAAGAAAGCGGTTGGCGCCCATCACCCAGCTTTTCATGCTGCGGTCGGCGTCGGAATCAAAGTGACAGACCTGGCCGGTGGCGTGCACGCCGGCGTCGGTGCGACCGGCGCAGATCAGTGCCACGGGGTGATTCGCCACCCGCGAGAGCGCTTTTTCCAGTTCTTCCTGCACGGTGCGCACGCCGGATTCCTGGGTCTGCCAGCCGTGGAAACCGGCGCCGTCGTATTCCACCGCCACTGCGATTCGCGTCATCAAGCCGTCCTAGCGGTCCGTAAAGCGAGCATTAAAAAGGGGGCGATACCTTAAGGCATCGCCCCCCGAACCACCAGAGAGGTTATCAGCTGACGCGGGCCAGCAACTCCTTGGCTTCGCCCTGCTGGTCGTCGCTGCCTTCGCTGAGCACCTCGTTGAGGATGTCACGGGCGCCTTCGGCGTCACCCATGTCGATGTAGGCGCGGGCCAGATCGAGCTTGGTGGCGTTTTCGTCGGTTTCACCCAGGAAGTCGAAGTCATCGTCGTCGCCGAGCATGTCGTCGCTCACCTCGCTGGTCTCCGCGGACGGCGTGGCGGCCGTTTGCGGCTCGGAGTGGTATTCCGGCGCCGGCGCGGCGTGTTGCTCGGCGGCGTTCAGTTCGTCGAGATCATCGGCACTGGAAGCCGGTTCGGCCGGCGACGATGGGGTGTCGTCGTCGAGGCTGAGATCGTCCAGGGAAAGGTCCGTGTCGTCCTCTTCCAGGGACAGGTCGGCCAGTTCGTCGTCGGTCTCCGCGGACGGCGGGTCCACCGGCGCCGGTTGATCCACGCCGGTGCGGTCGTCGGTCAGCGACACGTCCAGATCATCCAGCTCCAGGTCGTCGAAATCGTCCAGGCTGCTGTCGGCGCGGGTGTCCTCGGCGTTCCCGGCGGGTTCTTCGGCGCTGTCCAGTGCCGCCAGCTCGTCGTCGGTAAAGGCGACGTCGGTGTCGCTGTTCAGGTCGTCCTCAAGGGAAAATTCCAGGCCGTCGTCTTCCTCGTCATCGGCGCGGGAATCGTCGTCGCCGAGCACCAGGTCGTCCAGCTGCATCGGTGTTTCGTCGCGAAGGTCGCGGTGTTCCGGCTCTTCGTCCTCGAGACTGAATTCAAAGTCGTCCAGTTCCAGGCTGTCGTCTTGCTCCGCTTGCTCCGTGTCGGGCTGGTCTGATTGCTCACGGCCGGCGGCGAAGCCGGCTACCGCGCCGGCGCCCGCCGCGGTGGCGGTATGCGAATAGCTGTCGCTGTCGTCCGGCTGGTCGGAAAGATCGGAGGCCAGGTCCAGCTCCAGGTCGTCGAGGGAGAGCTCGTCATCCGCCCGGTCGGCACTGGATGCGACGTAGGCGTTGTCGCCATAGTCGTGTTCTCCGGGGTCGCCACCCAGCCGTTTGATGGCGGCGTCCACCGCCGGGCTGGTGCCGGCGAACGCGGTGGCCTGCTGCTGGAAGCCGCGCTCGTCATTACTTTCGTGGAGCAGCTCCAGCAGCCGGATTTTCAGGTCGCCGCGCTCCGGCGCCTGATTAATTTCGTTGCGCAGGAAGTCCACCGCCTGCGGGTACTGGCCGTAGGCCACGTAGACATCGGCCCGCTCCATCGGGTCCATCTCGTCGTCGGCGAGGTCCTCTTCCAGATCGGCGTGGTCGTGGTCGTCGGCGCCGGCGATCACCGGAGCTTCGAAATCGTCACCGAAGTCGCCGTCGTCATCCGCGCCACCGTGGTGGTCGTCACCGTCGCCGCCTTGCCGGCGGCGCAGCGCCAGCAGCAACAAAAGCAGCAAAACCGCCAGAGCGGCGCCTACATACAGCAGATTGTCGCGAATCAGGCCGAGAATACCGCCACCGTCATCCGCTTGATCCACGGAGGCCGGTTCCGGCTTCTCGGGCGGGGTCACCGTGGCGGTGCGGTCATCGCCGCCACCGTCCTGATCCGGCGACGGCCGGTCGCCACCGCCGCCGTCACCGCCGTTCTGGCCCGGAGCGCTCAGCGCCGGGGCCGCGTCGTCGTCATCGCCGTCAGCGGCCGGCTGGTCGCCGCCAACGCTGTCGCTGTTATCCGTGTTACCGGTGTCATCAGCGTCCGCGCTCATGTCGGAGGCGCTGTCCGCCGCCGGCTGGGGTTCTTCCAGCAGCGAGGGGTCCACGTCCAGGTCCCGCTCTTCACGCAGCCGGCGCAGTTCCGCCTGCAGCGCGGCAATCTTTTCGCTGCGCATCTCCAGCAATTGCTGGCTGGTGCCTACCTGCTCATCCAGCGCATCCAGGCGGCTGCGCAGTTCGCTGTTCTCACGGTTCAAGCGGTCCAGATTCTCATCGCGGATCGCCAGTTCATTCTGCAGCGCCGCGGTATCGGCGTCGCCGCCGGGACCGCCGGTGGCGTCGCCGTCGCGCACGCCGCCCTTGCTGTCCGGGCTTACCAGAGTGACCTGACCCTGCCCGTCGTCGCCGCCGGCGACCTGGTCGTCGCGGTCACGGCCGGTGGCGTCAATCGGCGTCCGTTGCGGTTGGCCGGCGGCCGGCTCGCGGCGCATGCTCTGCCATTCGCGGTTCTGCGTGGCCACCCGGGACAGCGCCTCGCGGCTGGACAGGCGGCGAACCTGCTGCTCGGAGGGGATGCGCAGCACCGCGCCTTCGCGCACCAGATTCACGTTGTCGTTAATGAAGGCGTCCGGGTTGCGGTCCTGGATCGCCAGCATCATTTGCTGCACCGACACGTCCGGGCTGGGGCGCTGCTGCCGGGCGATGCGCCACATGGTGTCGGAAGGACCGACCCGGTAAGTGCCGGCGCTTTGCGTGTCGTCGCCACTGTCACTGTCGGCGGCGTCGGCGCGGCTGGCGGCCGGGGTTGGCGCGGGCGCCGGGCGCGTCGCCGGTTCGGCCGGGCGCGGGCGCGCCGGCTCGGAAGCGGGTTCGGGCCGAGTGGCCGGGCGCGGCGAGGGTTGCGAAACGGCGGGCTGCAGGCTGCCACCGTCGTCCGCGTAGCTGGGCGGATCAAGGAGGACGGTGTATTCCCGCATCAGGCGGCCGGTGGGCCACAAAAACTCCACCAGGAAATTCAGATAGGGTTCGCGTACCGGCTGACGGGAGCGGATATGCAATACGCCGGTATTGCCGCTCACGTCCACTTCGAACTTCAGATCATTAAGGAAGTAGCCGCGATCCACACCGGCGGCGTCGAACGCCTCCTGGGTGGCCAGGTTGGCGAGAATCTCGTCCTCGGACAGACCGCCCAGATCCTGCAGTTGCACGGTCATGTCCAGCGGCTCG
>DGNT01000042.1 GCA_002389055.1 Alcanivorax sp. UBA4485
TCGAGGAAGCGGACGCCTTCTCCGCCTGGATGGTGGACCACATCCGCCTTAACCAGGTGCTGCTGACCGCCTCGCTGCGCTACGAGGACGTGGAAAGCGAAGCCAAGCGTTATGCCGACCCGGGCCGCAACGTGGTCAGCCAACGGGTCGACAATCAGGTCGACGAGCTGATGGCCGGCCTCGGCGCCACCTGGCTGCTGGACGATCATTGGGCGCTGCTGGCCGGCGTGCACCAGGGCTTCGCGCCCCCCGGCGCGTCCTCCGCCGAGGGCACCGATCCGGAAAAAAGCGTCAACTATGAGGCTGGCGTACGCTACTGGAGCGGCCCGTTCAGCGCCGACGCCATCGCCTTCTTCAGCGATTACGAGAACACCGTCAACAACTGCTCGGTGGCGGCGCCGTGCCCCAACGGCGACACCATCGGCTCGCAAAGCTTTGGTGAATCCCAGGTACAGGGCCTGGAGCTGGGCCTCAACAGCCGCCTGTGGCAAGGCAATGGCCTGACCGCGCCGTTGCGCCTGGCCTACACCTACACCGACGGTGAGATTACCGAGACCGCCGACGACCTGAGCGTGCGGGACGGCGATGTGCTGCCCTACCTGCCGGAAAACCAGGTGAGCCTGACCCTGGGCCTGGAGCGCCCCGCCCAGTGGGGCGCCTACCTGACCACCACCTATGTGGACGAGGTGTGCGTGGACAATACCTGCGACCGGTCCAACGGCCCCGCTTTCCGCAGCACCGACGACTATCTGGTGGTGGACCTGGCGGCGTCCTACTATCTGCGCAGCAACGTGGAGGTGTACGCCAAGGTGGACAACGTGTTTGACGACCAGGAAATCGTCGCCCGTTCCCCGGACGGCGCCCGTCCCAACAGCCCGCGTACCGCCTACATGGGCGTTAGGGTGGGTTTCTGATGCGGCTGGCGCGCCACGCCGGTGGGCGCCACGCCGGTTGAAACCGGCCGGCGTTGCCCCCACTGTCTGCGGATACAGCAGAAAACCGGGCGCCGGTGTTATACTGGCGCCTTTCACTATCAGCAGGCAGGTGGTTTCTATGGATGATGTGATTCAGGTCATCAAGGACCAGATCGCGAAAAATCCGGTGCTCGTGTACATCAAGGGCACACCTCAGTTTCCCCAATGTGGCTTCTCCGCCCAGGTGGTGGAAGCCATGACCAGCGTTGGCAAGCCTTTTGCCTACGTGAACATTCTGGAAGCGCCGGAAATCCGGCAGAGCCTGAAGGAATACGCCAACTGGCCCACTTATCCGCAATTGTGGGTAAGCGGTGAGCTGGTCGGCGGCTGTGACATCATCATGGAAATGTACCGTTCCGGTCAGCTCAAGGAGCTGGTGGAAAGCGCCGCCGTGGAAGGCGATGCCTGAACGGGCGTCGGGCCCCATTGGTTTTGCCAATCGGTTTTGCCAATTATAGCCAATGGGCCGGCCTGTTGAATCCTGGCACGGAATTCCCATGATAGGCGTGCGAAGGTGGCGTCAAGACGCCGCCGCCGGATGTGCGAGATATCTTCAACATTGATTCAACGCAGAGAGGAAAAACATGGGCGTACTGGTAGGTAAACCCGCACCTGATTTTACAGTTCCCGCCGTCCTGGGTGACGGCAGCATTGTGGATGAATTCACCCTTTCCGAGGCCATCAAGGGCAAATACGGCCTGGTGTTCTTCTATCCGCTGGACTTCACCTTTGTGTGCCCGTCCGAACTGATCGCCCTGGATCACCGCATGGACGCCTTCAAAGAGCGCGGCGTGGAAGTGATCAGTGTGTCCATCGACAGCCATTTCACCCATAACGCCTGGCGCAACACCGCCATCAACGACGGCGGTATTGGTCCGGTGAAATACACCATGGCCGCGGACATGAACCACCAGATTTCCCAGGCCTATGATGTCGAATCCGAAGGCGGCATGGCGTTCCGCGGTGCCTTCCTGATCGACAACAAAGGCGTGGTACGCAGCCAGCTGATCAACGACCTGCCCCTGGGTCGTAACATCGACGAGCTGGTACGTCTGGTTGACGCCCTGCAGTTCCACGAGGAGCACGGCGAAGTGTGCCCCGCGGGCTGGCAGAAAGGCGACCAGGGCATGCAGGACAACCCGGCCGGTGTTGCTTCCTACCTGTCCGAGAACGCCGAGAAGCTGTAACTCTCAGCTTTCAGCGACGATAAAAAAGGGCGCCTTCTCGGCGCCCTTTTTTTGTGTGTGCTTGAGCGAGGCTTGTGGGAGCGGTCCTTGTGGGAGCGGGCCCCGCCCGCGAAAGGGAGCGCAGCTCCCGGCAGGATCCGAGAGACCCCTAATCCAGCGCGCGCGCCAGGGTCGGCGGCATCTCGCCGGCCGGCGGCGGCGGCCAGCCGCCCAGGTCGCGGAAGCGGTTAACCATCGAGCAGAACAGCTCGGCGGTGCGGGTGGCGTCGTACAGCGCGGAATGGGCGTCACGCTGATTGAAGGGGATGCCCGCCGCTTCGCAGGCCTTGGCCAGCACCGTCTGCCCGTACACCAGACCGGCCAGGGTGGCGGTGTCGAAGCTGGAAAACGGGTGGAACGGGTTGCGCTTGATGTCGGCGCGTTCGCTGGCGGCGTTAAGAAAGCCCTGATCGAAGAAGCTGTTGTGACCGACCAGCACCGCCCGGTTGCAGCCGTGCGCCTTGATCGCCTTGCGGACCGGCTCGAACACGCCCTTGAGGGCGGTTAGCTCGCCCACCGCGCCGCGCAGCGGGTTGTTGGGGTCGATGCCAGTGAAGTCCAGTGCCGCCTGCTCGATATTGGCGCCGGGAAAGGGGTCGACGTGGAAGTGCACGCGGGTCGAGGGGCGCAGGTGGCCGCGGGCGTCCATGTCCAGCAGTACCGCGGCGATTTCCAGCAGG
>DGNT01000035.1:0-1955 GCA_002389055.1 Alcanivorax sp. UBA4485
AATCCATCGACGCCATGACCCCGATCGGCCGTGGTCAGCGTGAGCTGATCATTGGCGACCGTCAGATCGGTAAGACCGCCGTGGCGGTGGACACCATCATTAACCAGAAAGACTCTGGTATTAAGTGTGTCTACGTGGCCATCGGTCAGAAGCAGTCCACCATCGCCAACGTGGTGAGCAAGCTGGAAGAGCACGGCGCCATGGAAAACACCGTGGTAGTGGCGGCTTCCGCCTCCGACCCGGCCTCCATGCAGTTCCTGGCTCCGTTCGCCGGCTGCGCCATGGGCGAATACTTCCGCGACCGCGGCGAAGACGCGCTGATCGTCTATGACGATCTGACCAAGCAAGCCTGGGCCTATCGTCAGATTTCCCTGCTGCTGCGCCGTCCGCCGGGCCGTGAAGCTTACCCGGGCGACGTGTTCTACCTGCACTCCCGTCTGCTGGAACGCGCCGCCAAGGTCAACGAAGAATTCGTCGAGAAGTTCACCGACGGTAAGGTGAAAGGCAAGACCGGTTCCCTGACCGCGCTGCCGATCATTGAAACCCAGGGCGGTGACGTGTCCGCGTTCGTACCCACCAACGTGATCTCCATCACCGATGGTCAGATCTTCCTGGAAACCAGCCTGTTCAACGCCGGCATCCGCCCGGCCATGAACGCCGGTATCTCGGTGTCCCGTGTGGGTGGTTCCGCGCAGACCAAGATCGTTAAGAAGCTCGGCGGTGGTATCCGTCTGGCACTGGCTCAGTACCGGGAACTGGCGGCGTTCGCGCAGTTCGCTTCCGACCTGGACGAAGCCACCCGTGAGCAGCTTGAGCACGGCCAGGCCGTCACCGAGCTGATGAAGCAGAAGCAGTACAGCCCGATGTCCGTGGCCGAAATGGGCGTGGTGCTGTACGCGGCGAACAACGGCTACCTGAAAGGCATCGAGATCAGCAAGATCGGTGCGTTCGAAGCCGCGCTGCTGGATTATATGAACAGCGAACAGAAAGCGTTGATGGACAAGATCAACGAAAAGGGTGACTACAACGATGAGATCGAGAGCGGCATCAAAGACGCCATCGATCAATTCAAGTCCACCCAAACCTGGTAATTCGCTAAGAAAGGATTAGTCCTATGGCTAGCGGTAAAGAGATCAAAGGCAAGATCTCTAGTGTCCAGAGCACGAAGAAGATTACTCGTGCGATGGAGATGGTGGCAGCCAGTAAAATGCGCAAAGCGCAGGACCGTATGGCTGCCAGCAAGCCCTACGCGAGCCGTATGCGTCAGGTGGTTGCCCATCTTGCCAACGCTGATCTGGAGTACCGGCACATCTACCTGCAAGAGCGGGAAGTGAAAAACGTCGGTTACATCGTGGTGACGTCCGACCGGGGCCTGAGTGGCGGCTTGAACGCCAACCTGCTGAAGAAGGTCGTGAAAAGCACCCGTCAGTGGGAGCAGGAAGGCGCCAAGGCGCAGTACTGCGTGGTAGGCAGCAAGGGCATCGCTTTCTTCAAGAGTGTCGGCGGCGACGTTCAGGCCACCGTTAACGGCCTGGGCGACACCCCGCACCTGAGCGACCTGATCGGCTCCATCAAGGTGATGCTGGACGCCTACGAAAATGGCGAGATCGACCGGTTGTACGTGGTGTACAACGAGTTCGTGAACACCATGACGCAGGCGCCCAAGAGCATTCAGCTGCTGCCGCTGGAGCCTTCTCAAGACGAAGAGCTCAAGCGTCATTGGGACTATATCTATGAGCCGGCGCCCAAGGAGATTCTCGACGAACTGCTGGTCCGGTTCATCGAATCCCAGGTTTATCAGGGCGTGGTGGAGAACAATGCCTGCGAGCAGGCGGCGCGTATGGTGGCCATGAAGGCGGCCAGTGATAACGCCGGCGAGATCATTAATGACCTCCAGCTGGTGTACAACAAGGCGCGCCAGGCGGCCATTACGCAGGAAATTTCTGAAATCGTTG
>DGNT01000035.1:2088-14871 GCA_002389055.1 Alcanivorax sp. UBA4485
TGGAAGTTCAGCAGCAGTTGGGCGACGGCGTGGTGCGCACCATCGCCATGGGTTCCACCGAAGGCCTTAAGCGGGGCCTGGAAGTGACCGACAGCCACGAGCCGATCCAGGTACCGGTGGGCACCAAGACCCTCGGCCGGATCATGGACGTGCTGGGTCGCCCGATCGACGAAGCGGGCCCCATCGGTGAAGAAGAGCGCATGTCCATTCACCGCGAAGCACCCTCTTACTCAGAGCAGGCGGCCTCCAACGAACTGCTCGAAACCGGCATCAAGGTGATCGACCTGGTCTGCCCGTTCGCCAAGGGCGGTAAAGTCGGCCTGTTCGGCGGCGCCGGCGTGGGCAAGACCGTGAACATGATGGAGCTGATCCGTAACATCGCGATCGAGCACTCCGGTTTCTCCGTGTTCGCCGGCGTGGGTGAGCGTACCCGTGAGGGTAACGACTTCTACCACGAGATGAAGGACTCCAACGTTCTCGACAAGGTGTCGCTGGTTTACGGTCAGATGAACGAGCCGCCGGGTAACCGTCTGCGCGTGGCGCTGACCGGTCTGACCATGGCCGAGAAGTTCCGTGACGAAGGCCGTGACGTACTGTTCTTCGTGGATAACATTTACCGCTACACCCTGGCGGGTACCGAGGTATCGGCACTGCTGGGTCGTATGCCTTCAGCGGTGGGTTACCAGCCGACCCTGGCGGAAGAGATGGGCGTTCTGCAGGAACGGATCACTTCCACCAAGACCGGCTCCATTACCTCCGTGCAGGCCGTCTACGTGCCCGCGGATGACTTGACCGACCCGTCCCCGGCGACCACCTTCGCCCACCTGGACGCCACCGTGGTACTCAGCCGTGACATCGCCTCCAAGGGTATCTACCCGGCGATTGACCCGCTCGACTCCACCTCCCGCCAGCTGGATCCGCTGGTGATCGGTCAGGAGCACTACGATGCGGCCCGTGGCGTGCAGACCGTTCTGCAGGGCTACAAAGAGCTCAAGGACATCATCGCGATTCTGGGTATGGACGAGCTGTCCGAAGAGGATAAGCTGACCGTATCCCGCGCGCGTAAGATCGAACGCTTCCTGTCCCAGCCGTTCTTCGTGGCGGAAGTGTTCACCGGCGCACCGGGCAAATACGTCTCCCTGAAGGACACCATCCGTTCCTTCCAGGGTATCCTGAACGGTGATTATGACCACATCCCCGAGCAGGACTTCTACATGAAGGGCTCCATCGACGAGGTTGTAGAGGCCTACAACAAACGCGGTGATAAGTAACCGCCCGGGGAGGAACACAGATGGCGATGACCGTGCATTGCGATATCGTTAGTGCCGAAAAGCAGCTGTTCTCCGGACTGGTCGAGCTGGTCGTGGCCGCCGGTGTGGAAGGGGACCTGGGTGTCATGCCCGGTCACGCGCCCTTGCTCACCCGGCTCAAGCCCGGCCCGGTTCGCGTGAAGACGCAGAACGGAGACGAGGAAGTGTTCTACGTCTCCGGCGGCTTCCTGGAAGTCCAGCCGAAACTGGTCACCGTGCTGGCGGACACCGCCGAGCGCGCCCAGGACATGGACGGCGCCCAGGCGGAAGAAGCCAGGCAGCGTGCCAAGGAAGCCCTGGAAGGCAAGAACGCCGACATGGACTACTCGCGCGCCGCCATCACCCTGGCCGAAGCGTCCGCACGCTTGCGTACCATCGAACAAATCAAGAAGATGGCCAAGCGGTAACGCCCGGCTTTCGGTACAAGCTGAATCAAAAAAGGGTGGCCCAGAGCTGCCCTTTTTTTGTTATCACCACAGAACTCAAGGAAGCGGAGCATGAATCTGGCGGTAGTGATTCTCGCGGCGGGCAAGGGAACCCGCATGAAATCGGACCTCCCCAAGGTACTCCATCCGATTGCCGGACGCCCCATGGTGCAACACGTGGTGGACGCCGCCGGCGCCCTCGACCCGGATAACACCGTGCTGATTTACGGCCACGGCGGCGAAGCGGTCCGCCAGGCGGTAACCGGTTCGCGGCTGCAATGGGCGGAGCAGGCCGAGCAGCTCGGCACCGGCCACGCCGTGGCCCAGGCACTGCCGCACCTGGCAGAAGACGTAGTGCTGGTGCTGTACGGCGACGTGCCGCTGATCCAGCCGCAAACCCTGCGTGACTTCGTCGCCCGCGTGGACGACCAGAGCCTGGCACTGATGACCCTGACCCTGGACGACCCCTCCGGCTACGGCCGTGTGATTCGGAACGCCGACGGCAAGGTCCAGCGCGTGGTCGAGCAAAAGGACGCCAGCGATGAGGAAAAAGCGGTCCGCGAAATCAACACCGGCATCCTTGCCTGCACCCGCCGCTTCCTGAACGACAGCCTGCCACGCCTCTCCAACAGCAACGCCCAGGGCGAGTACTACCTCACCGATCTGATCGCCATGGCGGTGGGCGCGGGCATGGAAGTGGTCACCGAACAGCCCGGACACGCCTGGGAAGTGGACGGCGTCAACGACCGGGTCCAGCTGGCGCGCCTGGAGCGGGTCTTCCAGCGTGTGCGCGCGGAAGCCTTGATGCGCGACGGCGTCACCCTGCTGGATCCGGCCCGGCTGGACATCCGTGGCCGCCTGCAATGCGGCCAGGATGTGACCCTCGACATTAATACGGTGCTGGTCGGCGACGTGGAGATCGGCGACCGGGTCACCGTGGGGCCGAACTGTTTGATCCGTAATGCCCGCATCGGCAGCGGCACCCACATCGAGGCGAACTCGGTGGTGGACGGCGCGGTGGTCGGTGAAAACTGCCAGGTGGGCCCGTTCGCCCGTTTGCGCCCGGGCACCGAACTGGCCGACCAGGCCAAGGTCGGCAACTTCGTGGAAACCAAGAAATCCTACGTCGGCGAAGGTTCCAAAGTGAACCACCTCACCTACATCGGTGACAGCCGTATCGGCAAGGGCGTGAACGTTGGCGCCGGCACCATTACCTGCAACTACGACGGCGTTAATAAATTCCAAACAGTGATGAAGGACGGTGCTTTTATCGGTTCCAATTCATCCCTGGTGGCGCCGGTGACCATCGGCGAGAATGCCACCGTGGGCGCGGGCAGCGTGGTCACCAAGGACGTGCCCGACCAGGGGCTGGCGGTGGCCCGTGGCCAGCAGCGCAACATCCAGAACTGGTCGCGGCCGGAAAAGAAATAGGCACGGACAAAAAAGGAAACGCAAATGTGTGGAATCGTCGGCGCCATCGCCCATCGTAACGTCAGCAATATTCTGATCACCGGGCTTAAACGCCTGGAGTATCGGGGCTATGACAGCGCCGGTGTGGCCCTGCTCAACGACCAGGGCCTGACCCGCGTGCGCCGCCAGGGCAAGGTAGCGGCCCTGGAAGACGCGGTGCGCGAGGAAAACAGTGCCGGCTTCCTGGGCATCGCGCACACGCGCTGGGCCACCCATGGCCGTCCGTCCGAGGACAACGCCCATCCGCACGTCTCCGGCCAGGGTCTGGCGGTGGTTCACAACGGCATCATCGAGAACTTCCAGGAGCTCAAGGACGAACTGGAAGCCGACGGATACCGGTTCACGTCGCAGACCGACACCGAGGTGATCGCCCACCTGATCCACCGCACCCTCAAGGACACCGGTAACCTGGTGGACGCCGTGCGCGCCAGCGTGTTGCGCCTGCACGGCGCCTATGCCCTGGGCGTGATCGACCAGGATGAGCCCGACCACCTGGTGGCGGTACGCTCCGGTTCGCCGCTGGTGGTGGGGCTGGGCATCGACGAAAACTACATTGCCTCCGACCAGCTTGCGCTGCTGCCGGTGACCAACCGCTTCATCTTTCTCGACGAAGGTGATCTGGTCGACATCACCGTGGACGCCGTCACCATCATCGGCGCCGACGGCGAGCCGGCGGAACGTACCGTGCACGAGCTGGACGGCACCCACGAGGACGCGGACAAAGGGCCCTACCGGCACTACATGCAGAAGGAAATCTTCGAGCAGCCGGCGGCCATTCAGCGCACCCTGGAAGGGCGCATTGATTCACCGGACGCGGTGAGCGCCGCCTTCGGCGACACCGCCACCGCCATTTTCGACCGGGTACGCACGGTGCAGATCGTCGCCTGCGGCACCAGCTACCACGCCGGCATGGTGGCCCGTTACTGGCTGGAAGCCATGGCGGGCATTCCTTGCCAGGTGGAAGTGGCCAGCGAATTCCGTTATCGCCGGCACGTGGTGCCCGAAGGCACCCTGTTCGTCACTATTTCGCAGAGCGGTGAAACCGCCGACACGCTCGCCGCCCTGCGCGATACCGGCGGCAAGGACTACGTCGGCCGGCTGGCGATCTGCAACGTGGACGGCTCTTCGCTGGTGCGCGAGTCCGAGCTGGTGTTCCTCACCAAGGCCGGCCCGGAAATCGGCGTCGCCTCCACCAAGGCGTTCACCACCCAGCTCACCGGGCTGATGATGCTGGTGCTGGCGCTGGGCCGCCGCAAAGGGCTGGGCGACGACCAGATCGAAAAAATTCTCTCCGAGCTACGCCAGCTGCCCAATCTTCTCGAACAGGCCGCCGCGCTCGACAAGCCCATTGAAACCCTGTCCCGCGCCTTCGTGGAAAAACACCACACCCTGTTCCTGGGCCGTGGCGTGCATTTCCCGGTGGCCATGGAAGGGGCGCTCAAGCTCAAGGAAATCTCCTACATCCACGCCGAGGCCTACCCGGCCGGTGAGCTCAAGCACGGCCCGCTGGCCCTGGTGGATAAGGAAATGCCGGTGGTGGCCGTGGCGCCCAACGACCAGCTACTGGAAAAGCTGAAGTCGAACCTGCAGGAAGTGCGCGCCCGGGGCGGCGAACTCTATGTGTTCGCCGACAAGAACGCCCACGTGAAGGAGGGTGAGGGCATTCATGTGCTGAACATGCCGGCGGTACCGGAAAGCATCGCGCCGATCGTCTACACCGTGCCGCTGCAACTGCTCAGCTACCACGTGGCGGTGCTGCGCGGCACCGACGTGGACCAGCCGCGCAACCTCGCCAAATCGGTGACGGTGGAGTAGCCGCCCCTAGTCTTCGAACAGGGACAGATACTCCCCGTAACCGAGTTCTTCCATCTTCTCCTTGGGGATGAATTCCATGGCGGCGGAGTTCATGCACCAGCGCTGGCCGGTGGGTGCCGGCCCATCATCGAACACGTGCCCCAGGTGTGAATCCGCGTAGCGGCTGCGCACCTCGGTGCGGGTGGCCCACCACAGGGTTTTGTCTTCATGGGTGGTCACGAACCGGTCGTCGATGGGCTTGGTGAAACTCGGCCAGCCGGTACCGGAATCGTACTTGTCCGTGGAGGAGAACAGCGGCTCGCCACTGATCACGTCCACATAGAGGCCTTCTTTTTTCAGGTCGTGGTAGGGGTTCTTGAAGGCCCGCTCGGTGGCGTCGTCGCGGGTCACCTGAAAGGCAATCTCCGGCAGCGCCTTCTTGAGCACCTCATCGGCAGGACGCTTGAAACGCTCCGGCCCTTCCCAGGGTGCGCCGAGATCCAGCTCTTCCTGTTCCTCTTCTTCCTCCACCGAAGCGTTCAGCCAGGGGCGGGCGTCCGGGTCTTCCCAGTGCTTCTCCAGAAACTGATCGCGGCCTGAGTTGTAGCGGTAGAATTTATAGCGCAGGGCGCTCTTCTTATAATAGTCCTGGTGGTAATCCTCGGCCTCGTAAAACGCCTTCAGCGGCACGATCTCGGTGACCACGTCCTTCTTAAAACGGCCGCTCTCATCGAGCGCCTTTTTGGACGCTTCCGCCAGCGCTTGTTCCTTATCATTCTGGTAGAAGATCGCGCTGCGGTACTGCGAGCCCTGGTCAATAAACTGGCCGTCCGGGTCGGTCGGGTCGATGTGCTTCCAGAACCAGGCCAGCAGGTTCTCGTAGCTCACCACGTCCGGGTCGTAGAGCACCTTCACCACTTCGGTATGCCCGGTGCCGCCGCTGGCCACTTGCTGGTAGGTCGGGTCCACCTCGTCACCGCCGGCGTAGCCGCTGATTGCCTCGGACACACCGTCCAGCTTTTCGAAGTCCGCTTCGGTACACCAGAAGCAGCCGCCGGCGAACACGGCGCTGGCCTGGGCGGCGAAGGCCGGCCCGGTGACCAGCACCATCAGAAAAAGTAATACGCGCATCATAGTTGCCTCCTGTAGCGAACCTTGGATGCCTCGGGAGGGCGATTGTTACACCGCCCGGCCGGTGGGCACGGTCCACCTCAGCCTTGATTGTGCGCCGCCGACCGTGTGGATGGCGACAACGCCGGCAAACGTTTCGCGGTGACGCGCATCCGGGCTACCATATCTTCAGCCGGGACGGGTCCGGCTACCAAGGGAGCGACAACAATGAGCATGATCAAGGAATTCCGTGAATTCGCCGTGCGCGGCAATGTGGTGGATATGGCCGTGGGCATCATCATCGGTGGGGCTTTCGGCACCATCGTCAAGAGCCTGGTGTCAGATGTGATCATGCCGCCGGTGGGGCTGCTGCTGGCGGACGTGGATTTCGTCGATCTGTTCGTCGTGCTCAAGGGCGACGGGCCCTTCGCCACCCTGGCCGACGCCCAGGCGGCGGGTGCGGTGACCCTGAATTACGGCGTCTTTATCAACAACGTGATCAGCTTCGTGATCGTCGCCTGGGCGGTATTCTTCCTGGTGCGCGGGCTTAACCGGGTCAAGCGCAAGGAAGAAGAGGCGGCCCCCGTGGAGCCGCCGCCCACCCCCGAGGTGCCGGAAGACATTCTGCTGCTGCGCGAAATCCGCGATAACCTCAAGCGCTGATGAGTGACGACGCCCAGGGGCCCCGGCACGGCGCTCCCCGCCAGAACGTCGAGAACTCCCATTTTTGCCTGGTCGCGGACAGCGAAGAAGCGTTCGTGCTGCGCGCGGCCACCGCCCGCCTGGCGCAGCGAACCCTGGACTTGCAGTACTACGTCTGGGAGGACGACCGGATTGGCAAGCTGCTGGTCTGCCGGGCCCTGGAAGCCGCCCGCCGGGGCGTCAAGGTGCGGTTGCTGCTCGACCACGCCAACCAGCTCGGCCGGGACGTGAAATGGGCGGCGCTGAACGCCCACCCGAATGTGGAAATCCGGTTGTTCAACCCGTTCCGGGGCCGCTACAAGCATTTTATTCAGTGGCTTTACCACGCCCCCCGGCTGAACCATCGCATGCACAACAAGGCCTGGATCGTGGACGGCGAACGGGCCATCGTCGGCGGGCGTAACCTTTCCGAGCACTATTTCGGCGTCCACCCGGAAGCCAATTTCCGCGACCTGGACATCTATGCCCGCGGGCCGATCGTGGCGGAAACCCGCGCCGCCTTCGACGCCTACTGGGAGAGCGACGTCTGCGTGCGCCTGCGGTCCCTGCGCCGCCGTTCCCGGGTCCACGCCGACCGGCTGTGGGAGCAACTGGTCGCCTGGCGCAAGAGCCTGGATGGTTTTCCCTACCGTTACGAGCAGGATGTCGCGCATTTCCAAGACGTTCTCGGCGCCGCCGACCGCCGCCAGATCCAGGCGCCGGCCGCGCTGCTGTTCGACCCGCCGGACAAGGCCAAGGGCGCCACCCAGCGTTTGATGGGCGACCAGCTCGGCCGCCTGCTGGGCCAGCGCTCCCTGAGCGAGATTCTGATCGAGGCCAGCTACTTTATCCCCGGGGACGAATTCACCGCCGCCCTGGCGGACATGCACCGCAATGGCTGCCGGGTGGCGCTGCTCACCAACAGCCTGGCCACCAATGACGTGATCGCCGCCCACGCCGCCTACGCCCGCTATCGCCCGGCGCTGCTGCGCGGCGGCGCCGAAGTGCACGAGCTGCAGGCCAATGCCCGTGCCCGCCGCCACCACGCCCGGCTGTTGCGCGGCCGCGGGCGCTCCAAGTCCAGCCTGCACACCAAAGCCATGGTGCTCGACCGCAAGGAGCTGTTCGTGGGCTCGTTCAATCTGGATCCGCGCTCGGTGAACGTGAATACGGAGATGGGCTATTACGTGGACAGCGAAGCGCTGGCCGGGGAAGTGGCCGCGTTCGTGGAGGAGGGGATGGCGCCCCAGAACAGCTACCGGGTGACGAGTGACGACCAGGGGCTGCTGTGGGGTGCCGGGGACGAGCGGGGCCCGGTTCAGTACCGCAGCGAGCCCCAGGTCAGTCCGTTGCGACGGCTGGCGTCGCAACTGTGCGCTTTATTGCCTATCGAAAACCTGCTCTAGCGTGGCGCGCGGGACCTTTCAGTCCCGCTTGCTCTGTTCCAGGTCTTTCCAGTACGGATCGCGCAGTTCGCGCTTGAGGATCTTGCCGATGGTGCTGCGCGGCAGCTCGTCGCGGCGCTCCAGGCCGGACAGGCGCTGGCCCTTGCCCAGTTGCTGGTTGGCCCGCTCGCGAATCGCTTCCAGGTCGCCGCCGGACCCGTCGCGGAGCACCACCAGGCCCAGTGGCGTCTCGCCCCACTGCTCGCTGGGCACCGCGATCACCGCCGCGTCGACCACTTCGTCGTCCTTGAGCAGCACCTTCTCCAGGTCCTCCGCGTAGACGTTGAAGCCGCCGGAAATGATCATGTCCTTGCGGCGATCCAGCACCGACAGGAAGCCGTCCTCGTCCAGCCGGCCCATGTCGCCGGTGCGGTAGAACACTTCGCCCTCGGCGCTGGTCCACAGCAGCTCGCTGGTTTTGTCCTCGCGCTTGTAGTAACCGCGCATCATGGCGCCGCTGCGGCCGACGATCTCGCCGATTTCACCGGCCGGCAACTCTTTCAGGTCCTCGCTGATGATGCGCAGTTCGCAGCCCGGGCTGGCCTTGCCCACGGTGGCCCATTTGGTGGGGTT
Organism: Alcanivorax sp. UBA4485; assembly: GCA_002389055.1. Taxonomy (GTDB): domain Bacteria; phylum Pseudomonadota; class Gammaproteobacteria; order Pseudomonadales; family Alcanivoracaceae; genus Alloalcanivorax. The sequence goes on from DGNT01000035.1 coordinate 10,897, forward strand.
CTCGGCGCAGTTCAGGGTGGTGGTGACGCCGCCCTCGGTGAGACCGTAGAACTCCAGGATATTGCCGGGCCAGCGCGCCATGGCATCGGCGATCACATGGGCGCGCAACGGCGCGCTGGTGGAGAATTTCACCTTGAAGCTGCTCAGGTCGAAGCGATCGAAATCCGGCTCGGCGAGAATCCGCTGATACTGCACCGGCACCAGCATGGCGTGGGTAACGCGGTGTTGCTCGGCCAGCTCCAGGAAGCGGTGCGCGTCGAATTTGGCCATGCTGATGATGGTGCCGCCACCGAACAGCGTCGGCAGCACCGAGACCAGGGTGGTGTTGGAATACAGCGGCGTGGACACCAGGTTCACCGCCGTTTCATCGTAGCCCAGCGCGGCCACGCGCTCGAGCTGGCGGGCACGCAGGCGGTGATCGTGGAGGATGCCCTTGGGCACCCCGGTGGTGCCGGAGCTGTAGATGATGTTGAACGGGTCGTCCAGCGACGGCGTGTGGTCCGGCGCGTCGGTGGCCGGGTCGCCCAGCCAGTCCTCGAAGGCCAGCCAGCCGTCGGCCTGGAAGTCCAGGCTGATGCGGGTGTCTTTATCGATGTTGTCGAGCCCGTCCAGCAGCGGCTCGATCAGCGCGCGGTGCTTGGCGGACACGAACAGAAAGCGGGCGTCGCAGTCGTTGACCATCAGCGCCAGGGTGTCGCCGGCCGCCATGCCGGACAGCGGCACCATGCAGCCGCCCGCGGTGAGCGTACCCATGAACAGGGTCAGGTAGCGGGCGCTGTTCTCGGACAGGCCGGCCACGGTCTCGCCCCGTTGCAGGCCGGCGGCGCGCAAACGGTTGGCGACCCGGTTCACGTTATCCACGAACTGACGCCAAGTGAGCATGCCGGTTTCGTCGTACACCGCCGGTTTGTCCGGCTGGGCCGCCGCCAGGGCCTGGAGGCGCTCGGGGACGGATACAAAGGCCTCCGCGTCCATTTCTGGTGCGTAGACGGGCATCGCTTCACTTACCGCGGTCATGGGTCTCTCCCGATTCGGTGGAATTCCGTGAAAGTGGAATTTTGTTTTAAATTTGGCCAGGAAGCATACTCTCCGGTATGGCCGGGCTCAATACTGGCCGGTCACGCTTTGTGGAACACCGCTCGACCAAAGGCTAATAACCCCTTCGCACCGGGGCATGCTAGTTGTCTCGTGAGAGGCTTGCGGGTTGTGCTGTCGCCGCTGGCCGCCGCCAATAACAACAATCTGGGGAACCGCCATGGGACTTAAAAAAGGCATGAGCATTGTCGCCGCCTGCTTGCTGGCGATCACCGCGCACGCGGCGACACCGGTAAAGCTGGGCCTCAATTACCCGCACACCGGCGAATACAGCGAAGAGGGGCTGATGCAAAAGCGCGGTGCCCTGATGGCCATCGATGAAATCAACGCGGCGGGCGGGGTGCGTGGCCGCCCCTTGGAGCTGATCGAACGCGATTCTGCCTCCCAGGCGGAGCGCTCCCGGCGCAACGTCGACGAGCTTGCCGCCGAAGGCGCGGCGATGCTGTTCGGCGGCTCGTCCAGCGGCGTCGCCATCGCCGCCAGCAAGCAGGCGCGCAAACACGATCTGCTGTACTTCGGCACCCTCACCTATTCCAACGACACCACCGGCAAGGACGGCCACCTGGGCATGTTCCGCGAGTGCTACAACGCCTGGATGGCCGCGCGGGTGCTGGGTGATTACCTCAAGCGCGAGTACCAGGACAAGAAGTACTTCTACGTCACCGCCGATTACACCTGGGGCCACACCACCGAAGCCTCCATGCGCGAATTCACCGACACCAAGGACAGTGACCGCCACGGCTCGGTGCTGGTGCCGTTCCCCGGCGGCCGCTACCACGAAATCGAAGAGGCCATGCAGGCGGCCGCGGACAGCGACGCGGACGTTCTGGTAATGGTGCTGTTCGGCGAGCAGATGGTGCGCGGCATGACCATCGCCCAGCAAAAGAAGCTGCCCGAGCGCATGCAGATCGTGGTGCCCAACCTGACCCTCAGCATGGTCGAGCAGACCGGCCCGTTCATCATGGCCGGCGTGATCGGCGCCGCGCCCTGGACCTGGAACGTGCCCTACGAGTACGGCTTTGAGCGCGGCCAGCAGTTCGTGGAAGAATTCTCCGAGCGCTACAGTACCCGCCCGTCCACCTCGGCGGCGTCCGCTTACAGCATTGTGTATCAATGGAAAGACGCGGTGGAGCGCGCCGGCGGTTTCGATTCCGGCAACGTGCGGCGTGCCCTGGAGGGCCACAACTACACCCTGCTCAAGGACGAACAGCAATGGCGTGCCTTCGATCACCAGAACGTGCAAAGTGTCTACGCCGTGCGCATCAAGGCCCGTGATCAGGTCATGAAAGACGAGTACCGGCAGAATTTCTTTGAGATTATCAGCCGCATGTCCGGCGAGGACGCCGCCATCACCCGCAGCCAGTGGCTCGCCGAACGGCGCCGCGCGGGCATGCCTGTCCAACTTGAATAGGAGTTTTCATGAGCGAGCGTTTCCGCTTCCGTTTCCGGGTCCGCTACAACGAATGTGACGCCCAACTGGTGGTGTTCAATGCCCGCTACGCGGACTACGTGGATTTGGCGATGACCGAGTTCATGCGCTCTCTGGGGCGGGATTACAAGGCGCTACTGGCCCGCGGGCTGGACAATCAGGTGGTCAAGATGACTTTGGAATGGCAGGCGCCGGCGCGCTTCGACGACGTCATCGACGTGCACGTGCGCACGCTCAAAGTGGGCAACAGCTCGTTCACGCTGGAGCACGAACTGGTGCAGTCGGAAAGCGGCACCCCCCTGTGCCGGGCGGAAGTGGTCTACGTGCTGATGACCACCGAACCGTTCGAAAAAACCACCGTGCCCGATGACCTGCGGGCGGCCCTGATGGAGGGCGCGCCCGGCAAGATCATCGACCAGAGTGGCGGGGTCCGATAGCGACTTAGTCGCTGACTTTCAAAACCACCTTACCCTTGGCGCGGCGCGAGCTCAGCGCCGCCAGGGCGTCCTCGTACTGCTCGAAGGGGAACACCTCGCTGACGCGCGGGTTGATCTTGCCGTCGGCGAACAGCTGCATCAGCTCCTTCACGTTCTGGATGTGCTCTTTCGGCTCCTTGGCGGTAAACGCGCCCCAGAACACGCCCACCACGCTGCAGCCCTTGAGCAGGGTCAGGTTGGCGGGGATCTTGGGAATCTCACCGGCGGCGAAGCCGACGATCAGGAAGCGGCCGTTCCAGGCCATGTTGCGCAATGCCGGCTCGGTGAAGCGGTCGCCCACCGGGTCGTAGATCACGTCGATGCCCTGCGGGTAGCGGCTCTTGAGCGCTTCCTTGAGGTCTTCGTCGGTGTAGTTGATCAGGTCGTCGGCACCGGCTTCCTTGGCCACCTGCAGCTTGTCGTCGCTGCTGGCGGCGGCGATCACCTTGGCGCCCATCGCCTTGCCCAGTTCCACCGCGGCCAGGCCCACGCCGCCGCTGGCGCCCAGCACCAGCAGAGTCTCGCCGGGCTGAATGTTGGCGCGCTGCTTGAGCGCGTGATAGCTGGTGCCGTACACCATGCTGAAGGCGGCGGCGGTTTCGTCCTTCATGCCGTCGGGCACGGGAATCACGCGGCTTTCGCCGATCACCATTTCCTCGGCGAAGGAGCCGTAGCCGGTCAGGCCCATGACGCGCATGCCGGGCTTCAGGTTTTTAACGTCCGGGCCCACCTCGATGATTTCGCCGGCCATTTCGCCGCCCGGTGAAAACGGCAGCTCCGGTTTGATCTGGTACTTGCCCTCGATAATCAGGGTGTCGGGAAAGTTCAGGCCGGCCGCCTTCACTTTCACTTTGACCCCGTCACCGCTCACCTGGGGTGACGGTACGTCCTCGATCACCAGCTTGTCCGCCGGCCCCAGTTCCTTGCAGAGAATGGCGCGCATGCTTATCTCCCGAATAGTGCCTGTTATAAAAA
>DGNT01000019.1 GCA_002389055.1 Alcanivorax sp. UBA4485
CTGATCGGCACCGCCATTCCGGCCGGCGCGGTGGGCGTGCTGGGCACCTCGCTCAGCGGCATCGACGCGGCCATGGCGGTGGCGGTGCAACACGGCTGCTTTCAGGAGCAGTCCGACGCCCCGGACAGCCCGCTGCGCTTCGAACTGAACGGGGACAGCGCGGACCTGTGCATCACCTTGATGTCCCGGTCCGGCCTGCTGCCCGAGGCGGATTTCTATTGTCCGATTCCCCACCAGCCGCTGCGCATCGCCACGCCAGAAAGCATCACCAGGGAAATCGATGCCGGCGCCGAAGGCTTACTGGATCGCGTGTTCACCCTGATGGCCCGGGAAATCCGCGATGCGGACCCGCGATGGAGCGACGGCATCGTCCTGGAAGAACAGAACGCCGACACCTTCGCGGACGCCTATTTCGCCAACCGCGCCGAGCGCAATCCGTTCCGCTGGGCGCAGCGCAATCTGCTGGAAGTGGAGCGTAACAAACGCGACCGGCACACCGTGCCGTGGCGCTACGCGCTGCTGCGCCTGCATGAGGTGGTGGAGGACATCGCCCCGCATCTCAACGAGCAAGACCGGGAACGTTTCAACACCGGCCTGCGCCGGGTCTTTATCGATAATTACGCGGCGGTGCCGCCGGAATCGATCCGTCGGGTGCTGGCATTGCGCGCCGCCGGCGTGATCAATGTGCTGGCGATGGGCCAGGCGTATCAAATGGACATCGGTGATCACGGCACCGTGATTAGAACGGCCGAAGGTGAGCACCGCTTTCAGGTGTTTATCGACGCCCGCGGGCAGAAGGCCCTGGACCTCACCGACCTGCCCTTCCCCCGGCTGCGGGATCAGTTGCTGGCGCACAGCGACGAACTGCCGCCGGTGGGCGACAACTACACGCTGATGGTGCCGGAGATCGGCGGCCATCGTATCGCGCTCGCGGCACTGCCGTTTCTAATGCACGACCACCCCTTCGTGCAGGGCATCGCGGTGTGCGCGGAAATCGGTGCCGCCATCGGCGGCTCGATTCATCGCGCGGCGCAACGCCGCCGCCCCTGGTTACCCGGCTACGACGACGAGCATTGAGACACCGGTTTACGGGTTCAGGACCTGGTCCTCGGTGAGGTTCTCGGTGTCCTCCGCGAACGAAAAGAACGAGGGTTTCCGGTCGATAAAAATCTGCCCGGACAGCGTCCAGGCGTCGCTGTCTTCCAGCAGCCCCACCGGCAGGGCGTAGTGGTTTTCTTCGATGTAACGAAAGAAGAGATGCGTCCCGCAGTGCTTGCAGAAACCGCGTTCGGCGAACGTCGACGATTGGAACCGGGCGATATGCTCCTCGCCCTGGAAGGTGACGGCCTGCTCGCACTCGGCGGCGAACATGGGGCCGCCGCCCCACTGGCGGCACATCTTGCAGTGGCAGACGACGACCTTATCGGTCTTGGGCTTTGCGATAACGCCGACCGCGCCGCAGAGGCAGGCGCCGCGATGTTCGGTTCTGGAATCCATAATCCTCTCCTGGCCGGGTTAGCGGGACCTAGCTGAAAAGCAGGAAAGCACTCAGTGCCAAAGAAGCACCGGAGACCAGCAGGGCGACGGCGAGGGCGAGCCTGTATTTGGCGAACCGGGCCTCCGACTCCCTGGCCGCCATCTCCATGCCGTCCAGGGCCTGCTGCAGTTTGTCCGCCAGCACCTGTACCGATTCCGCGTTGTGGGTGGCCGCTTCCTGCAGTTCCTGAATCTGCTTGGCCACCACCGGGTCGGCCTGGCCGGGCTCGGCGGAGCGTGACGTGAAAGCGGGTATCGCGATTGAGGCGATTTGAGCCACGTAAGGGGCGACCGCTTTGAGGATCGGGATCAGGGGCGCTGCCATAGTTATTTCTCCTGTTTGCTCCATCCTAACGTGATCCGGGCGCCGCGCCTGCTCCCGGCCTCGCTGGAGTGTCGACATCTTGCGCCAGGCCCGGCTCGGAGGCAAAATAATACCAATTATTGGTACTTTCGAGGTGCGCCATGCCAAAGAACACCAGCATCAGCCTCGGCGAGCATTTCGACACCTTCGTCGCGGAGCAGCTGAACAGCGGACGCTACAGCTCCACCAGCGAGGTGGTCCGTGCGGGGCTGCGCCTGCTCGAGGACTCGGAGACCCGCCTCGGTACCCTCCGGAAAATGCTCCAGGACGGCGAAAGCAGCGGCGTCGCCGACTACGATTACGACAGCTTTATTGAGGAACTGGACCGGGAAGACGACACCTGATGCCCACCTTTACGCTTTCCAGGAAGGCCAAAGCGGATCTACGCGCCATCGCACGCTACACGGAACGTCGCTGGGGGCGCGAGCAACGTAATCAGTATGTGCTTGCCTTCGACCAGGCCTTTCACCGGCTCGCCGAACGACCGGAACTCGGCCGGCCTTGCGAGGACGTGCGCGCCGGCTACCGGCAGCAGCCCCAGGGCAGTCATCTGATTTTCTACCTGGCGGAAGGCGCCGCCGTGCACATCGTGCGCATTCTGCATAAGCGCATGATGCCCAACGAACACCTTTCCTGAGTGGCTCAAGCCAAGCCGATTAGCCAGCCAGATTAATCCCGGCCTTCGCCGCGCGGGCGGCGTGCAGCTTCTTGTAGCTCTCGATCAGGCGCTGGTGTTTTTCCAGGCCGTCCAGGCGCGTGTTGGTCGGCGTGAGGCCGTGGAAGCGGACACTGCCGTCCACGGAGCCCACCACCGCGTCCATAGTGTCATCACTGTACATCCGGCGCAGGTTGCGCAGGTAGTCGTCCAGTTCCAGCTCGTCGTCCAGAATGATTTCCAGCACGGCGCTCACGGCGCGGTAGAACAGGTTGCGTTCGACGGTATTGTCGTTGAACTGCAGAAAGGCCTCGACCCGCTCCAGGGCTTCCTCGTGCTGGCCCAGGGCCAGATTAATCAGCAGCTTCAGCTCCAGCACGGTGAGCTGGCCCCAGACGGTGTTCTCGTCGAACTCGACGCCGATCAGCGTAATGATGTCGGTGTAGTCGTCGATCTGGCTTTCTTCCAGGTGCTCCACCAGATCGGCCAGCTGGTCGTCGTCCAGAGCGTGCAGGTTGAGGATGTCCTCCCGATAATCCAGCGCCTTGTTGGTGTTGTCCCACACCAGGTCTTCCACCGGATACACCTCGGAATAGCCGGGCACCAGGATGCGGCACACCGGCGCGCCCAGGTCCTCGTGCACGGCCATGTAGACCTCCTTGCCCAGGTCCTCGAGGATGCCGAACAGGTTTTCCGCTTCCTGCTGAGTGTTGCCCGAAAAGTCCCATTCGTGGAAATCGTAGTCGGCGTTATCGCTGAAGAAGCGCCAGGACACCACGCCGGTGGAGTCGATAAAGTGCTCCACGAAGTTGTTGGGCTCGCTCACCGCCAGACTGTTAAAGGTGGGCAGGGGCACGTCGTTCAGATTCTCAAAACTGCGCCCCTGCAGCAGCTCGGTAAGGCTGCGCTCCAGCGCCACCGCCAGGCTCGGGTGCGCGCCGAACGACACGAACACGCCGCCGGTGCGCGGGTTCATCAGCGCCACGCAGGCCACCGGGAACTGGCCGCCCAGGGAGGCGTCCTTGACCAGCACCGGGAAGCCCTGGGCTTCCAGCGCCTCCACGCCTTCCACCAGGTTCGGGTACTTCGCCAGCACCGCTTTCGGCACATCCGGCAGCGCCAGTTCCTCTTCGATGATTTGCTTCTTCACCGCCCGCTCGAAGATCTCGGACAGGCACTGCACCTGCGCTTCCGCCAGCGTGTTGCCGGCGCTCATGCCGTTGCTCAGGTAGAGGTTCTCGATCAGGTTGGACGGGAACCACACCGTCTCGCCATCGGAGCGGCGCTGGAACGGCAGCGAGCAGATGCCGCGCGCCTCGTTGCCGGAATTGGTGTCGACCAGATTGGAGCCGCCCAGCTCGCGCTCGGGGTCGAAGATCGCCCGGCAATGGGCGTCCAGAATCTCTTCGGGCAATTCATCGTTAGGGTCCGGCTGGAACCACTGCTCGTTGGGGTAATGCACGAAGGCGCTGTTGGCGATCTCCTCGCCGAAGTATTGATCGTTATAGAAGAAGTTACAGCTCAGCCGCTCGATGAACTCGCCCAGCGCCGAGCACAGCGCGCTCTCCTTGGTGGCGCCCTTGCCGTTGGTAAAACACATCGGCGAGGCCGCGTCGCGAATATGCAGCGACCAGACGTGCGGCACGATATTACGCCAGGAGGCGATCTCGATCTTCATGCCCAGGTCCTCAAGGATCCCGGTCATGGTGGCGATGGTCTCTTCCAGCGGCCGGTCCTTGCCCTCGATGTAGGTGCGCGCCGCGCCGTCGACGCCGGCCATCAGCAGCGCCTGGGCGTCCTCGTCCAGGTTCTCCACCGTCTCGATCTCGAATTCCGGCCCGGTCTGCACCACCTTCTTCACCGTGCAGCGGTCGATGGAACGCAGGATGCCCTGCCGGTCCTTGTCGGAGATGTCCTCCGGCAGCTCCACCTGAATCTTGAAGATCTGGTTGTAGCGGTTCTCCG
>DGNT01000126.1 GCA_002389055.1 Alcanivorax sp. UBA4485
TCGACTACCGCCTGCCGGCGGGCTCGCCGACGCCTCCCCGCGGCGCCCGCGTGCAGGTGCCGTTCGGCCGCCGCACCCTGGTGGGGCTGGTCCACGACCACCAGCCCAGCCAGTTCGCCAAACTCAAAAACGTGCAGCGCGTCCTCGACCAGGAAGCGGTCATCGACGAAGCGCTCTATACCCTTTGCGAGCGCGCCGCCCGCTACTACCACCACCCACTGGGCGAAGTGCTGGGCTTCGTGCTGCCGGCCCTGCTGCGCCAGGGCCAGCCGGCCCTGGCCGGCGGCGAAGTGCGCTGGCGGCTCACCGACCGCGGCCATCACGTCAGCGACGACCGCCTGACCCGCGCGCCCCGCCAGCTGCAGGCCCTCACCGTATTAAAGGAACACCCGGACGGCCTGAGCCCGGCGATGCTGGAGGCGCTGTCGGTGTCCAAATCAGCGCTACAGGCGCTGCGCGACAAGGAATGGGTGGAACGGGTGGAGCTGCAACCGGAGGCCGCCGGCACCCCCGCCGAGGTGCTCGCCGAACCGGCGCTGGCCGCCAACCCGGAACAGCGCGCCGCCATCCACGCCATCGTCGACGCCGAAGGCTTTCAGCCGTTCCTGCTCGACGGCGTCACCGGCAGCGGCAAGACCGAGGTCTATTTACAGGCCATGGCGCCGGTGCTGGCCGCCGGCAAACAGGTACTGATGCTGGTGCCGGAAATCGGCCTGACGCCGCAGACCCTGCGCCGCTTCCGGCAGCGCTTCGCGGTGCCGGTGACGGTGCTGCACTCGGGCCTGACCGACCGCGAGCGCCTGGACGCCTGGGTGGCCGCCCGCGATGGCCGGGCGCGCATCATCATTGGCACCCGCTCGGCGGTGTTCACGCCGCTCGCCCACCCCGGGCTGATCATCGTCGACGAAACCCACGACGCCTCCCTGAAACAGCAGGACGGCTTCCGCTACCACGCCCGTGACCTGGCCACCTGGCGCGCCCAGCAACTGGCGGTGCCGGTGGTGCACGGCAGCGCCACCCCGGCGCTGGAGACCCTGCACCTGGCGCGCACCGGCCGCTACCACTGGCTGCGCCTGACGCGCCGTGCCGGCGACGCCGGCGCGCCGCCCATCGAGCTGCTCGACGCCCGCGACACCACCCCGGACCGGCCGCTGCTGCCCGCCGCCCTGAAAGCGATCCGCGACACCCTGGCGCGCGGCGAACAGGCGCTGGTGTTCCTCAACCGGCGCGGTTTCGCTCCGGTAATTCTGTGCCGGGACTGCGGCTGGCAGGACGAATGCCCGCGCTGCGACAGCCTGATGACCTGGCACCGCAGCGAACAGCAACTGCGCTGCCACCATTGCGGCCACCAGCACCGGGTGCCGCAGCGGTGCGGCGACTGCGGCTCCAGCAACCTCACCGACGCCGGCGCCGGCACCGAGAAACTGGAAGCGCTGCTGGAAAAGGAGTGCGAGCAGGTCAAAGGCGGCGCGCCGGTGGTGCGCATCGACCGCGACACCACCCGCCGCAAGGGCAGCCTGGACGCCAAGCTGGCGCAGATACAGAAAGGCGAGCCGGCGGTGCTGGTGGGCACGCAGATGCTCGCCAAGGGCCACCATTTCCCGCGCCTGAGCCTGGCGGTGATCACCAATATGGACGCCGGCTTCCTGAGCGCCGACTTCCGCGGCCCGGAGCAGGCCGCCCAGCTGTTGCTGCAGGTGGCCGGCCGCAGCGGCCGCCAGGACCGCCCCGGGCGGGTGCTGATGCAAAGCCGTCACACCGACCACAACCTGGTGCAACTGGCCGCCGCCGGCGACTATCAGGCACTCGCCAACACCCTGCTGGAAGAGCGGCGCGGCGCCGGCTGGCCGCCGTTCGGGCACCTTGCCCTGCTGCGCTGCGAGGCCATGAGCATGGCCCAGGCGCTCACTTTCCTGGAGGAATGCGCCGCCGGGCTGCCGGCCCTGGACACAGTCCATGTGCTGGGGCCGGTACCGGCGCCGATGGAAAAGCGCGCCGGCCGTTACCGAGCCCAGCTGCTGCTGCAAAGCAACCAACGCCCCGCCCTGCACGGCCTGCTTGATGCGCTGATGGGCCACGCCCGCGGCCTGCCCTCGGGTCGCCGCTGCCGCTGGCACCTGGACGTGGACCCGATCGACCTTCTCTGACCCTAGGGGGCGGCATTCCCTTTCCGATTGCCGTACAATCGCCCGTCCATCCAATGGCCGCGATGAAGCATGAAAGACCGCCTGATATCCCTGATCGAAACCGCTCTGGACACCCTGCGCGACAACGGCACCCTGCCCGGCGACGCCCGGCCGCCGGTGCAGATTGATCGCACCAAGGACAAAAGCCACGGTGACTTCGCCACCAACATCGCCCTGATGCTGGCCAAACCCGCCGGGCTCAAGCCCCGCGATCTGGCCCAGTCCCTGATCGACGCGCTGCCCGACGACCCGGCGGTGGCCAAGGTGGAAATCGCCGGCCCCGGGTTCATCAATTTCTTCCAGGCGGCCCAGTGGCTGAACGATCAATTGGAGGCGGCGCTCGACGACCCCTACCTGGCGGTGCCACGCCCGGAGCGGGCGCAAACCGTGGTGGTGGACTATTCCTCCCCCAACCTGGCCAAGGAAATGCACGTGGGCCATCTGCGCTCCACCATCATCGGCGACGCCGTGGTGCGCACGCTTTCCTTCCTGGGCCATAAGGTAGTGCCGCAGAATCACGTCGGCGACTGGGGCACCCAGTTCGGCATGCTGCTCGCCTACCTGGAAGAACAGAAAGACCAGGAAAGCGGCGAGCAGCTCAACCGGGAACTGGGCGATCTGGAAAACTTCTACCGCGCCGCCAAGCAGCGCTTCGACGAGTCCCCGGAATTCGCCGACCGGGCCCGGGCGCTGGTGGTGAAGCTGCAGTCCGGCGACGACTACTGCCTGTCCCTGTGGCGCGAGTTCAACCAGGTCTCGCTGAGCCACTGCGACGCGGTCTATCGCCGCCTGGGCGTGACCCTGGGCCCCGACGACGTGCGCGGCGAAAGCGCCTACAACGACGACCTGGCGCAGGTGGTCGCCGACCTCGACAAGGCCGGCCTGCTCACCGAGGACCAGGGCGCCCAGTGCGTATTCCTGGACGAGTTCAAGAACAAGGACGGCGACCCGCTGCCGGTGATCGTGCGCAAGGCGGACGGCGGCTATCTTTACGCCACCACCGACCTGGCGGCGCTGCGCTACCGCGCCGGCACCCTCGGCGCCGACCGCATTCTGTATTTCGTCGATCAGCGCCAGGCACTGCACTTCCAGCAGATCTTCACCGTCGCCCGCCAGGCCGGCTTCGTCGGCGAAAGCGTGGACTTGGCGCACATGGGCTTCGGCACCATGAACGGGCCCGACGGCCGCCCGTTCAAGACCCGCGACGGCGGCACCGTCAAACTGATCGACCTGCTCGACGAAGCGGAACAGCGCGCCTACGACCTGGTGCGCTCCAAAAATGCGGACCTGGAAGACAGCGAGCTGCGCGACATCGCCCGCTCGGTGGGCATCGGCGCGGTGAAATACGCCGACCTGAGCAAGAACCGCAGCAGTGATTACATTTTCGACTTCAATCAGATGCTCAGCTTCGACGGCAACACCGCGCCCTATCTGCTGTACGCCTACACCCGGGTGGTGAGCGTGTTCCGCAAGGCCGGGCTGGCGCTGGACCAGGTGCAGACCCAGGTGCGCGGCGACTTCCAGCTTGAGCACGACGCGGAGCAGGCGCTGGCCGCGCGGCTGGTGCAGTTCGGCGAAGTGATCGCCCAGGTGGCCGACAAGGGCCAGCCGCACTTCCTGTGCGCCTACCTGTACGATCTCGCCGGCCTGTTTTCCGCCTTCTACGAACACTGCCCGATTCTCGCCGTGGACGACCCGGCGATCCGCGCCAGCCGCCTGAAACTGGCGGCGCTCACCGCGCGCACCCTGTCACGGGGTCTGGCGCTGTTGGGCCTGACCCCCCTGGAGCGTATGTAATGGCGAAGAACACCTCGCGCCGTGGCGCCAGTCGCGGCGGCTCGAAAAAACAATCGCGCCAGGTGCCCGGCTGGGTCTGGCTGTTCACCGGCGTCATCGGCGGCCTGTTCGTGGCGTTCCTGTTCCATCTCGCCCAGGTGCAGATGGAACAGGGCCGCGCCGGCGGCGGTGACCGCACCGTGGCCGAGAAGCCGCAACCCGAGGAAAAGGACAGCGACGGCACCGCCAAGGACGACCAGCCCAAGTTCGATTTCTACGCGGTGCTGCCGAAGATGGAAGTGATCGTGCCCAAGGGCGAAGGCGACGAGCCGGAAACCAGCCGTGGCGGCAATAACAACACCGCCGGCGGCGAAAAGAGCGCCGACAAGCCGGTGGCCGGGCGTCACGACAAGCGCTTCCTGCTGCAGGCGGGCAGCTTCCGCAACGAGAAGGACGCCGACCGGCGCCGCGCGGAACTGATCCTCAAGGGTTACCAGGCGCGCATCCAACCGGTGGACATGGACAACGGCGACACCTGGCACCGGGTGATGATCGGCCCCTACGACAACATCAACACCTTGCACCGCGCCCAGGACAAACTGGCCGCCAGCGGCGTGGAGACTCTACCCATTCAATTGAAAGACTAAAGAGCCTCTGAAAAGCACCCTGCGCTTGAAAACCTCCCGTGCCACCCGCACATCCAATTCAAATCAGGATAAGGAGGTTTTCCGTGGAGCAATATCACGGCACGACCATCGTCTCGGTTCGGCGCGGCAATAACGTCGTAATCGGCGGCGACGGCCAGGTAACGCTGGGCAATACCATCATGAAGGGCAACGCGCGCAAGGTGCGCCGCCTCTATCACGGCAAGGTGATCGCCGGTTTCGCCGGTGGCACCGCCGACGCCTTCACGCTGTTCGAACGCTTCGAAGCCCAGCTGGAAAAACATCAAGGCCATCTGGTGCGCGCCGCCGTGGAGCTTGCCAAGGACTGGCGCACCGACCGCGCCCTGCGCCGCCTGGAAGCGTTGCTGGCGGTGGCGGACAAGGAGAACTCCCTGATCATCACCGGTAACGGCGACGTGGTGGAGCCCGAAGAAGGGCTGATCGCCATCGGCTCCGGCGGCCCGTTCGCGCAATCCGCCGCCAGCGCCCTGCTGCACAACACCGATATGTCGGCCCGCGACGTGGTGGCGCAAAGCCTGAAAATCGCCGGCGACATCTGCATCTACACCAACCAGAATCACACCTTTGAGGAGATCGAATAGTGTCCTCCTTATCTCCCCGTGACATCGTCAGCGAACTCAACCGGCACATCGTCGGCCAGGAAAACGCCAAGAAAGCGGTGGCCCTGGCCCTGCGCAACCGCTGGCGGCGCATGCAGCTGCCGGAAGAAATGCGCGCCGAAGTGGCGCCCAAGAATATTCTTATGATCGGCCCCACCGGCGTCGGCAAAACCGAAATCGCGCGGCGCCTGGCGAAACTGGCCGACGCCCCCTTTCTGAAGATCGAAGCCACCAAGTTCACCGAGGTGGGCTATGTGGGCCGGGATGTGGAATCCATCATCCGCGACCTGATGGAAGTGGCGATTAAACTGCTGCGCGAAAAGGAAATGGCCCGCGTCCGGCACAAAGCCGAGGACGCCGCCGAGGACCGCGTGCTCGACGCCCTGCTGCCCAACGCCCGCGGCGAACAGGCCGACAACGATTCCAATACCCGTCAGATCTTCCGCAAAAAACTGCGCGAAGGCGAACTGGACGACAAGGAAATCGAAGTGGAGGTCAGCGCCAACCCGCAAGGGGTGGAGATCATGGCGCCGCCGGGCATGGAAGAAATGACCAGCCAGCTGCAGCAGATGTTCTCGCGCATGGGCGGCAGTGGCCGCAAGAAATCGCAGAAGCTGAAAGTGCGCGAAGCGCTGCGCCTGCTGCGTGACGAGGAAGCGGCGCGCTTCGTCAACGAAGACGAGCTCAAGGTGCAGGCCATCGACGTGGTGGAAAACCACGGCATCGTCTTTATCGACGAGCTGGACAAAGTGGCCAAGCGCTCCGAGACCGGCGGCACCGACGTGTCCCGCGAGGGCGTGCAGCGCGACCTGCTGCCGTTGATCGAAGGCTCCACGGTGAGCACCAAGTACGGCATGGTGCGCACCGATCACATTCTGTTTATCGCCTCCGGCGCCTTCCACCTGGCCAAGCCCAGCGACCTGATTCCCGAACTGCAAGGCCGCCTGCCGATCCGCGTGGAGCTGAGCGCGCTGACCCCCGAGGAATTCGAGCGCATCCTCACCGAGCCCAAATGCTCGCTCACCGAGCAGTACAAGGCACTGCTGGCCACCGAGGGGCTCAACCTGGAACTCACCGACGACTGCATCCGCCGGATCGCGGAAGTGGCCTGGCAGGTTAACGAACGCACCGAGAACATCGGCGCCCGCCGCCTGCACACGGTGATGGAAAAGCTGCTCGAGGAAATCAGCTACGACGCCGACGACCTGGCCACCCAGTACCACGACAAACCGCTGGTGCTGGACGCGGAAGCGGTGGATCGCTACCTCGGCGAACTGGCCTCCGACGAAGACCTCAGCCGCTACATTCTGTAGCGGCGAAAAAATGCTTGTGGGAGCGGGCCCGCTCCCACAAGGCCCGCTCCCACAATTCTGCTATTATCGCCCGCCGGAGGATCAGTCATGAACGCCGGCGAGCAACTGCAATATCATCTGGAACGTTTCTTCGCGCTGCATCAGCACGGCGGCGACGCGCTATTCCTGGCCCGCCTGGGCCGGGTTCAGGCATTCCAACGCCAGCGCCTGATGGACACCCACCAGACCCTGCTCGAGGACCCGGCCCTGCGTCCCGGCGTCACCTTTCTGCTCGACGACGTCTACGGCGGCCGCGACCTGCTGCCGGTGGCGCGGGAAATCCGCCGCGCCCTGCCCAAGGCCATGCGCCTGCTGCCCGAAAAGGTGATGGCCACCTCCGCCGACGCGTTGGAAGCGGCGATCATCACCCAGGAACTGGACGAGGCCCTGGTCGGCGTGCTCGGCGACCGCCTCGACACGCCGCTGGATGACAACGCCTACGCCGAAGGCTACCGGACCGCCGGCCACCCGGACCAGCGCCGCCGACAACTGCAACTGGTGGCCGGTTTAGGGCATCATATCGACCGCTATGTGCGCTCGCGGATGGTCCAGACCACCTTCCGGCTGGTGCGCCGCCCGGCCCATGCGGCGGGCTTCGCGAACCTGTATGATTTCATGGATCGCAGTTTCCGTGTGATGAAACCGGTACCCAGCGTGGGCCGCCTTCTCGAGCGCATCGCCGCCCGCGAAGCGCGCATCATGGACCGGCTGTTCGACCGGCATCCCGCTCCTTTCAAGGACGTCCCCAATGAGTAACAACGACGACAACAAGGTTACCCACTTCGGCTACCAGCAGGTGCCGTGGCAGGAGAAGCAGCAGCGGGTGGCGGGCGTATTCCGTTCGGTGGCGGGCAAATACGACGTCATGAACGATCTGATCTCCATGGGCAGCCACCGGGTGCTCAAACGCATGACCCTGGAACTGGCCGGCGTGCGCCCGGGCCAGCGGGTGCTGGACCTGGCCGGCGGCACCGGCGACCTGGCGATCAAGTTTTCCCGCCTGGTGGGCGACACCGGCCAGGTGGTGCTGGCCGACATTAACGACGCCATGCTGTCGGTGGGCCGCGACCGCCTGATCGACGCCGGCTGCGGCCACAACACCCAGGTCGCCCAGGTCAACGGCGAGTGCCTGCCGTTCGAGGACAACAGCTTCAACTGCATCACCATCGCCTTCGGCCTGCGCAACATCACCGACAAGGACGCCGCCCTGCGCTCCATGCTCCGCGTGCTCAAGCCCGGCGGCCGGCTGCTGGTGCTGGAGTTCTCCCATCCGGTGCACAAGCCGTTGTCCAAGCTCTATGACCTTTACTCCTTCGCGGTCTGGCCGCGGCTGGGCAAGCTGGTGGTCAACGATTCCGAAAGCTACCGCTATCTCGCCGAATCGATCCGCATGCACCCGGATCAGGACACCCTGAAAGGCATGATGGACCAGGCCGGTTTCCAGCGCAGCGAGTACTTCAACATGCTCGGCGGCATCGTCGCCCTGCACCGGGGGTTCAAGGTCTGATGCGCGAACCCGGTCTTATTTCCACCACCGCCATCGCCAGCGTGGAGCGCGCCATCAACGCCGCGCTGCGCTCCGACCCGGCCACCGCCGCGCGGCTCAGCCGCCACGCCGGACGCCTGCTGGCGGTGCATCTGACACTGCCGCCCGTGCGCCTTTACGCGTTGATCGTTGAAGAAGGCGTGGAGCTCTACCTGCGCAGCGACGCCGAGCCGGACGTCAGCGTCACCGGCAACCCGGTGGATCTGGCCGCCCTGCTGCTCGACTGGCGCCGCCAGCCCCATGTGATCGGTGGCGCCCTGCGCGTGGAGGGCAACCGCGAACTGCTGCAGGACGTGCGCGATCTGGCCGCCGATCTGGACCTGGACTGGGGCGCGCTGCTGGAACCGGTGATCGGCGGCGAGATGGCCCAGCAACTGGACCAGGGCGCGCGGCGCCTGTTCGGCTGGGCCCGCCAGGCGTTCGACCGCCTCGGCCACCAGATGGGCGATTACATCGGCGGCGAGTCCGGCCTGCTGGCGCTGCGCCGCGACGTCTATGAGTTCTACCAGGACGTGGACGAACTGCGCGGCGACGTGGACCGGCTGGACGCCCGGGTTCAACGCCTGAAAGGGAGCCCGCGTTCCTGATGCCGCCAATCAGCCGCCTGCTGGTGGTCGCCCATGTGGCGTGCCGCTACCGACTGTTATCCCTGCTGCCGCCCCACCCGGCCCGTCCCTTCCTGGTGCTGTTGCAATACCTGATGCCCTCCAGCTGGCTGGGCACCGGCAACCTCAGCGAAGGCGAGCGCCTCAAGCTGGCGCTGGAGCGCCTGGGGCCGATTTTCATCAAATTCGGCCAGTTGATGGCCACCCGCCGGGACATGCTGCCGCCGGAATGGACCGAGGCCCTGGCGCACCTGCAGGACCGGGTGGCGCCGTTCGACGGCGCCCAGGCCCGGCGACTGGTGGAGGCCAGCCTGCCGCGCCCCCTCGACGAGATTTTCGCGCACTTCGACGACACGCCACTGGCCTCCGCCTCGGTGGCCCAGGTACACCCCGCCACCCTGCTCGACGGCGGCCAGGTGGTGGTCAAGGTACTGCGCCCGGGTGTCGAACAGCGCGTGGAACGGGACCTCAAGGTAATGGGGTTCGGCGCCCGGCTGCTGGAAGCGCTGTGGGCGGACTCGCGCTACTTCCACCCGCGCAAAGTGGTGCACGACTATCAGACCGTGATCCGCGCCGAGCTGGACCTGGAACGGGAAGCCAGCAACAGCGAAGCCATGCGCCGCCACTTCCTGTTCAGCCCACTGCTCTACATTCCCGCCGTGCACCTGGCGCTGTCGTCCCGGCGGGTGATGGTGTCGGACCGCATCCACGGCATTCCGGTCAACGACATCGCGGCGATCCGCGCCGCCGGCATCGACCCGCGGGTGCTCGCCGAGCGCGGCGTGGAAATTTTCTTCGCCCAGGTGTTCCGGCATAACTTCTTCCACGCCGACATGCACCCGGGCAATATCTTCGTCAACCCGGAGCACCCGCAATCGCCGCAATACATGGCGGTGGACTGCGCCATCGCCGGGCGCCTCTCCAAGCAGGACCTGAACGTGCTGGGCCGCATGGTGCTCGCGGTGATGCGCGAGGATTACCCCGGCCTGGTGGACCAGGTGATCCGTGCCGGCTGGGCGCGCGGGCCGGTGGACCGCCACCGCTTCGAGCAGGCGGTCACCGAGATCATCGCGCCGGTGCGCGGCGCCAACCTGGAGAGTATGGAGTTCGCGCCGCTGGTACTGCGGCTGTTCGACCTGGCCCGGGACTACCACATCGAAGCACCGGTGCAGTACATCCTGCTGATGAAAACCCTGGTGCACATTGAAGGCCTGGGGCGCAGCATCTACCCGCAGCTGGATATCTGGACCGTGGGCCGGCCGCTGCTGGAAGCCTGGATGATGGAGGAGTACGGCCCCGCCGCCACCGCCAACAAACTGCGCAACCGGCTGCCGGAATGGGCGGCGCAGCTGCCGGATATGCCAGAGCTGCTGCGCGACGGCCTGGAAAGCCTGCGCCACCAGCCCCAGCAGCAACGGGAAATGGCGCATTACTTTGAAACCGGCCTGCGCCGCCACCGGCACAAAATGCTGGGCGGCCTGGGCGGCCTGGGCCTGGCCGCGCTGGCGGCGGTGGACGCCCTGCACGGCATCGGCCAGTGGGCCTGGCCGATG
>DGNT01000121.1 GCA_002389055.1 Alcanivorax sp. UBA4485
CCGCGCGAGGCGATCGAAGAGGGCTACGGCCGCGCCTTCACCACCATTCTGGACGCCAACATCACCACCATGATCGTGGCGGTGATCCTGTTCTCCGCGGGCACCGGCTCCGTGCAGGGCTTCGCGGTGACGCTGTTCATCGGCATCCTGTCCTCCATGTTCACGTCCATCATCGGTACCCGCGCGCTGGTGGAAATGACCTACGGCCGGGGCGCCCGCGCGCCGGCCAAACTGAGTATCTGAGGCGGTTATGAGTAAGGCTCCCACGAAGCACATCAACTTCATGGCGCCGCGCAAGGTGCTCGGCATACTGTCGATCGCACTGGTGGTGATCTCCATCGCGCTGCTCGCCACCCGCGGCCTGAACCTGGGCCTGGACTTCACCGGCGGTACCTCGGTGGTGGTGAAAAGCGAACAGGACCTGGACCTGGACCAGGTGCGTGGCGCCGTCGCCGAACGGGGCTTCAGCGACGCCATTGTTCAGCAGTACGGCTCGGCCCGGGAAGTCAGCATCCGCGTGGCACCCACCGACGGCGTGGAAGCCGACCAGGTGGGCGGCATGGTGTTCGAGGCGGTGAACGCCGAGATCGATAATCTGGAACTGCTCAAGGTGGAGTTCGTCGGCCCCCAGGTGGGCGACGAGCTGCGTGACCAGTCCGGCCTCGCCATGCTGATGGCGCTGGGCCTGATGCTGGTCTACGTGTGGTTCCGGTTCACCAATAAGTTCGGTGTCGCCACCGTGGCCGCGCTGCTGCACGACGTGATCATCGTGCTGGGCCTGTTCTCCCTGCTGCAGTGGCACTTCGATCTGACCGTGCTGGCGGCGATCCTGGCCCTGATCGGCTATTCACTGAACGACTCCATCGTGGTCGCCGACCGGATACGCGAGAATTTCCGCAACACCCGGGAAACCGACCCGGAAAAAATCGTCAACGACGCCATCAACGAAATGCTCAACCGCACCATCAACACCTCCGTGACCACCGCCCTGGTGCTGCTGGCGCTGTTCTTCTTCGGCGGCGAAGTGATGCGCTCATTCTCGGAAGCCCTGCTGGTGGGCATCGTGGTGGGTACCTACTCGTCCATCTACGTGGTCGCCAACCTGATCTTCACCCTCAACGTCACCAAGGAAGACTTCCTGGTCGTCGAGAAAGAAGAAATCGACGAAATGCCCTAAAAGCAGTTGATAGTGGACAGTTGATAGTTGATAGCTAAACGACGCGACGAGCGTTGTAATCACGAAAAAGGCCGTGCCCGCGAATGAACGCTGGCACGGCCTTTTTGTTTCCCCCAGGGCCGGCTATGCCGGCCAACTGTTCACTGTTAACTATTAACTATTAACTGCCCTCCTCACCAATCTTGTTTTTCCATCCAGGGGATGATGCGTTCGAAGGCGGCTTCGATCTGGTCCAGGGAGGTGGAGTAGCTGATGCGCAGGGCGTTGCTGCAGGTGTCGCCGAAGGTTTCGCCCGCCACCGTGCAGACGCCGGTCTCGCGCAGCAGTTTGAGCGCCACGTTGCCGCCGTTGACGCCCTCCGGCAGCGACGGGAACAGATAGAAGGCGCCGTCCGGCCGGTAGCCGGTGAGGTGCGGCGTGGCCTTCACCAGCTCCACCAGCCTGTCGCGGCGGCGCTGGTACTCCACCAGCATGTTGTCGATGAAGGTGCGTTCGCCGCGCAGCGCCGCCACCCCGGCCCACTGGCAGGGTGTGTTGGCCACGGTGGTGGTGAACATATGGTAGCGGCGCAGTTTCTTGATCGCGCCCTGGCTGGCCATCAACCAGCCGATGCGCATCCCCGCCATGCTGAAGGTTTTCGAGAAGCTGGAGATCACCATCACATGGTCCAGGTCCGAGCAGCAGGACAGCACGCTCGGGTATTCCTTGCCGTCGTACACCAGGTGGTCGTAGACCTCGTCGCTGATCACGTACACGCCCCGGTAGGCGGCTTCCTGCACGATCGCTTCCACGGTGTCACGGGGATAGATGGTGCCGGTGGGGTTGCTCGGTGAGTTGAGCACGATGGCGTAGGTGTTCGGGCCGATGGCGTCGATCACCTCCTGCGGGTCCAGCTGGTGCTGGTTCTCCGCGTGCGTGGGGATCGACTTCACCACGCCGCCGTTCATGCGGATCAGCGGCGCGTAGAGCATGAACGACGGCTCCGGGACGATGAACTCCCGGCCCGGCGCCGAGGTGGCGGTGAGCGCCAGGTACAGCGCCTCGGTGGCGCCGGTGGTGATCATGATGTTTTCCGGCACCAGAGGTCGGTTATAGCGTTCGCTGTAGTATTCGGCCAGGGCTTCCAGCAGCTCGGGCAGGCCGGCGTCCATGGTGTAGCCGGTCTGGCCCGCGTGCAGCGCGTCCACCGCCGCCTCCACCACATGTTGCGGTGGTTTCAGGTCCGGCTGCCCGATGGACAGATGAATCACGTCCTCCATGGTGGCCGCCAGGTTCACCATGCGGCGAATGCCCGGCACCGGGATGGTCAGCAGAGCCGGGTTCCAGATCGGGTCTTCGGTTTCGTAGAAGTCCGTGTCCAGGTTGATGCTGCTCATATCACCGCTCCCTTTTTAAAGACGGTTCATGCGGTTGCGCCGGCCAGGGCCAGCGATGGACGGTCGGTGAACGGACGCAGCTGTTCGAACAGATGCCCGGCCTTGAGCACCCGTTCGTCCTCGAAGCGGCGGCCGACGATCTGCAGGCCCATGGGCAAGCCGTTGCCGGCCAGCCCCAACGGCACGGACAGCGCCGGTTGGCCGGTCATGTTGAAAGGGTAGGTAAACGGCGTCCAGGTGGGCCAGCGGGTGTTGGGCCAGTCCGGCGGCACCTCCCGGTTGGTCTCGAAGGCGGTGATCGGCAGGGTCGGGGTGACCAGCAGATCGTACTTCTGGTGGAACACCGCCATCCGCTCCGAGAGGGTCATGCGTTCGTTCACCGCCGCCAGGTAGTCGAGCATGGACAGGCGCTCGGCCTTGGCCACCACCTGCATCAGGCCCGGGTCCATCTGCTCCCGCTGGCGCGGCGTCAGGTCCCGGCAGGCGTTGGCGGCGCCGCCGTAGAACAGGTGGCCGAAGGCGGCCAGCGGGTTGCTGAAGCCCGGGTCCACTTCCACCACGGTGGCGCCCAGGTCGCGGAACACCTCCACGGCGGCGGCGCAGGCCCGTTCGATGTCCGGGTCCACGTCCACGTAACCCAGGTTATTGCTGTAGGCGATGCGCAGCCCGGACAGGTCCCCCTCCAGGGCGCCCAGGTAATCGGTGCCGCGCCGTGGCGCCGCCTGGGAATCGCGCGGGTCGGTTTCGCTGAGCACCTGCATCATCAGGGCGGCGTCCGCCACCGTGCGGGTCATGGGCCCGGCATGGGCAAGGCTGCCGAACGGGCTGGCCGGCCAGTGCGGCACTTCACCGAAGGTGGGCTTGTGGCCGACGATGCCGCAAAAGCCCGCCGGAATACGGATCGAGCCACCGGCGTCGGTGCCCAGGGCGAGGGGCGCCATGCAGGCGGACACCGCCGCGGCGGAACCGCCGCTGGAGCCGCCGGCGGTTTTCGAAGGGTCCCAGGGGTTATTGGTGGGGCCGCACAGCGGGCTGTCGGTGACGCCCTTCCAGCCGAACTCCGGGGTGGTGGTCTTGCCCAGCGGCACATAGCCGTGGCGCTCCAGGGCGGCGGTGGCCGGCGAGCGCTTGTTCAGCGTGCTCGCGCCGTCGATGGTGCGCGAGCCTTTCAGGGTGGGCCACATGGGGGTCAGGAACACATCCTTGACCGCCACCGGGATGCCGTCCAGCAACCCCTGGGCTTCGCCTTTCAGGTAGCGTTGCTCGGAGGCTTTGGCGATCTCCAGGGTGGTCTCGCGGTCGATCAGGCACCAGGCGTTCAGGGCATGGTCGTGATGCTGCACATGGTCGAGCAGATCCGCCGCCACCTCCACCGGTGACAGCTCCCGGCGTTCGAACGCCTTCTTCAATTCCAGCGCACTCAGGGTCCGCAGTTCCTCGCTCATGGACGTGCCTCCTCTCTCAGCGGCGACCATAGCCGCGTGCCTTATCCACCGGGTTGACCAGCGGCTGCCCGCGCCGCCAGCGTTGAAAGTTATCGACGAACTGTTCGCCCAGCGCCCGCCGCCAGCCGACGAAATCGCCGGCCATGTGCGCGGACAACATCACGTTGGGGTAGCGCCACAGCGGGTGCTCCGGCGGCAGCGGTTCTTCCTCGAACACATCCAGAGCGGCGCCGGCCAGCCGGCCGCTGTCCAGCGCCCCGAGCAGGGCCCGGGTGCGCACCACGGCGCCACGGCCCACGTTGATAAACACCGCGCCGGGTTTCATCAGACGGAAATGGCGGTCGTCGAACAGGCCGCGGGTGTCGTCGGTGAGCGGCGCCGCCACGATCACGTAATCCGCGTCGCCGAGCAGGGCCGGCAGGTCCTCCTGGCGGTGTACCCGGGCGAAGGCCGGATCCTGGCGGGCCCGGCGCGCGGTGCCGACCACTTCCATGCCCAGGCCACCCAGTACCGTGGCGATTTCCCGGCCGATTGAACCGGCCCCCACCACCAGGGCCCGGGCGCCACGGATCATGGCGGTTTCCCGGTGCCGCCAGCGCCGTTCCCGTTGCAGCGCCAGATTGGTGAGGGTGTCCTTGGCGAACAGCAGCACCGCGCCGAGCACGTATTCGGCGATGCCCCGGTCGAAAATGCCCGAGGCATTGGTGACCGGGAAATCGCCGTTCTGGATCGGCGGGATCATCAGGGCGTCCACGCCCGCGCTGGTGGCGTGCACCCAGCGTATCGGGCAGGGGTCGGGCCAGGCGGCCTCCAGGGCCTCGACGCGGAAATCCGTCACCACCAGGATGTCCGTTTCCGCCAGGGCCTCGGCGAGGCCGTTGTCGCCCCGCACTTCGCGTAGGGAGATTTCCCCGCGCAGCCGTTCCAGGCCGGGCAGGGCGGGCTCGTCCTCCGCCAACAGGACGGTGACCCTTGGCTCATGCAATGCGCCTGCGCTCATGGCGTCTCCTTCAATGCCTTTGGTTCAGCGTGTTTCTTCGAGCGCGTCCTGGAACAGGTTCACCGCTTGATCGATCTCTTGCCGGCTGGCGGTGAGCGGCGGCAGCCAGCGCACCACCTGCCCATGGATGCCGCAGCGCAGCAACAGCAGGCCGTTCTGCTCGCAGGTCTTGAGCAGGGCGGCGGCGCGCTCGCCGTGCGGCTGGCCCGGCGCCTTGACGATTTCCATGCCCAGCATCAGACCCATGCCACGCACCTCGTCGATGCAATCGTGACTGTCCCGCAGCGTGCGCAGACGTTCGAACAGGTAGGCGCCCTCGGTGGCCGCGTGGCTGACCAGGTCTTCCTGTTCCATCACGTCCAGGGTCGCCAGGGCGGCGGCGCAGGCCACCGCATTGGCGCCGTAGGTGCCGCCCTGGGAGCCGGGGTGCCCACTGGACATCATCGCCCGGCTGGCGGCCACGGCGGACAACGGATAGCCGCTGGCCAGCCCCTTGGCGGTGATCAGCATGTCCGGTTGGACGTCGAAGTGCTCGTGGCTCCAGAACCGTCCGGTGCGCCCGTAACCGGCCTGGATTTCATCGGCGATCAGCAGGATGCCGTGCCGGTCGCAGCGCTCGCGCAGACCCTGCATGAAACGCTTGGTGGCGGGGTAGTAGCCGTATTCGCCCTGCACCGGCTCGATGATCATGGCGGCGGTGTCCGAGGGCGCGGACTGGGTCATCAGCACGTGGTCCAGCTCGCGCAGGCAGAAGTCCACGGTCTCTTCCTCGCTCCAGCCGTAGCGGTAGCTGTGCGGGAAGGGGCTGAAGCTGACGCCGGCCATCAGCGGCTGCCAGCCGGCGCGGACCTTGGTGGTGGAGGTGGTCATCGAGGCCGCCGCCAGGGTGCGGCCGTGAAAGCCGCCGGTGAAGGCAATGATGTTGGGACGGCCGGAAGCCTGGCGGGCCAGCCGCAGCGCGGTCTCCACCGCTTCGCTGCCGGAGTTGGAGAACGCCACCGCGTCGAGGTTGCGCGGCAGATGCTCGTAAAGCCGGTCGGTGAGACGCAGCATGTTGGGGTGGGTGACGGTGGCGTACTGGGCGTGCACCAGCTTGCCGACCTGTTCGCGGGCGGCTTCCACCACCTTGGGGTGGCAGTGACCGGTGGCGGTCACGCCGATACCCGATGTGAAATCCAGCCAGCGACGGCCTTCGCCGTCAAACAACCAGCTTCCTTCGCCCCGTTCCGCGCAGATCCCGCTGGACTGCACCAAAAGTGGAGACAGATGATTCATGGCTTGCTCCTCCATACCCGATTCCCGGGCGGAGGTACCCGCTGAGATTCAGCGGTTCCCGCCCAGGGCGCCTTGAATCCGTGCACCGACTTCGTCGGTGCCGCACGCCGAGTGCCCGGCGGCGAGGTCCGACACCAGCGTCTCATGCAAATGCTGGGCCGCGCTAGAAAAAATCGGCTCTTTTTCGCCCATCCAGTCGAGCATCAACGCCAGGCTGAAAAGGGTGGCGCGGGGGTCGGCCAGACCCTGGCCGGCGATGTCCGGCGCCGAACCATGGGTGGGCTCGAACAGGGCCGGCTGTGACGGATCCGCCGGGTTCAGGTTGGCGGACGGCGCCACGCCCAGGCCGCCGGCCAGCACCGCCGCCAGGTCGGTGAGAATGTCGCCGTGCAGGTTACTGGCCACCACCACGTCGAAGCGCCACGGCGCCTGCACGAATTTCATCGCCGCCGCGTCCACCAGTTCATGGTGGGTGGCCACATCGGGGTAGTCGGCGGCCACTTCCTCGAACACCCGGTCGTACAGGGTGCCCCAGAACGCCTGGGCATTGCGTTTGGTGATCAGGCATACCTGCGATTCACGCGGCTCGCCGTCGGCGCCGTCGAAGCGGCGCGGGCTGTCCGAGCCGGCCCGTTCGGCGGCCCGTTGCCGGGCGCGTTCGAACGCGTGGCGTATCAGCCGCTCGGTGGCGGTGTAGGTGAACACCTCCAGCTGCGTGGCGATTTCCTCGCGGGTACCGGCGCGCAGGCGGCCGCCCTGGCCCACGTACTCGCCTTCGCTGTTTTCGCGGATCACCAGCATATCCAGATCGCGGGCGCGATCATCGGCCAGGTACTGAACGGTGCCGGGGTAGAAGCGGGCGGGCCTTTCGCAGGCCCACAGGTCCAGACCCTTGCGCAGGGTCAGCAACGGCGCCAGGGAGACGCCGTCGGGGAGACAGTAACGTTGCGGATCGCTGAGCGGCCCCGGGTCACCCAGGGCGCCCAGCAGCAGCGCCTGGTACTCGCGCAGCCGTGGCAGGGCGTCCTCCGGCATCATGGCGCCGTGGCGCCGGTGCCAGTCGGTGGCCGGCCAGGGCAGCACATCGTACGCCAGGGGCAGGTCGTGGCCGTGGATCAGCGTCTTGAGCACCGCCTCGGCCACGGCCATCACCTCCGGGCCGATGCCGTCGCCGGGTAACAGTGCAACGCGCGCGGAAGTCGCCATAACGGCTCCTGTCGGGTGAAGGGGGTATCAGCCCATGCAGAGGTACTTAACCTCCATGTACTCTTCCATGCCCTGGTGGGAGCCTTCCCGGCCCAGGCCGGATTCCTTGACGCCGCCGAACGGCGCCGCCGCGTTGGAAATCAGGCCTTCGTTGATGCCTACCATGCCGGCTTCCAGCGCCTCGGCCACGCGCCATACGCGGTGGATGTTCTCGCTATAGAAGTAGGAGGCCAGACCGAACGGGGTGTCGTTGGCGATGCGGATGCCTTCCTGCTCGTCCTTGAAGCGGATCACCGCCGCCAGCGGGCCGAAGGTTTCCTCGTGGCAGAATTCCATATCCGCGGAGGCACCGGTGATCAGCGTGGGCTGAACGAAGTTGCCGCCGCGCTCATGGGCACTGCCGCCGAGCACCACCTTGGCGCCCTTGGATTTGGCATCCTCGATGTGCTCAAGCACTTTCTTGGCGGCGCCGGCGTTGATCAGCGGCGCCTGGGTCACGCCTTCCTCGAAGCCGTCACCGACCTTCAGTTTTTCCATTGCCGCCTTGAGTTTTTCCACGAACGCATCGTGCACGCCGTCCTGCACCAGGAAGCGGTTCACGCACACGCAGGTCTGGCCGGTGTTGCGGAACTTGCTGGCGATGGCGCCTTCCACGGCCTTGTCCAGATCGGCGTCGTCGAACACCAGGAAGGGCGCGTTGCCGCCCAGTTCCAGGGAGACCTTCTGGATGTGCTCGGCGCAGTTGGCCATCAGCTGGCTGCCCACCTCGGTGGACCCGGTGAAGCTGACCTTGCGCACCACCGGCGAGCTGGTGATGGTGTCGGCGATGGCCGCCGCGGAGCCGGTGATGATGTTGATGACACCGGCGGGGATGCCGGCGCGCTGGGCCAACTCGGCCAGCGCGAAAGCGGAATAGGGCGTGGCGCTGGCGGGCTTGACCACCATGGTGCAGCCCGCCGCCAGGGCGGCGCCGGCCTTGCGGGTGATCATCGACGCCGGGAAGTTCCACGGCGTGATCGCGGCGGTGACGCCGATGGCCTGCTTGATCACGATAATGTGCTGGCCGGGCTTGGCGCCGGGAATGGTGTCGCCGTAGGCGCGGCGGGCTTCCTCGGCGAACCACTTGATAAAGGACGCGGCGTAGGCGATTTCGCCCTTGGATTCCGCCAGCGGCTTGCCCTGTTCCAGGGTCATCAGCGCGCCGAGGTCGTCCTGGTGCTCCATCATCAGGTTGTACCAGGCGTACAGCAGGTCGGCCCGCTCGCCGGCGGTCTTGGCGCGCCAGGCCGGCAGCGCGTTGTCGGCGGCGGCGATCGCTTGCAGGGTGTCCGCTTCCTTCATGCGCGGCACGGTGCCGATGATTTCACCGTTGGAGGGATTGTCCACGTCGATGGTGGCGCCGTCCTCGGCGTCGCACCACTGGCCGTTGATAAAGCACTGCTGGCGGAAAAGGGACGGATCCTTGAGGTTGAACTGGGTCATCGGGAGCTCTCCTGAAAGCGTTCTTAGCGCGAAAGAAATCAATGCTTCAACGCTAGCAGAGCTCGGCGCCCAGGCCTATCCCTTATGGATGGGTTTTACGCATGACAGTGAGAGGGAGAAACAGCCGCAAGCCTTTGCCTGCGGCCGTGGCGGTGTCAGCCGCGCTTGAGGCTGTCGGTCAGGTGGGGTTTGATCTTTTGCAGCAGGCCCTTGAACACCTTGGGGGTGCCGGCCACGATGTTGCCGCGCTGCAGGTGGCTGTGGCCGCCGGCCACGTCGCCCACCAGGCCACCGGCCTCGGTGATCAGCAGGGTGCCCGCCGCCATGTCCCACTCCTGCAGGCCCAGCTCGAAGAAGCCGTCCAGGCGGCCGGCGGCCACCCAGGCCAGGTCCAGCGCCGCCGCGCCGGGGCGGCGCAGGCCGGCGGTGGATTCCGCCACCGCCCGGAACATGCCCATGTAGGCGTCCATGTAGGCCATCTGGTCGTTACGGAACGGGAAGCCGGTGCCGATCAGGGCGCCATCCAGGCCGGCCCGGTTGGTGACGCGCAGGCGGCGGCCGTTGAGGGCCGCGCCGCGGCCCCGGCTGGCGGTGAATTCTTCCTCGCGCAGCGGGTCGTACACCACCGCGTGCTCCACCTTGCCTTTGACTTTCAAGGCGATGGATACCGCGTACTGCGGCAGGCCGTGGATAAAGTTGGTGGTGCCGTCCAGCGGGTCGATCACCCACAGGTAATCGGCGCCGGCGCCGGTGCCCGGCTGTTCGCCGCTTTCCTCGGCGAGGATGCCGTG
>DGNT01000122.1 GCA_002389055.1 Alcanivorax sp. UBA4485
CGGAAATCGGCGAGCTGGCGGCTAAGGCCCGCGACCGCAAACTGTCACCGGCGGACATGAAGGGCGCCAGCTTCAGCATCTCGTCGCTGGGCGGCATCGGCGGTACCGCCTTCACGCCCATCGTCAACTGGCCGGAGGTGGCGATCCTCGGCGTCAGCCGCTCCGACACCAAACCGGTGTGGGACGGCAACGCCTTTCAGCCCCGGCTGATGCTGCCGCTGTCGTTCTCCTACGACCACAGGGTAATCGACGGCGCGGACGCGGCACGCTTCACCACCTACCTCAGCGGTCTGCTCGGCGACATGCGGCGAGCCCTGTTGTAGGAGCGGGCCTAGCCCGCGAAAGGCCGGCAAAGCCGGCCGGCAGGATCCCAGAGAGGTGGTTTATGCTGCCTTTAGAAAAGCCTCTGGAATCCTGCCGGGGCTTCGCCCCTTTCGCGGGCAGGGCCAGCCCCGCCACCCGGCAGGCCCCACCGCTACGCCACCAACCCCAGCCCCGCCAGCAGTTGCTCCAGCTCGTCACGCGCCTCTCCATCCAACGCCGTTAGCGGCAGCGGAAGGCTGTTATGACCGGCGAGGCCCAGAATCCCCGCAGCCGTCGCCATCACTCGAATGCTGCCTCCGTGTTGTTCGAAGGCGCGCCACAGCGGTTGCAGATGCTGCGAGAGGCGGGTCGCCTCGGAGGCATCGCCACGTTGGGCGGCACGGGTGATGGCAAGCGCCGTCTCAGGAAATAAGCCGCCGATGACCGAATACCAGGCGTCGCAGCCGGCGTTGAGACCGGTGGCGGCGTGGGCGTCGCCACTGACGCCAAGGCTTACCCGGGAAGGGAGCAAGGCGCGCAAATGTTCAATGTGTGCGCTGGCGGCGCCCGGGTCGGTCGGCACGCCGGGGATCTTGATCGAGCTCACCCGCGGTAGCTCGGCGATGGCGGCGTATAAGTCGTCATCGAATTCGAAGTGCGTCGTTCTGGGGTTGTCATAAACACACAACGGTACCGACAGATGCTCTACCACCTTCGCGTAAAGACCGTACACCTCGTCGCGGGTGAGCGGCTGGTAGGACATGGGGGCCAGCAACACTGCGTTCGCGCCCGCTGTCTGCGCGTCCTCGGCATGCCCAAGAACGTCCCGTGTTCGAAGCGATCCGATGCCGACCATCACGGGAACGCCGTCCGCGTTCTGAACGGCCAGCTCCGCCGCGCGTTTGCGCTCATCGCGATTGAGGTAGGCGTAGCTGCCGGTTGAGCCTAACGCCCCGATGGAATCGACGCCGGCGCTGGCGAGGCGGCTGATCAGTGTCGTAAAGGCTGCCTCGTCGATGCCGGTTTCGTCCATGGGGGTAAGCGGGAAAGCGCTGAGACCGGAAAACATGCAGGAACCTCATAAAAGGAAAAAGGGCAGGTCTTGTCTTTTGCCTGATGATGGCGAAAAAGACAAGGTCTGCCCCGGGCATTCTTAGATGCGTCTCTGGTATCCTGCCGGCAAGCTTTGCTTGCCTTTCGCGGGCAGGGCCCGCTCCCACAAGGCCCGCTCCTAAAAATCAGTTGTTACCGTGGCGTTCCTTCCACTTTTCCTTCTTTTCTTCCCATTTTTCCATACGGTCTTTCTGGTGCTGATCGTACTGGGCGCGTTGCTCTTCGTTCAGCACATCGCGGATTTCTTCCTGGGCCTCTTTATGAAGCTCGCGCATCGCCTCGCCTTTCTCTTGGCGGATTTCGCGAATTTCCTCTTGCTGCTTCTGGGTCAGGTTGAGCTCCTGAGCCATTTTCTGCATGTGACGGTCGGCGCCTTTTTCCATCGGCGAGCCGGCGAAGGCCAGGGTGGAGAACAGCGTCAGTGTCACAATCATCAATTTTTTCATCGTCTTGCTCCTTGAGTGATGACGTTCCGGGTTGCCCCGGATTCCTTTACAGATTGGACCTGCAATGTGCAGCCAATATGCAGCGAATGTGGAGAAATCACGTTTCGTCATCCGGATTTTGTAATCGGTAGCCAACGCCGTAGACACTGCCGATCCAGTCGTGATCGCCGGTCAGGCCCTCGCTGAGTTTGCGCCGCAGCTTGCGGATGTGGCTGTCGATGGTGCGGTCGGACACCACCCGGTGGTCGGAATAGATTACGTCCATCAGCTGGTCGCGGGTCCAGATGCGTCCGGCCTGGCGGGACAACGCGGCCAGCAGCTCGAATTCAATCGCGGTGAGCGCCACCCGGGCGCCGTCATGGACCGCCTCGAAGCGGTGCCGGTCCAGGGCCAGGCCGCCCTCGGCGGCGGGCTGGGCGGCGTTACCGGCGCGGCGCAGTACCGCTTTCACCCGCGCCACCACTTCCCGGGGGCTGAACGGCTTGCAGATGTAGTCGTCGGCACCGATCTCCAGGCCCAGCAGCCGGTCCACCTCTTCCACGCGGGCGGTGATCATCAGAATCGGCACCTGGGAGAAACGGCGGATCGCCTTGCACACTTCCATGCCGTCGCCGTCGGGGAGCATCAGGTCCAGCAGCACCGCGTCGAAGTCACCGTCGCGCACGCGCCGTTCGGCGTCGGCGGCGCTGCCGGTCTGTTCCGGCTCGAAATGGCTGTGGCGCAGATAGTCCGCCAGCAATTGCGCCAGCCGGGGTTCATCCTCGACGATCAGAATTTTCGCCATGCTTTGTTCCTTTAGCGGGGCAACCGCACCGTAATTCTAAGACCGCCCAGCGGGCTATGGTCCGCTGTCATAGTGCCGCCATGTGCTTCGACAATGCGCCGGGCAATGGCCAGGCCAAGGCCGGCGCCGCCGGTCTGGCGGTTGCGGGAGCTCTCCACCCGGTACAGATGATCGAACAGTTTGGGCAGGGCATCGTCGGGCACGCCCGGCGCGCTGTCGTTCAGGGTCAGGCGCCAGTCGCCGCCGTCTCCGTCCAGGGTGAGCTGCACCTCGCCGCCTTCGTCGGTGTACTTGAGGCTGTTCTGCAGCAGGTTATCGAGCAGCTGACGCAGGCGCACCGGGTCGCCGTTGACCCGCGCCGGGCTCAGATCGGTGCGCAGGCGTACGCGCCGGCGGCCCAGCGCCGGGCGCGCCGCGTCCACGGCGTCCTCGCACAGCGCGTCCAGATCCAGCGCGGTGAAGTGATAGCGCAGGTTACCGGCGTCGGCGAGGGCCAGGTCATGCAAGTCGTTGACCAGGTGGGTGAGCTGGCGCACCTCGGATTCCAGCGCCGCGATGGTTTCGTGGTTGAGCGGGCGCACGCCATCGACCACCGCTTCCAGCTCGCCCTGCAGCACCGACAGCGGCGTGCGCAGCTCGTGGGCGATGTCCGAAAACCAGCGCTGGCGGGCTTTCTGGCCCTGGTCCAGGCGCTCGCCCAGGCTGTCCACATGGCGGATCAAATCGCCCAGTTCGTCGCGGCGCCGGCTGCCCAGCCGGGTCTGATAGTCGCCTTCGCGCAACTTGCGGGTGTGGGCGCTGAGCGCCGTCACCGGCGCCACCAGATGGCGCGCCAGCAGCCAGGACACCAGCAACGACAGGGCCAGCCCCACCAGGGCCATCCAGCCGGCGAAATTGAGCTGGCGCTCCTGGAAGCGCCGGTCGAGCTTGTCGCGGATCGCCTCCTGATCGGGATACGCCAGCCAGCCCACCAGGTCGTTGTCGGTGCGGATCGGCACCAGGCGGCTGAACTGTTGCGGCGGCGGTGGGCCGATCAGCGGGCGCCGGTCCGCCGCCAGCAGGCTCAGATGGCGGGGCGCGTCGCGACGGTCGCGCTTGCCCGGCTCGGTGTCGGTGTTACGGTCGCCGGCCAGCCAGTACAGTCGGCCCAGCACGCGCGGGTCGCTGAGCAGGAAATCCCAGTTGCCCCGTTGCGCGTAAAGCACGCCGAGATGGTCGGCCAGGCGTTCCACCTGCGCCTGCTGCCGCTCGTCGATGTACTTGCGCAGGCTCTGCTCGAAGGCAAAGAAATAGAACCCGCTCGCGGCCACGATCAGTACCACGAAGGTGCCGAGAAAGGTGAGGAAAAGCTTGTTGCGGATGCCCATGGTGCCAGTCTAAGCCCTGCCGGCCCCACGACCCAGCGCCTTGCACATTCTTTCAAAATCCAGGAAATCCTGGATATATATGACCGCCGGGTCTGTCTCTTCGGTGAATTATTGTGGAAGTTAATATCAGGGTGATGTTAGGTTCTTCGCGCAACAAAAATAGATTATAAAAAAGGGACAGACATAATTGTTCCGGTAATAAGGAAGTTTAAAAAATGCACGAAGTTAATAATAAAAAAACGGGGAATCCATACCGGTATATCTACAGAAAGCAGGCCTGCGGATTCTGGTGGTGCGCGCTGCCCTACGTGGACGAAAAAGGCCGTAAAAGACAGTTCAGAAAATGCTTTCGAGACAACCGGTATTCTGATCAGCACGCCGCCCTTCAAGCGGCCCTGGCCTGGCGGGACGCTCAGATTCGCGCGCTCAGACGCCAGGGCACGCTCGGCGCCGCGCCTAAGCTGCGGCGTGTCTCGGTGAACGAGCTCAGTAAGCTGAAGCCGCAAGACAACAGCTTCGGGATCATTGGCATCACGGTAACCCGGCGTGATAAGCCCAGGGGTATCAATGTGTCCGTGACGGCACAACGCGGGCAAAAAAAATGGTTTTCCATGCGTCGGCATGGCGCTTTCGAAGCGTTCCGGCTTGGCGTACGCCAACGCTGTGAATGGATACAGGTTCCAGTGCCCAGCGACGACGAGCTGCGCCGGCGTTTTCAGCATTGGTTAAAGAGTAATTTCCGGTTTTTGGAAGAGTATGACATTGCTTCCTGAGGATCCGGAGCCTAACGCCCCGGAGATAAAGCGCCGTATTTTTAATCACGAGGCCATGTTTCGCAACGCGGGTCGGTTGCCGGTGTCGTTCAGTTACAGGGACCTTCGTGACCTTGCCGACTCATCGATACCCGGCATTTCACAACCTGGTAAAACCTTTGCTTGCCTGCGGTTTATACAGCTGTTCTGCATGGACTATTCCGGCGCCCATGACCGCTTTTACCGTATCAAGGACCCGCGCCGGTATGACCGCCTTGCGGAACTGAAGAAGTGTGTGTTCTCGTTGACCGCGGCCAAAAGGGCGGTGCTGCGTCAGACCATGAAAGTAGAGGGCGCGCAGTTAGAGCACCGGCTGTTCGATTTTATCGCGACGCGTCTGGAAGCCAGAAACCCGGAATATATCTGGCGCTTCAGGTTGCGGCAGACCTATTCGTGGTTGCATGAACGGCATCGCACGGGGCGGTCGTTCTCCGACCTGTCGCAAATCCTGTCGATCGCCGGCAACGAACTGGCACTGGCTTTGGATAACGAGGACGAGGACCGATGCTTGGAAGCGGTATCGGTGATCATGGACAGCGGCAAAATTTATTATCCGGTGGGTCGGAGAAAGTACAACAAGCCCACGGTCGAGAAGCTTTACGCGTCGCGGTCCTTGCTGAACGTTCTACGCGCGCATGTTGATATTCTGGGTGCCGGGAATCATGAGGGCGTTACCCATATGAATTCCGGCTGGGCCAAGGTATGGGCGTGCCTTTTCCCTGACAGATTGGTGATGATGGACAGCCGGGTGTCCTTTGCCATTGGCCGCTTTTTCCAGGAATACAGCCTGCAAGCCGAACTGGATCTGCATCTTATGTCTGAAAGGGTGGGGTTCTACCAGGTCGGCTTCCCGGGGCGCAAGGTTGAGGGTATAGCCAAAATCGAAAAGCGTCCGGAGGTATGGGCGCTGTCGTCGATTAACCTGTCTCACTTTCTTCTCAACTTTCTGGATTTCTGCAGAAATAACGACCGGCCTATCCTCAACGGCTACCCGTTCAGCCTGAGGGGGCTGGAAGCCAAACTGTTCATGCTGGGTGAATAGCGGTGTGGGAGCGGGCCCGCCCGCGCCTCAAGGGCTCGGTTAACGATCCTTACGCTGCACCCACTGCGGCTCCTGGGTGTTGGTGCGCAGGTTGATGGCGCGGGCCATCACGAACAGCAGGTCGCCGACGCGATTGAGCACGGCGCGGCTCACCGGGTTGATCTGGTCGTCGTCGCCGACCGCGATCAGGTCCCGCTCCGCGCGCCGCGCCACCGTGCGGCAGTGGTGGCACCAGGCGGCGTCCGGGTGGCCGCCGGGCAGCACGAATTCCTTGAGCGGTGCCAGTTCCGCGTTGAGCGTGTCGGCCTGGGATTCCACTTCCACCAGATCGGCGTCGGTGAGGGTGACGGTGCCCGGCACCGCCAATTCGCCGCCCAGGTCGAACAGCAAATGCTGGATACGCTCCAGCAGTGCGTCCAGGTCCGCGTCCAGGGCCCGGGCGCGGAGCACGCCCAGGCCGCTGTTCAGCTCGTCCAGCGCACCCAGGGCCTGGATGCGCGGGTGATCCTTGGCGATCCGGCTGCCGTCCGCCAGGCCGGTGCGGCCATCGTCGCCGCTGCGGGTGATCACCCGGTTGATGCGGGTCTTGTCGTCCTTGCCGTCGCTCATGGTCAGAATTCCATTCCCAGGCTTACCCGGTAGTGCCGTTCCGGCAGGGGGTAGGCGTTATAACTGAGGTTGTTGGTGGCTTTGATGCCGTAATCCGCCGCCAGTTCATCCTCCAGGTTATAGGCCCCGATGCGCAAGTAGGCATTTTGGTAGCGGGCGGTGGCTTCCAGGTCGGTCATCCGATAGCTGTCGATCTGCTGAAAGTCGTTGGGCTGGTCGTTGTCGAAGCGGCGCTTGCCCACGTAGCGGTGCGCCAGGGACAGCTCCAGCCAGGACAGCGCCTGCCAGTTGGCCTGGGCGTAGAACAGCTGGCGCGACACCAGCGGCACGTCGTTGCCTTCCCATTCGCCCTCGTCGAACTCGGCCCGTTGCAGGGTGCCGTTGAGCACCAGCGTCAGGTCCCGGTCCAGCCGCCAGCGGCTGTTCAGGCTCACGCCACGGCGGCGGGTGCGGTCCTCCAGATTCACGTTGGCCCCGAAGGCGCCGGCGTAGGGGTTGTAGACGATCTCGTTCTCGAAGCGCCCCTGCCAGGCGGTCAGCGTCGAGGTCTGGATGCCTTTTTGCCAGCTGGCGCCCAGGGTGTACTGCTCGCCGGTCTGCGGCTCCAGCAGCTCGTCATCCGGGGTGATTTCGTCGGCGTTGACGATGCGCACGCTGCGCTGGGCGCCGGCGAACACATCCAGGCCGCCGTCGAAGTGGTAGCGCACACCGCCTTCGTACATTTCCGCGTCCTGGCTGTCCTGGCCCTGGCCGGCGCTGAAACCGGTGGTTTCGGTCTCGGTATCCACGTCCAGGCGGCGCGCGCCCAGGGTGAACGACCAGCGGTCCAGGGTCATCACATCGTGGAAGTACCAGGCGGTTTGCCGCTGGTCCACGTCCTTGGTGCTGGTGGGGTCGCCGATCCGCGCTTGCTCGCCGGCGCTGCGGTTCTCCAGACGGTAGTCGTACAGGTCCCAGCCCACCGTGGTGTTGTGGGTCAGGCCGGCGGCCTGGAACTGGCTGGTGAAACGCGGGTTGACGCTGTAGCTGTCCACGTCGGTTTCGCCGTAGGTGGAGAAGCCCGGGAAGTAGAAGAAGTAGCTCTGCTCCTTGCGGCGGCCGGCGAAATCCAGATGC
This sequence comes from Alcanivorax sp. UBA4485, assembly GCA_002389055.1. Classification (GTDB taxonomy): domain Bacteria; phylum Pseudomonadota; class Gammaproteobacteria; order Pseudomonadales; family Alcanivoracaceae; genus Alloalcanivorax. Next base: position 7,593 of record DGNT01000122.1, read on the forward strand.
AGGCGGCTGTGATTCCCGATGCGCACGTTCATGCCCGGCATCACCGTGACCGTGTCCTGGTCCGCCCAGTCGTAGGGGGTGGCGGCGCCTTCCGGGTCGTCCTCGAACGGGTTCTCGCCGGTGGCCAGGTTCACGGTGCGCCCGCCGGGCAGGTCCAGGTTCTGGCGCTCGCCGGTGGCGGTCAGGTAGAAGGTCAGGTCGTCGCGGCGGGTGCGCAGATCGGCGAAGGCGTTGCGTTGCTGCAGGTCGTTGTTTTGCCGGTAGCCGTCACTGTGCAGGGCCTGCACCGAGGCGGCGGCGCTGGTGTGGTTGTCGGGGTTTTCGCCCCGGTGGTGGCCGGTGGCCCAGAGGCTGCCGCCGCTGGTGCTGAAGCTGCCGCCGGTGACTTCCACGCCGGCCCGGTTGTCGTAGCGCTCGCGGGTGACGATGTTGACCGCGCCGCCGACCACGCCGTTGCCGTACAGCGCGGCGCCGGCGCCGGGCAGCACTTCGATGCGCTCGATCGCCGCCAGCGGGATCGAGGCAATGTCCGGGCCGGACAGGTCCACGTTGCTGTAGCGGCGGCCGTTGAGCAGCACCAGGGTGTTGGAGGTGGCGCTGGCGCCGAAGCCCTGCATGTCGATGGTGGCGCGGGCGCCGTTGATGCCGAAATTGCGGCGCACCTGGACGCCGCCGAGCGTGTCGAGCACGTCCGCCAGGTTATTGGCGGGCATCGCGTCGATGGTGTCCCGGTCCAGGATCAGCGTGCCGGTGGGCAGTTCCCGCGCCACGCTGGCGGTGCGTGAGCCGGTGACTTCCACCGGGGCGAGTGTGTTATCGGACTGCGCGGCCTGGGTAACAGGCGCGTACAGGCAAGCCGTGGCCAAAGCCAGCTTTACAGCGGCGGCCACCTTAAGGGGGTGGGTATGCATAGTATTGTCCTCCCGATGCACCCTCCGTACATGGGGTGCGCCCCGAACCGACAGGGTCGGGCGGGGCGCGCCAGTGGCGACAGGCCGGTCTCCGGGCTCAAGGGGTGACGCCGTTACCGCCTTCCCAGGGCGTGCCTGGTGGCGTGGTGGTAACGACTACCTCATACCGTTGCGGGGGCAGCGCCGGCCTTTCACCGGCTTCCCGTACACCTGAAGCGGAGGCAAACATAGAGCAACGCCGGCCCCGGCACAACCGCTCAAGGGTGCCGGGCTTTCACCGCCGCGACGATACGGCGGTGGGCGGGCAGATCGATATCAAGCGCTTCGGCCTGGCGCAGCAGCCAGCCGTTGATGGCGTCGATTTCGGTGACGGCGCCGGCCTGCATGTCCGCGCGCATCGAGGAGGTGTTGCCGGCGGTGGCTTCGGCCAGGGCGCGGACGCCGGGGAGGGAGTCGCCGGGCCAGGTCGGGTCCAGGGCGGTGAATACCCGATCCGCTTCGCGGGCCAGTTGTTCGGCCTCGCCGGCCAGCGCCGGGTCCTGGAAGATACGGCCGTTGGCCACATCGTGCAGGCCGGTGAGCGGGTTGATCACCGCGTTGCCGACCAGTTTGCGCCACTGGCGGTGGCGGAAATCGTCGGGCCAGTGCAGTTTCGGCCAGTGGGCGGAGAGGGCGCCGAACCAGGCCGGCGGTCCCCCGGCGGCGCTTTCCCCCATCCAGGTGTCATTCTCGGCGACCACACGGTGCGCGTCGCCGTCACGCTTCACCGCCGAGGCGCTGACCACCTCGATCATGCGCGCCCCGTCGGGCAGCAGCCCGTCCAGGCTGCCCAGGCCGTTCTGCAGCCGCAGCACGGTGGCGTCCGCCGCCAGCGGCAGGCCGGCCAGAGCATCGACGGTGAACGGCGCCTTGCAAGCCACCACCAGCCGCCGGATCGGCGCGCCCGCTGCTGGAGCGGGATTTGTGGGAGCGGGCCCCGCCCGCGAAAGGCCGGCAGCGCCGGCCGGCGGGATACCAGAGGCGTTGTTTATAGCATCTTTAGAAAGGTCTCTGGCATCCTGCCGGGAGCTTTGCTCCCTTTCGCGGGCTGGGCCCGCTCCCACAAGGGGCTCGCACAAAAGTTGGAGTAGCACCGGGTCGCCGCTCGGGAGTATCAGAGTGCGTTCCAGGGTCGGCGTGTCGTCGCGGCGCAGGACGATGACGGTGAAGCCGGCGCGTTGCAGGTAATGGGCGGCGAGCAGGCCCATGTTGCCGGCGCCCAGCAGGTACCAGGGTTCGGCGTGGTCGGGGGAGGCTGGATTGGTCATGGCGCTATGCTAGGCGTGCCGCCGGCCGGCCACAATCGCGGTGTGTTGTTGAGGCCCGGTGGTTGTTAAATGTTGCCGGCGCCGTGTTGTGCTGTACGGCGCAAACCGGGACTATGTCTCCTTTTCGAGTCATTAACGGGAAACCGATGCCTCCCCTGAGCCACACTCTCCGCACTGCCTGGCAGCTGTACAGCCACCCCCGGGTGGTGGTGATGCTGTTTTTGGGTTTCTCCGCGGGGCTGCCTTACCTGCTGGTGTTCTCCACCCTGTCGGCCTGGCTGGCGGACGCCGATGTGGACCGCGCCGCCATCGGCTATTTCAGCTGGGTGGGCATCATGTTCTCGATCAAGGTGTTCTGGGCCCCGGTGGTGGACCGGCTCAAGCTGCCGCTGCTGAACCGTCTGTTGGGTCAGCGGCGCGGCTGGCTGCTGCTGGCCCAGGTGGGCATCGCGTTGTCCCTGGCGGCGATGGCGCTGGTGGAGCCTGTGGGCCACCTGGAGCGCTTCGCCCAGCTGGCGCTGCTGGTGGCGTTCTGCTCCGCCACCCAGGACATCTGCATCGATGCCTACCGCATTGATTCCGCTGACGAATCCTTCCAGGGCGCCATGGCCGCCACCTACATTTTCGGCTACCGCACCGCCATGCTGGTGGCCGGCGCCGGCGCCTTCTACATCGCCAGCTACGATTCCTGGAACGGCGCCTACCACGCCATGGCCTGGCTGATGGGGGTGGGCATTGTCACCACGCTGATCATCCGCGAGCCGGACACGCCGCCCCGGGAAAGCTTCGGCCGTGACCCGAAGCAGTGGCTGGAAACCGCCCTGATCGCCCCGTTCCGGGACTTCTTCGGCCGCTATGGTCGCATCGCCCTGGGCCTGCTGGCGCTGGTGGCGATCTACCGGATCAGCGACATCACCATGGGGGTGATGGCCAACCCCTTTTACCTGGACATCGGCTACACCAAGAACGAAATCGCCACGGTGGCCAAGTTTTTCGGCTTCTTCATGACCATGCTGGGCTCCGCGGTGGGCGGGCTGGCGGTGCTGCGCTACGGGCTGGGCCGCTCGCTGCTGGTCGGCGCGATCGGCGTGGCGCTGACCAATCTGCTGTTCGCGGTGATGGCCACCTATTCGCCGGTCACGCAGGTGCCGGTGGACCCGGAGCAGGTGCGCTGGGTATCGCTGGCCTGGCTGGCGGCGGTGATCAGCGCCGACAACCTGTTCGGCGGCTTCGCCAACGTGGCGTTGATCGCCTTTATGTCCAGCCTTACCAATCGCAACTTCAGCGCCACCCAGTACGCGCTGTTCAGCTCACTGATGACCCTGCCGGGCAAGTTCATCGGCGGCTTCTCCGGCGAAGTGGTAAAGGCGTCGGGCTACACGGTGTTCTTCAACTACGCCGCGCTGCTCGGCGTGCCGGCCATTCTGCTGACGATCTGGTGGTTGCGGCGGCGTGACGAGAGTGTTTAGCCGCGTCTCTGGAATCCTGCCGGGAGCTTCGCTCCCTTTCGCGGGCTGGGCCCGCTCGCACATGCCCTGACCTTCGGTCAGGGCTGCCAGAAGCAGGATTTGGGGACGCGGCTGCCGAGCACGGTGACGCCTTCGTCGGCGAGCCGCTGGATCTGGACCTCGCCGCTGGGCGTGCCGGCCAGCGGCAGCACGCCGTCGCCGCGAATCACCCGGTGCCAGGGCAGGGTGGAGCCTTTCGGCAGCCGGCTCATCAAACGGCCGACGAAGCGCGCATGGCGCGGGAAGCCCGCCTGCCGCGCCACCTGCCCATAGCTGGCCACGCGGCCCGCCGGGATGGCGCCAACGATCTGATATACCGCGTCGATGAATTCCTGGTTCATGAGACTAGCTTCAGGCTTCAAGCCGCAAGCTACAAGCGGCGGGATTGGGGGATTGTGGGAGCGGGCCCTGCCCGCGAAAGGGGCGCAGCCCCGGCAGGATCCCAGAGCCCCCTCTAACGACAGCACCATCAGCGTCTCTGGTATCCCGCCGGCCGGCGTTGCCGGCCTTTCGCGGGCAGGGCCCGCTCCCACAATCGCTACCCTCAGCCCTTTTCAAGGTGCGTCTTCTAGCGAAGACCGCCGTCGGTTTCGATCACGCGGCCGGTGAAGTAGTCGTTCTCAAAGATGAAACGCACCGAGCGGGCGATGTGCTCCGGCTCGCCGAGCCGCTTCAGCGGCACCGAACCCACCAGCCGGTCGCGGGCTTCGGGCTTCATGGCGGCGATCATATCGGTGTTGATGGTGCCCGGCGCCACCACGCCGGTGCGGATGTTGTAGCGCGCCAGTTCCCGCGCCCAGACTTCGGCCATGGCCACCACCCCGGCCTTGGCGGCGGCGTAGTTGGTTTGCCCGAAGCTGCCCTGGCGGGCGATGGAGGAGATGTTGACGATCACGCCTTCCTCGACGCCGCTTTCCAGCATGCAGCGGGCCGCCTCACGGCCGCACAGGAACACCCCGGTCAGGTTCACGTCGATCACCGCCTGCCACTGTTGCAGGCTCATGGTGGATTGCAGCTCGCCGTCCTTATACTTGATCAGCAGGCCGTCGCGGGTGATACCGGCGTTGTTGACCAGGCCGTGCAGGGCGCCGAAGTCCGCCACCACGCTGTTGAACAGGGCGGTGACCTCTTCTTCCCGGGCGACATTGGCCAGGTAGCTTTTCGCCTCGCCGCCGGCCTGCTCGCAGCGGGCCACGGTGTCGCGCAGGTCGTCCTCGTTCAGGTCCACGCAGGCGATGCGCGCGCCGCCGCTCGCCAGGCTCACCGCGATACCGCGCCCCAGCCCCCGGCCGGCCCCGGTCACTACCACTACTTTATTGTTCAGATCCATGGGTCGCTCCTCGTCAAACGAAAACGGGGAGTATGCCGGGGCCGCGACGGTCGGCCAATGACCGAAAAGATAGCTTCGGGTTTGCCGCTTGAAACAGGGCGTATCGCCCCCATCTCGCGGGGCACGGTGACGAGATAGATTTCCTCACCCACCTATTGACTGCCGTGAAGCGGCAACTATGATTAGCACTCGACTCGTGAGAGTGCTAATTCCGGTTTGCGGGGCCCTGCCCCGGTGACCTCAGAGCCAACTTGGAGAATGGAG
>DGNT01000071.1:0-25798 GCA_002389055.1 Alcanivorax sp. UBA4485
CCACGTCGCCCTCGGCGGCGTGAACACAAATACGAACTTCCTGGCCGTTCAATTCACGGCTCTCGCCGCTCTGCAGATCGCGCACCCGGCCCTTGCTCACCCGGCACTTGCAGGTGTGGCAGATGCCCATGCGGCAGCCATGCTTGGGTTTGAGACCGGCCTGCTCCGCCGCTTCCAGCAGGGAGACGCCGGCGGCGGCCTCCGCCTGGCCGCCGGTGCGCGCGAAATGCAGCCGGCCGCCTTCGCCGGCCACCACCGGCGCCGCCTTGAAGCGCTCGTGGAACAGCGGCGCGCGGCCGTGCTCGCCGTGCCAGCCCATCACCGTGTCGAGAAAGCCGGCGGGCCCGCAGGTGAAAATGGTGTGCGCGGCGGCGTCGGCGACGTTGTCGGTGAGCCAGTGTTCATTCAGACGGCCAGCCTGGTCGCCGTCACGTGGGGTATCGCCGCTGAATACGAGACGCAGGTCGAGGCGCGGGTCCCGGCGCAAAGCGGCCAGGGAATCGCTCAACATCAGGTCCTGGTAGCGGCGCTCGAAGTGCACCCAGATCACTTTGCCGTCGAAGTTGGACGCGAGCAGGGACTTCACGATACTGTGAACGGGTGTAATCCCGGAGCCTGCGGTGACCATCAGAAGGCGCTCGGGCAGCGCGTCCGGCAACACGAAATCGCCGGCGGGTTCGGCCAGGCTGAGCAAGTCGCCTTCGCGGCAGTGGCTGACCAGATAGTCGCTGACACCGCCCTCGCCCTGGCGCTTCACGCTGATGGTGGGCGCGCTACCGGGGGCCGAGGACAGGGAGAAACAACGCTGGTGCCGCACGCCCTCGATATCGACGCCCAGCAGAACGTGCTGGCCGGCGCGGTGACCTTTCCACAGGCGGTTGGGTTGCAGGGTCAGAGTCACCGCCTGGTCACTCTCGCGATGCACGCCGATCACCCGGGCGCGTATTTCGCGGGCGGACTGCAGCGGATCGAACAGGGCGAGATAGTCCTCCGGGTCAAAAGGCGTGCTGAGTGCCTTGCCCAAACGACGGATCAGGCCCGGAGTGCCGGATTGTGAATTTGAAGCGGTGATGACGTTCATGCCAACTCCCGTTTGTGTACAGTTGTGCACTTTATACCGAGGCAGGGCTTTGATGTCAACACGTGTACACTTATACTTTTTTACACAGTAAAATCAATCAGTTGTCTGTATCCCGCCGGGGATTTTCAATAACATGGCGAAAATGCGGAGAATAAAAACGATGATTCGGGAGCAAAAACCATGAGCAGAGAGACTCCGACTCGGGGACGACGGCCGAAGAGGGGGCGGACTCGTCAGGCGCTCATGGACGCGGCCCTGGACCTGGTGGCCAAAAAGGCCCCGTTTTCCTCTTTAAGCCTGCGTGAGGTGACCAAACGCGCCGGCGTGGTGCCCACCGCCTTTTATCGCCATTTCCCGGATATGAGCGCCCTGGGCCTGACCCTCCTGGATGAGTCCTTCCGCACCCTGCGCCAGATGATGCGCGAAGTGCGCCAACAGGAACTGCCCAACGAGCGCATGATCCGCGGGTCGATGGAGACCTTCTTTACCTACGTGCGCAATAACCGCACCCATTTCCTGTTCGTTTCAAAGGAGCTGTACGGCGGCTCGGCCACCATGCGCCAGGCGATCCGCCGTGAGATCCGTTTGTTCGTCAGTGAGCTGGCCATGGATATGGCGCGCTTTCCGTTCCTGGTGCGGGTAAACGCCGAGGACCTGCAAATGATGGCCTCCCTGGTGGTCAACAGCGTGGTCGCTCTGACCCAGGAAATGCTGGAGCTGGATGAAGACGACGAGGCCGGCCAGCACGAGATGTTGATCATGGCGGAGAAACAGGTGCGCCTGATCTACTTCGGGGTGGCCCAGTGGCGCTCCGACACCCCGCCACGCACCTGACCCACCGGCATTGATAGGCCTGCTCGGGGGCGCCCCCAGGCGATACGGCCAATCCAGGCTGCTCTCCGCACTGCCTATACTGTCCCCAAATTTGCCGACGCCGCCGCTGTAACGCGGCGTCGGCCGTATTTGCAGAGATCAAGGACGCTGTTATGAGTGACGTGAACTTCCGCGAGCTGCGCCACGCCCCGGCGATGCCGGTCAATTTCGCCAAAGCGGTGATGCGTGCCCGGGTGAAACCCGGCAAAAACCCGCAACTGCCCAATGTCGGTCTGCGCCTCAACGATGTGGGCCTGGACGCCGGTCACCTGGCCGCCTACCGCAAGGTCTGCGGGTTCAGCGACGACGGCCGCCTGCCAGTCACCTACCCGCACATCCACGCCTTTCCGCTGCATATGGCGCTGATGATGGAAGACGGCTTCCCGTTCCCGGCAATGGGCCTGGTGCACGTGCGCAACAACATCACCCAGTACCGCCCCATCGCCGAGCGCGAGCAGCTCAACATCAAATGCTATCTGGGCAACCTGACCCAGGTGGAAAAAGGCTATGAGTTCTCCATCTTCACGGTGGTCAGCACCGGCGGCGAGCGGGTCTGGGCCAGCGAATCGGTGAACTTCTTCCGTGGCGGCGGCAGCGGTGTGAAATCCGATAAAGGATCACGCGGCACCCCGGAGCCGGTCACCGACGCCATTGAATGGAAAGTCCCCGGCAACACCGGCCGCCGTTACGGCGCCGTGTCCGGTGACCGCAACCCGATCCACCTCTACCCGCTGACCGCCAAGCTGTTCGGCTTCAAGCGCCAGATCGCCCACGGCATGTGGTCCAAGGCCCGCGCCCTGGGGCAACTTCAGCACGAACTGCCTGAGGAAGCCTTCACCGTGGCGGTGCAATTCAAGGTGCCGATGTTCATCCCGGCCACGGTCAAGTTCGCCCGCGAACAGCTCGACGGCGGCATCGACTTCCGCGTGCTGGCGAAGGACGGCGTCAAACCGCACCTGACCGGCCAGCTGCGTCCGGCCTGAGCGTTGTAGGAGCTAGCGCCAGGGCGCGCTCAGGCTGCTAGAATCTCCCGCCATGGACGACACTCGAGATTACGCCGGGCTGTTTCTCGGCGACACACCCTTACTGGACGTGCGCGCGCCGGTGGAATTCGCCAAGGGCGCCTTCCCCGCCGCCAGCAATCTGCCGCTGCTCGACGACGACGAGCGGCACCAGGTGGGTATCCGCTATAAACAGCAGGGCCAGCAGGCGGCCATTGATCTCGGCAACGAGCTGGTCAGCGGCCGCGCCAAGAGCGTTCGCCTGGACGCCTGGCGGGAATGGCACCGGGCCCACCCGGACGGCTATCTGTATTGTTTCCGTGGCGGCCTGCGCAGCCGCACCACCCAGGCCTGGCTGGACCAGGCCGGCGTGCATGTGCCGCTGGTGGTGGGCGGCTACAAGGCCATGCGCCGCTTCCTGCTCGACCGTCTTAAACACAATCTGCGCCACCTGCCCATGGTGGTGCTCAGCGGCCGCACCGGTTGCGGCAAGACGCGGTTGATCGAACGGCTGGAGGACGCCGTCGACCTGGAGGGGCTGGCCCACCATCGCGGCTCGGCGTTCGGGCGCCGGCCCGCGGGCCAGCCCAGCCAGATCGATTTTGAGAATCGGCTGGCCATCGCCCTGCTCAAGCATCAGCACCGGGGTCCGGCCCCGGTGGTGGTGGAAGACGAAGGCAAACTGATCGGCCGCTGCTATGTGCCGGACGATCTGCAGGCGCGCATCCGCCAGTCGCCGCGGGTGGTCATCGACGAGCCGCTGGAAGCCCGCGTGCAGGTGACCCTGGAGGATTACGTCACCGGGCCGCTGGACGAATACAGCCGCCACTACGGCGAAGCGCAGGCGTTCGAGCGGCTCGCCGAGGCATTGCTGGCCGCCCTGGACCGCATCCGCAAGCGGCTGGGCGGCGCCCGCCATCAATATTTGCGCGGCGAACTGGAGGCGGCCCTGGAGGCGCAGCGCGGCGGCGATCCGCAGCGCCACCGGGTGTGGATCCGCGAACTGCTGAGCGGCTACTACGACCCCATGTACGATTACATGCTACAACGCCGGGAAGGCCCCATTCTGTATCAGGGCAGCCGGGCACAAGTCATGGCATACCTGAGCCACCGCGGATAGCCGGGCACGCGGCGGTGATCAATAACGTCCGGTAACACTCCCTATTGAACGGAGCTGACAATGATCAAACCCCTTCTGGCCACGGCCTGCGCCGTGCTGCTGCTGGCCGCCTGTGATTCCCGCGAACCGGCGCAAACCTTCACCTTCACCGCGATCCCCGACCAGGACGAGTCGCGCCTGGAACAGCGCTTCGGCAAAGTGGCCGCGCATCTGGAAGAGGCGCTCGGCGTACCGGTGAAATACGTACCGGTGAAGTCCTACCCGGCGGCGGTCACCGCCTTCCGCAACGACGAAGTGCAGATGGCCTGGTTCGGGGGTCTGTCCGGCGTCCAGGCCCGGCGTCTGGTGCCCGGCTCGCAAGCCATTGCCCAGGGCCAGGAAGACACCGCCTTCAAATCCTATTTCATCGCCAACACCAGCACCGGCCTGGCGCCCGGCGACACCCTGCCCGACGCCTTCGCCGAGCAGCCGTCGTTCACCTTCGGCTCCAAGGGCAGTACCTCCGGCCGGCTGATGCCCGAGTATTACTTCCGCGAACGTTTCGGCGCGCCGCCCCAGGAACTGATCGACAAGGTCGGTTTCAGCGGTGATCACAGCCGCACGCTGTCGCTGGTGGAAAGCGGCGCCTACGCCACCGGCGCGCTCAACTACCAGGTCTGGGACCAGGCCCTGGCCGACGGTGAGATCGACACCGACAAGGTGCAAGTGATCTGGGAAACCCCCGCCTACCCGGACTACCACTGGACCGTGCGCGGCGACCTGGACGAGCGCTTCGGCGACGGCTTCAGCGAGCGGGTCACCGAGGTGCTGTTGGCGATCGACGACCCGGAGCTGCTTGAGGCGTTCCCGCGCAGCGCCTTCGTGCCCGCCGACAACGATGACTACCAGGCCATCGAAGACACCGCGGAATCCATCGGGCTGCTGGATTGAAGCGCGATGACGGCTAGCGACGCGCCGGCGGCCCTGTTCCAGTTCCAGGGCGCCCGGCTCGGCCACGGCCGCGAGACGGTGTTCGCCGCCCTGGACCTGACCCTCCGGCGCGGCGAAACCGTGGCCCTGCTGGGGCCCTCGGGCAGCGGCAAGTCGACCCTGCTGGCGGCACTGCGGCGCCAGCAGGAAACCCTGTGCGCCTGGTGCCCCCAGGAGCAGGCGCTGGTGCCCATGCTGAGCGTGTTTCACAACATCTACATGGGCGGCCTGCACCGCTTCGGCACCTGGCGCAATCTGCGCGCGCTGGTGCGGCCCACGGCGGCCCAGCGCGACAGCGTCGCCACGGTGGCCGAGAACCTGGGGCTGGCGGAAAAACTGTTCACCAGCGTCGACCGCCTGTCCGGCGGCCAGGCCCAGCGCACCGCCCTGGGCCGGGCCCTGTTCACGCAACGGCCGGTGCTGCTGGCCGACGAACCGGTGTCCAACCTGGATGAACACCAGGGCCAGACCCTGCTCACGGACACTCTGCGCCGCCACGACAGCGCCGTGGTCGCCATGCACGACCGCGCGCTGGCGCTGGCCTGCTTCGAGCGGGTGATCGGCCTGCGCCATGGCGAGACAGTGCTGGACGCGCCCGCCGCGTCCCTGACGCTGGCGGATCTGGACACACTCTACCTGCCATGAGCCGGCCCACCCCGACCTTCACCACCACCGCCGCCGGCTGGCGCCGGGCCAGTGGCTGGCTGGGGCTGGCCGGGCTGATCGCCTTCGCCTGCGCCGACCTGGACATCACCCGGGGCAACCCCGGCGCGGAGATGATGCGCGTCGGGCTGGGCCTGCTGCAGCCGGACTTTCTCGCCACCGAGGGGCTCGGCCGGGCGCTGGCCAACACCCTGGCCTTCGCGTTCCAGGGGGTTGCCCTGGGCGCGGCCGCCGGCTTCCTGCTGGCGTTGTGCTGGCACCGGCGAGCGGTACGCGTCGGCGCCGCCTCGGTGCGCGCCGTCCACGAGCTGTTCTGGGGGCTGCTGCTGATGCAGGTCACCGGCCTGTCGACGCTCACCGGGGTGCTCGCCATCGCCCTGCCCTACGCCGGCATTTTCGCCAAGGTGTTCGGCGAATTCCTGGAAGAAGCGGACCCGGCCCCGGCGGTTGCCCTGCCCGACGACCGGCGCCGCCTGGGCCGTTTTTTCTACGCCCGCCTGCCGCTGATCTGGGCCTCTTGCAAGGCCTACACCGGGTACCGTCTGGAGTGCGCCCTGCGCGCCTCGGCGATCCTCGGCTTTATCGGTCTGCCGACCCTGGGCTTTCACTTGGAGACCGCGTTCCGCGAAGGCCATTACGGCGAGGGCGCGGCACTGCTCTATCTGTTGTTCCTGCTGATTCTGACCCTGCGGTTCTGGCTGCGCCCCCTGCTGCTGCCCTTCTATCTGCTGGCCGCGCTGATCTGGGCGCCGCCGGTGTGGACCGGCAGCCTGCAAACGCTGGTGCGCTTCGTCACCGAGGACCTGGTGCCCGCGCCGCTGAAAAGCGGCGGCGGTTTCGCCGAGCTGTGGCTGTGGCTGGCCACGCTGTGGACCGAACAGATCGGCCCCGGGGTCTGGCATACCCTGGTGCTGGGCCTGGCTGCCCTGTTGCTCACGGCGCTGCTGGCCCTGGTGCTGTTTCCGCTACGCTCACCGCTGTTCGGCAATCGCGCCACGCAGGCCGTGGGCCACCTTATTCTGGTGGTGCTGCGCACCACACCGGAATTCTTCCTGGCGTTTTTCTTTCTGATCATGCTGGGCCCATCCATGCTGCCGGGCATTCTCGCTCTCGGCCTGCACACCGGTGCGATCATCGCCCACCTCACCGCCCGCTTCAGCGAAGGGCTGACCCTGCGTGACGACAGCGCCCGGGGGCTAAACCGCTACGCGTTCGAGGTATTGCCCCGCCTGTATCCCAATTTTCTCGCCTTTTTGCTCTACCGTTGGGAGATCATCATGCGCGAGACCGCGGTGCTGGGTATCCTGGGCATTCATACCCTGGGTTTTTATATTGATTCCAGCGTCGCCGAGTTCCGCTTCGACCGCACCCTGGTTTTGATTCTTGCCACCGTGGGCCTGAATCTGGGCGTGGACGCCTTCTCGCGCTGGTTGCGCGGGCGCCTGCGCCTGTCCACCCGTGGCCAGCCCCTGGAATGACTGGAATAAGAAACACCGCCATGACCGACAGGAGAACCGCATGCTGACCCCTTCCGCCACCCAGGACCTGATCATGGTCGGCGGCGGCCACAGCCACGCGTTGGCGTTGCGCATGCTGGCCATGAAACCGGTGCCCGGCCTGCGCCTGACCCTGGTGTCCCCGGACAGCCTGAGCGCCTATTCCGGCATGCTGCCGGGGTTGGTGGCCGGCCACTACCGGCTGGAAGAAACGCATATTGATCTGCGGCGGCTGTGCCAGGCGGCGGGCGTGCGTTTTATCCGCGCCCGCGCGGAGCGGCTCAAGCCCGCGCAACGGCGGCTTTACCTGGATGACGGCACCCACCTGGAATACGACCTGGTGAGCCTGGACGTGGGCGCCACCCCCAACCTGAACGCCGTGCCCGGCGCCGAACAGCACGCGGTGCCCGTGAAACCGGTGGCGGATTTCCACCGCCGCTGGCAGGCGTTGCGGAACGAACTGGCGGCGCGCGACAAGCCGGCGGCCATCACCGTGGTGGGCGGCGGCGCCGGCGGCACCGAAATGGCGCTGGCGGTGGCCCACGCGCTCGGCGACCGTGCCCGCGTCAGTCTGGTCACCGCCGGGCCGCTACTGCCGGGTTTCCCGGCCGGCGTCCGCCAGCGCATGGCCCGGCGCCTGAACGCCCGGGGCGTGGCCCTTCACAGCCATACACCGGTGCGCCAGGCCCAAGCCCAACGCCTGCTGAGCGACAACGGCGAGCTTGCCCACGATTTCCTGCTCTGGTGCACCGGCGTGCAGGCCGCTGCCTGGCTGTCGGAAAGCGGGCTGCCCTGCGACGACCAGGGCTTCGTGCGCGTCAGTGAGACCCTGCAAAGCCCGGCGGACGCGCGGGTGTTCGCCGCCGGCGACTGCGCCGCCTTCCCCGGGGACCTGCCCAAGGCCGGGGTGTACGCGGTACGCCAGGCGAAAACCCTGGCGCGCAACCTGGCCGCCGCCGCCCAGGGGCAGCCCCTGGAACCGTACCGGCCACAGCGGCGCTTCCTGTCCCTGCTGTCCGCCGGCGGCCGTGACGCCGTGGGCAGCCGCGGCGCCGGCCCGTCACTGGCCGGTGGCTGGGTATGGCGCTGGAAGGACCGGCTGGACCGGGACTTCATGGACAAATTCGACCGCCGGCTGCCGCGCATGGACGCCGCCGGCCAGGCCGGTGCCCCGGACGATACGCTGCACTGCGCGGGCTGCGGCGCCAAGGTGGGGGCGCAATCGCTCAGCGAGGCCCTGGCGACGCTTGATCCGGTGATCCGCGGGGACATCGAGGCCGGCGTGGACCACGCCGACGACGCCGCCGTGATCCGCTGGCCGGCGGATCAGCGGCTGGTGCAAAGCCTGGATTATTTCCCCGCCTTCGTGGACGAGCCCTATCTGTTCGGGCGCATCGCCGCGCTGCACAGCCTCAGCGATCTGTTCGCCATGAACGCGTCGCCCCACTCCGCCCTGGCCACCGTCTGCATACCGCGCCACCACCCCCGGCTGCAAAGCCGCGACCTGCACCGCCTGATGGCCGGGGCGCTGAAAGAACTGAACACCGCCCGCTGTACCCTGGTGGGCGGACACACCATCGAAGGACCGCAAATGGCGGCGGGTTTCACCGTCAACGGCGCCGCGCCCCCAGGCGACCTTTGGCATAAAAGCGGTGCCCGGCCCGGCGACGTTTTGATCCTTACCAAAGCCCTGGGTACCGGTATCCAACTGGCCGGACTGATGCACGGTCTCAGCCGCGGGCCCTGGCTGGACGCCACCCTGGACAGCATGCTGCACAGCAATGGCCCGGCCCGGGACGCCCTGGCACCGCTGCGGCCCAACGCCTGCACCGACATTACCGGCTTCGGCCTGCTCGGCCACCTGCTCGAGCTGTGCGAGCAAAGCAATCTGGACGCGCGTCTGGATATGGACACCCTGACGTTGCTGCCGGGCACCGAAGAGCTGGTGACGCGGGGCGTGGCGAGCACGCTGAAACCGGCCAACGACCAGGTGTTGACGCGCTGCGAACACGGCGACATCGACGACAACGATCCACGTCTGGCGGCGGCCACCGACCCGCAGACCAGCGGCGGGCTGCTGTTCTCGGTGGAGCCGGGTGAACGCGACGACGCCTTGACCGCGCTGCGAGAAGCCGGCGTGAAGGCCGCGGTGATTGGTGAAATGAGTGTAAAAGATCACAAAGCTTTAACTTGCATAACGCTGAAATAAAGCACGCCATGCTAGCCTTGAACTACGTTTTATAAGTGGAGCGATGTCGATGAAAAAGCAAATCACAGGCGTCCTGACGGCGCTGGTTATGCTGTTTACGCAAGGCTTGTTCGTCCCCGCGGCCCACGCCGCCATGGTCACCACCGACGGCATGGTGGCCAGCGAGCAGCGGGCCGCCACCGAGCGTAAAGTGATGCGGCTGATGAACCACGAAGCGGCCGCCAAGGTGCTGGCCAAGAACGGCGTCACTCCCGGGGACGTGGAGAAGCGTCTGGGTCGTCTCAGCGACCGGGAGCTGAACCAGCTGGCACAGAAAGCGGAACAAATGCCCGCCGGCGGTAGCGTGGTGGGTGTGATCCTGGCCGTGATCCTCATTCTGATCCTGCTGGATCTGCTCGGCGCCACCGATGTGTTCCCCGTCATTGATCCGATCGGGTAAATGATCGCCTGCCCGCGCGGCGGCCGCCCGGCCGCCGCCTTGCTGTTTCTGCTATTGCTTACCGCTTGCCAGGCGGTGCCGCCACCGGAACGGGCCGACGCGCGCCCACAGCAACGGCTGGACGTGCCCTTTATTCCCCAGGAAGCCTACCAGTGCGGCCCCGCCGCCCTCGGCATGATGCTGCAATGGAACGGGCTGCCCGGCGACAAGACGGCGCTGGTCGACGAGGTGTGGCTGCCGGAACGCCAGGGCGCCCTCGGTATCGAGCTGGTGGCGGCGGGCCGGGCCCGCGGCCTGCTCGCCTACCCGGTGAACACGCCCACGGCTCTGATTCAGGAAGTGCAGGCCGGCCACCCGGTGCTGGTCTTGCAGAATCTGGCGCTGCCGCAATGGCCGTTGTGGCATTATGCGGTGGTGATCGGCTACCGCGACGGCGGTGAGCGTATTATCCTGCACAGCGGCACGGACCAGGCCACGGAAAGCCGCTGGAACCGCTTCTTGCGCACCTGGGCGCGGGGCCGCTATTGGGGTTTCGTGTTGCTGCCGCCCGGCGACCTGCCGGACAGCGTGCGGCCGGAACCGCTGATGCAGGCGCTGGCGCCCATGCAAACCGGCGCCCTGCCCTATTGGCAGGCCGCCGTGGCCCGTTTCCCGGACAATGGCCGGCTGCGTTTCGGCTACGCTAACGCACTCTGGCAAGACGGACAGGCCAACGCCGCCCTGCGCGCCTACCGCGCCACCGTGGAGCGCGCCCCCGAAATGGCGCCGGCCTGGAACAACCTGGCCTACGCGCTGCGCGACAGCGGCCATCAGCAGCAGGCGCGGGAGGCGGTGTGCCGCGCCCGCCGGCTGGCGCCGGAAGACGACAACGTGGCGGACAGCGTCGCCGAGATCACCGACGGCCGGGGCTGCTGACCCTGGATTAACAGCGGCGGCTATGCCGCGACCCCGGCCATTGCTAAGCTTGCAAAAAAACCGAAGGCGCTTTCCGTGTTGGCTGTATTCACCAAACTGTTCCGCTCGTTGCCACTGGCCCTGTCGCTCGTGCTTCTGCCAATGGCGGCGGCCCAGGCGCAAACCAGTTCCTTTTCGTTACCCGGAATCGGCGACCTGGAGAAGCAACTCTCCGGTGACGGCGGCGAAGCCGGCAACAGCAAAGACGGCGCCGCCGACGCCGCCGGCGAGAACCCCGAACGGGAGGAACTGCAGCAGACCCTGGAGCTGCGCCGCGAGATTGACAGCAACCGGGAACAGATCGAGGCACTCGCCGACCGCAAGCGGCAGGCACCGGTGGAGCGCAACCGGCTTCAGCAGCAGTTGGCCAAGGCACGCCAGGACGCCGAGCTGGACTGGCGAGCACGCTACCAGGACCTGTCCCTGGCGGCCCTGGCCGAAGAGCTGGGCCAGCAATTGGAAGCGCTGGAGGAAAACCAGCAAACCCTGGCCAAGGTAAGCGGCGAACTGACCCGCGCGCAAACCCTGCCCGAACGAGCCCAGAGCACCATCAGCGACAGCCTGGCCCGCACCGACGAAATCCGCCGGCGCCTGAATCAGGAAAACGAGACCCTCGCCGACGCCGAAAAAACCCGCCTGCGCACCGAACTGGCGGCGCTGGAAACGCGCATTGAGCTGCGCAACCAGGAGCTGTCGGTGGCCAGCACTCTGGAAGAGCTGGCCCGCCTGCGCAAACGGGTACTGGAAGCGCAAACCGAGGTGATCCAGACGCGGCTGGATGTGTTACAGCCGATGATCAATGAGCGCCGGGGCGAATCACTCAACGCGGAAATCGGCAACGACCAGCTCGACCTGCCCGAAAGTCTGGCCGGCAACCCGCTTCTGGAAACCGCGCGGCAGCGCAACGAAGCGGTGCGCGAACAGCTCAAGGACACCGCCAGCGACGTCAACAACCTGATCCGCGAAGTGATCAACGCGGAGACCCAGCTGGACCGCGCCCGCTCGCTCTCCAGCACCGTCAACGACCAGATCGAAATGCTCGACGGTAGCCTGCTGCTGTCGCGTATTCTCTACGAACAACAGAAAAGTCTGCCGCAATTCAAACCCCGGGAAGGCCTGGACAAACAAATCACCGAGGCCCGCCTGGCCCAGTTCGATATCCGCCAGACGTTGCAGGAACTGGAAAACCGGGATCTTGAACTGCCCGAGGACAGCGGGCTCAACGACCCGCAAAAAGCGCAGCTGCGCGACGGCCTGCAGCGTCTTATCGACAACCGGGTGGACCTGCTCAATCAGCTCGATCAGGAGCTGGGCCGCAAGCTCAATATTCTGGTGCGCCTGAACCTTTCCCAGGAGCAACTGGATAAGCTGACGCGCAGTCTGCACGACATTATTTCCGAGCAAACCTTCTGGATGCCGAGCACCCAGCCACTGTCCCTGGCCTGGTTCGCGGAGTTCCCCGGCCAGGTGGTGGACCAGCTGGACACCATTCCCTGGCAGCGCATGTCCGCGGACGCCACGGACATCTTTCAGAGTAAATGGGAGTGGCTGTTCCTGCCACTGGTGCTGGCCGGCGGCCTGTGGCTGGTGCGCCCGCGCCTGCGCAAACGGATCAAGTCGTTGAACGGCGACATCGGCTTTCTGAAACGGGACAGCCAGCGCCACACCCCGCTGGCGATTATCTATACGGCGCTGCTTTGTGTGCCCGGCCCGCTGGTGCTGAGCCTGTTGGGCTGGGGGCTGTGGGTGCAGCCCGGCACCCTGAGCACGGTGCTGGGCGCGGCGCTGGCGAAGATCGCCCTGATCTGGCTGGTGTTCGAGTTGTGCTACCGGCTGCTGTCACACAATGGCATCGCCCAGCGCCATTTCCGCTGGACCGAGGACAACAACCGGCAACTGCGCCGGCGCCTGCTTTCCGTCGGCCTGACCATGGTGCCGATGACACTGGTGATCGCCTTCGGTGAGGAATGGCCGGCGCAGCTGAGCAACGACCGCATCGGCCTGGTCACCATGGTGGCCGGGCTGGTGGTGATCAGCGTGATGCTGGCGCGCACCGCGCTGTCGTACCCGATTCAGCACTATTCCCGCACCCTGCGCTCGGTGACCACCACCATCAGCGCCGGCGCGCCGCTGGTGCTGGTGGCGCTGATCGTGGCGGGCTATTACTTCACCTCGGTGCGCCTGTCCGGCCGCCTGATCGACACCTTCTACCTGGCTTTGCTGGTGATTCTGATCGACGCCACCGCGGTGCGCGGCCTGGCGGTGGCCGCCCAGCGCCTGGCTTACAAACGGGCGGTGGCGGAACGGGAAGCGGAACCCAAGGAAAACGTGGAAGGGGTGGAAGTGGAAGAGCCGCAAATGGACCTGCAGCAGGTCAACCAGCAATCATTGCGGCTGGTTCGCCTGGGGCTGGTGCTGCTGTTCGGCGTGCTGCTCTACTGGGTGTGGGCGGATGTGATCAATGCGTTCTCCTACACCAATACCATCGTGCTGTGGGAAAGCACCGAAGGCAGCGGCGTCAACGCCACCACCTCGCCGATCAGCCTGGGTGATGTGATCACCGCCCTGGCCATTGGCATCGGCACCTTCGTGCTGGTCGGCAACCTGCCCGGCCTTCTGGAAGTGCTGCTGCTCTCGAGACTGAACCTGAAACAGGGCGCCAGCTACGCCACCACCACCCTGCTCTCCTACGTGATCGTGATGGTCGGCATCATGATCACCCTGGGCTCGCTGGGGCTGTCGTGGAGCAAACTGCAATGGCTGGTGGCCGCGCTCGGCGTGGGCCTGGGCTTCGGTCTGCAGGAGATTTTCGCCAACTTTATTTCCGGCATTATTATTCTGTTCGAGCGGCCGATCCGCATCGGTGACGTGATCACCATCGGCGAGCTGTCGGGCACCGTCAGCCGCATTCGCATCCGCGCCACCACCATCATCGATTTCGACCGCAAGGAAATCATCATTCCCAACAAGGCGTTCGTCACCGAACGGCTGATCAACTGGTCGCTGAGCGATACCGTGACCCGCCTGATCGTCACCGTGGGCTTTGCCTACGGCTCCGATCTGAAAGCCTGCCGCGAGATCCTGGAAACCGCCGCCCGCGACAACAGCCGCGTGATGAGCGACCCGGAGCCGATGATCCTGTTCATGGCCTTCGGCGCCAGCACCCTGGACCACGAACTGCGGGTGTACGTGAAGGACATCGGCGACCGGCTCTACGCCACCGACGAACTGAACCGGCACATCGACGAGCTGTGCCGCGAGCGCGGCGTGGAGATCGCCTTCAACCAGATCGACGTGCACCTGCGGTCCGCCAGCGACGACGTCAAGGTGCAACACCTCGTCGGCGACGACGGACCGCCCAAGGGCGGCGACGGCGATTGATTGCCTATTGCGGCGGAGCGAGATCCGGGAAGCGCTCCAGCAGCGCCTCGCGGCGGCCCTTCAACGCCTCCAGCTTACGGCGCCCTTCCGCCAGTTGCTCCGGCGGCAGGCCCTCACGCTCGCCCTGCGCCACCAGACTTTCCAGCTCCGCGATACGCCGCTTCGAGGCGTCCACGAAGGAGGCGTACACCGCCATCTTTTCCCCCTGCTCGTAGAGACGGTAGCGCTCGGGATCGTCCAGTATCTCCGGCGGCGGCGCCTGCCGGGGTTCCCGCCGCGCCACCGGCGGCGTGCGCGGATCGCCGTGCTGCCGTGCCTGGCGCAAAGCGTCCACGGCCTGCGGACGTACCCGTGGCACCGTCACATCCGGCACCGGGGCGGACGCGGCGTGGGGCCTTGAAGGCGGTGCCGGCGCGGACGGGCCCGGCGTCGCCGTCGGCATCGCCGGTAAGGCCGGGGGCGCTGGCGCCTCATCGTTCGAACGGCGTTCGGAAATCACCGCTACAGGGTCCTGGGCGGGCTCGTCGGGCCACCACATAGCCGCCGCCGTCAGGCCCACGAAGGCGACGGTGGCTAATAACGCCGCTCTGATCACGGCAGGGCCTCCGGATAGAACCGCACCCCGGCAGCGGCCTGGCGCCGCGCCAGGCCGCTGCGCAGCCATTCTTGCAGCCGTTCGCGGGCCAGCACCCGCGACGCCCGGTAACGCACCGCTTCGCTATCAACGGCCTGAAACCCTTCCTGGCGACGGTCCACCCGCACGATCACCCAGCGCGCCTCGCCGGGCACGCGGGCCGGTGGTGACGCCCCACCCTCCGGCAAGGTGAAGGCAAAGCCGGTGAGCCAGGCGTCCTCGCCCGGGCCACGTTCTATCCACGCCGGTTCGCGATAGCGCACGCCCTCCCGGTCGGCATAGAGCGCCGCCAGACCGGTCAGATTGGCGCCGTCGTCGAGACGCTCGTGCGCTTCGTCGGCTAACGCCTGCGTGGGCAGGTATAAACGCGCCGCGCGGACTTTCTCGACACGCTGAAAGCGGTCTCGGTGCAACCGGTAGTAGCGATGAATCTCTTTGTCCGGTATCGCCTCGGCCACCTCCCGCAAGCGGGTGTTGTCGTCGTGGGGGTCGTCACTGAGCCCGAGGACGCGTATCAGCGCGCGTTGATCCAATCTGTCCAACACCAGTTGCCGGATCCAGGCCCGCTCCTCCGGCTGCAGCGGCGCTTGGCGTTGGAACCAGTCGAGGATAAAAGCCCGGCGTAGATAAGCGCGGGCGGCGTCGGCCATGGCGCCGGTGTCGAGATTGTGGAACCGGGTCTTCAGGGCAATGTTCTGGGCCCCGTACAACTCGGCCAGGGAGAGGTGACGTTCCGAGCCACCGGGAAAACGGTACTCGGCCACCACCCAGGCCCGCGCGGCATTCTCCTGCTCTTCGCTCAGAGCGAGACGCAGGCCCGGCCGGGCGGTCAGAATCGGCGCCAGCCCCTTTGCGTCGAGGTGCCAACCCCCTTGCACCGCGTCCAACGGCGTGGTCCAACCCTGTTTCGTGATCGCCGCCGCCAGTTCGTCGCGATAAGCCACCCGAATCAGGGCCGCGGTGTCCATGGCGGCGCGTATCACGCGATCGTAACCGACCCGCGCCGGCGGTGCGTCCTGGCCGTGCTCCTGGCGATACCAGGCACCCATCAGGTGTATGTCCACCAGCTCTTCCAGGACCTGCCCCGCCGGCACCTCGGGATCATGCAACCGCGCCGTGGCCAGAAAGACGTCCAGCACCGGTCGAGTGAGAGCCGTGCCGCCTATCTCCGCCACCACGCCGGGGGCCGGCGGCGTGGCCCCGGCCAGGGCCACCATCAACAACGCCGCCGGGGCCAGGGCCCAGCGGCGGGCTCTGTTGTCGCGCGTCATCACTGCGTCAGTTGCGCGGAGGCATGGCCCAACAAGTGCACCACCATGGCGATGGCGTGGGGCACCACCACCTGGCCCACCTGCACCCGATCGGAGTGATCGGTGCTCGACAGCACCAGGCTGCCGTTGGCGTAGGCGATGTCGCCGCCCTGGGTGAGCAGCGGGCGGATATCGGTGGTGCCGCTGCCCGGCGCGGTGAAGTTGGATAACGCCTGAGTCACCAGCGCGTCGTCGTTCAGGTTCTCGCTGTCGTAGTAATCCGCCACCCAGCCTTCCCAGCCGCTATGGTTCAGCGCCGAAGTGGTCCATACATGGTGCGGCTGGACCACGTCGGTCGCGTGCAGCGCATAGCCCAGACTCTGGGCGGTCGGGGTGGCCAAAAACTGGTCGTACCAGTACTGGGCCAGGTTATCCAGGGGCTGGAAGGGCATCTCCTCGAAGTCGTCGTACATGGATTTGGACGACGTGGTGCCCTGTCGGTAATTAGCCTCGGTGATGCCGTAAGTGTCGTACTCGGAATCGTCGTTGGACCACCAGCCGGTCATGCCGCCGGGGCCGTCGTCCAGGTAATCGCCCACCAGCCAGCTCGCCGCCAGGTTGTCGATGTCGCCCCACACGGTGAGCTTGTCGTAGTTATAGCCGCCCAGGTCGTTGCCGTGAACGTCCGGGCCGCGGGTGTGGTTCTGGAAATGCCAGTACGAGGTGTAGTTGACCAGTGAGCTGCCGGCGTTGAACACCGGCGCGTAGACGCAGTCGCCGGTGATCGCGCCGCAAAAGTAGGTGTCCTGGAAGTCGTCCACGTCGTAGGCGCTCTGGCCCAGCACCTGGGCGAACTGCGCCACGGTGTAGCCGGCGGCGGTGGCCACCGCCTGCAAATCCGAATAACCGGTGGTCTGCGGGTGCGCCTGCATATAGGCCACCGCGTCTTCCACCAGGCGCCGGTGGGTTTCTTGTTTGAAGGCCTGCGCGGTCGGGCACAGACAGGCGGCGACCAGCAAGCCGATGAATATCCGTTTCATAATTCTCTCCCTGAGGATGTTGTTTTTGGTATGTCCGTCCTATACAGGCGTAATTCGCTCGCCGTTTCAATTGTTCATCCGCGACAGCCGCCGCCGAAAAGGCGTCGCCGGTCACGCTTTAGACCGGCACCGACCGCACCCTATACAGCCCGGTAAAAATGCTACACTCGCGCCTCATTTCTCCGACGACGCGCTTTCATGTCACTGATTACACTGCGACAGATTCAACTGCACTTCGGCGAGCAGCCCCTGCTCGACAACGTCGACCTCACCATAGAGGCCGGCGAACGGCTCTGTCTGGTGGGCCGCAACGGCTCCGGCAAGTCCACCTTGCTCAAGGTGCTGGCCGGCGAGGTGCAGGCCGACGACGGCCAGATTGAAAGCACCCAGAACCTGATGATCTCGCGCCTGGAACAGGAGGTGCCCGAGGACCAGGACCATAGCGTCCACGATATGGTCGCCGAGGGCCTGGGCGAGCTGGGCACACTGCTCAATGAACACGACCATCTGAGCCGCGCCCTGGGCGATCCGGACCAGGCCGACCGCATGGACGAGAACCTGGCCCGCTTCGAAACCCTGAACAACCAGATCGAGGCGCGCGGCGCCTGGCAGCTGTTCCAGCGCGTGGACACGGTGCTCTCCAAGCTGAACCTGAACGGCGAGCAGAACTTCGCCGGTTTGTCCGGCGGGATGAAACGCCGCGTGCTGCTGGCCCGCGCGCTGGTCCAGGAGCCCGACATCCTGCTGCTGGACGAGCCCACCAACCACCTGGACCTGGACGCGATCCGCTGGCTGGAAACCTTCCTCAAGGGTTATTCCGCCACCCTGGTGTTCATTTCCCACGACCGTGCCTTCATCCGCTCGCTGGCGACCCGCATTATCGAGCTGGACCGGGGCAAGCTGACCAGCTGGCCCGGCGATTACGACAAGTACCTGGCCGGCAAGCAGGCGGCGCTGGACAACGAAGAGCGCGCCAACGCCGAGTTCGACAAGAAGCTCAGCCAGGAAGAACGCTGGATTCGCCAGGGCATCAAGGCGCGCCGCACCCGTAACGAAGGCCGCGTGCGCGCCCTGAAAAGCATGCGCGAGGACTACGCCCGGCGCCGCAACCGCCAGGGCACCGCCGGCCTGGAAATCCAGCAAAGCGACAACTCGGGCAAGGTCGTCATCGAAGCCGAGCACCTGGGTTACGCCATCGACGGCCTGCCGCTGCTGGACGATTTTTCGATCACCCTGCTGCGCGGTGACCGGGTCGGCATCCTCGGCCCCAACGGTTGCGGCAAGTCGACATTGATTCGCCTGCTACTGGACCGGCTGACCCCGGATACCGGCCACGTCAAACACGGCACCCAGTTGCAGGTGGCTTACTTTGACCAGATGCGCGACACCCTGGACAGCAATAAGAGCGTGCTCGATAACCTGGCGGAAGGCTCCGACGTGGTTGAAATCAATGGCCGCAAAAAGCATGTAATGGGCTATCTGCAGGACTTTCTGTTCGAGCCGGCGCGCGCCCGCCAGCCGGTGCGCTCGCTGTCCGGCGGCGAACGCAACCGTCTGCTGCTGGCCAAGCTGTTCACCAAACCGTTCAACCTGCTGGTGCTCGACGAGCCCACCAACGACCTGGACGTGGAAACCCTGGAGCTGCTCGAAGAGCAGCTGGTCAACTACCAGGGCACCCTGCTGCTGGTCAGCCATGACCGGGAATTCATCGACAATGTGGTGACCTCCACCCTGGTGTTCGAAGGCGGCGACCCCAACGCCTATGTGGGCGGCTACCAGGACTGGCTGCGCCAGCGCCCGGAACCGAACCGGAGCGACGACGTCAAAACCGGCAAGCTCGCCGCGCCGTCCAGCAAACCGAAAGCGAAGGACAACGGCGGGCGCAAGCTCTCCTACAAGGAAGAGCTGGAACTTAAGGCGCTGCCCGAGCAGATTGAAACCCTGGAGGCCTCGGTGGTCGAGGTTCAGACCGAACTGTCCGACCCGGACTTTTACAAACGGCCCCAGGATGAGATTGCCGATGCTCAGCGGCGGCTCCAGGAACTGGAACAACGTCTGAACGAACACTATGCACGCTGGGAGGAACTGGCCCAGCGAGAGTCATGAAACGGCCCCAAAAGGAAGCTTCCGTGTCGCGTATTATTCCGCTGATTACCTTGCTGCTGCTGGCCCTGGCCGGCACCGTGACGGCCAACGAAAGCGAAGACGACGTCGCCGCCGAGGCGCCCGCCACCGGCAAAGGGGAAACCCCGAAGCAGGAGGAAGCGCCCGCCGCCGAGGACCAGGACACCGTCAAACCGCTGGAACTGCTCGGCAAGACCGTGCAACCGGGCACCTTCGAGACCCTGCACTGGGCCCCGGACCAGTCGTTCCGCTCCATCGCCACGCCGGTGCCGGTGCTGGTGGCCCACGGCAAGGAGCCCGGCCCGCGCCTGTGCCTGACCGCCGCCGTGCACGGCGACGAACTCAACGGCATCGAGATGGTGCGGCGCCTGATGTACGAGCTGGAACCCAATGAACTGGCCGGCACCGTGGTGGGCGTGCCGATCGTCAACCTGGACGGCTTCCGCAACGGCTCCCGTTATCTCAGCGACCGGCGTGACCTGAACCGCTATTTCCCCGGCCACAAAAACGGCAGTGCCGCCAGCCGCGTGGCCTACTCCCTGTTCAACAACATCGTGCGCCAGTGCGACTACCTGGTGGACCTGCACACCGGTTCCCAGAAGCGCATCAACCAGCCGCAACTGCGCGCCGACCTGGACAAGTCCGACGTGGTGGCGTTCGCCAAGCACTTCGGCGGCATGACCGTGCTGCACAGCCCGCCCGGCGAAGGCATGCTGCGCGCCGCCGCCGTCGACGAAGGCGTGGTGGCGGTGACCATGGAAGCCGGCGGCCCCAACCGCCTGGAAGAGGAAGCGGTGGACTACGGCGTGCAAGCGCTGGAAACCCTGCTGGAAAACCTCGACATGCGCAAAGCCAGCCGCTTCTGGGGCGCGCCGCAACCGGTGTTCTTCGAATCGGAATGGATTCGTGCCGGCCAGGGCGGCATTCTGCTCTCCGAGGTGTCGCTCAACGATCAGGTCCGCAAGGGCGAGATCCTGGGCACCGTCACCGACCCGATCAGCAACACCGGCAGCGCCATCATCGCGCCCTACGACGGTCGCGTGCTGGGCATGGCGGTGAACCAGGTGGTGCACGCCGGCTTCGCCGCCTACCGGATCGGCGAGGAGAAGAGCGCCGAGGAAGTGGAAGCCAAGGCCGAACAAGCCGACCAGACGCTCGACGACGATGGCGTCGAGCCGGAACAGCCGGACGCGCCCAAGGAAGAAGAGGAAGCCGCCGACGCCCCCCGCGACGAGGACCCCGCGCCGCCGGCCGACGATACCGAGTAAAAGCCGACCCAGGGCCCGCTCCCACCAGGCTCGTTCCCAGAGATCAGCGGTTACTGAGACGACCGCAGACCTGCTCGAAGCCGGCGACCACGAAGGGGATCATGCGGTCGTAGGCGGTCTGGAAGTCGTCGGACCGGCACAGACCGCCGGACATGGCGTTGATGCGCCCGGTGTTGGCAAAGGTCAGCGTCATCGCCCCGGACATAAAGTGGTAGCACCAGTAGAGGTCGGCCCGCTCAGTATTCGGCAAGGCGGCGGACAGCGCTTCCACGAAGGTTTCCATGGGCGCGTCGAAGTGACGGCTCATCAGCACCGGCCCCCACACCGGGGAGGTGTTCACGTAGGCCAGCAGCGCGCAGTAGTTACGCCAACCCTGGTCCTCACTCTCCTGGGCCATTTCCAGGGGGCGCAGATAGGCTTCGATGATTTTCTCGAGGGGTACCGGGTCGCTTTCCGCGCGGGCGGCGTTGAGCGCTTTCAGCCGGTCGTCGTTGAGGATGCGCGCACGGCGCTGGAATACGGTGTCGAACAGTTGCTGCTTGGGGCCGAAGTAGTAATTGATCAGCGCCAGATCGACGCCGGCCTCCCGGGCCACGGTGCGCAGGGTAACGCCGTCATAGCCATGACGGGCGAACAACCGCTCCGAGACATCCAGAATGGCGGCACCACGATCGCCGCTTTCACCGTTACGGCCACGCGGCCGTCCCACCGGTTTCTTCGCCATCCGTTCCTCCCCTGGGCGATACGCGCCCGGGGCCGGGCGCGCATCGGATGGTACGCAAGGGGAGGAAATTCAACAAGATGGACGATCAGGGGCAGGCGCCCACCTGCCACACGGTGCCGCCGTCGGTGCTGTGCAGCTCGGTGGTGCCCCAGGTGGAGCCGGCCATCGGCTGGTCACTGCCCTGGGCGAAGTAATCCGGGGTGTAATAGTTCCCGGTGCTGTACGCCCGCCCGGCGGTCTTGTGGTAGTAGTTGTAGGTGGTTTCCGCCTGGCAGCCGTCGTCCGGATCGGTGGGCGGATCACCGCCGTCGTCGCCGCCGTCATCACCACCACTGCCGGAACAGGCCTGCAGCGGCCCCACGCAGCTGGCGTCACCGTCCTGCCACTGGCACTGGCCGCCGGTTTCGATTTCGTTCAGCTTGAAGGCCTCGGTGCTGTATTCCAGGTAGCAGTTGGCGTAGTTGGTGTAGTCCAGACGACCGGCGCTGATGTGCTGGTCCAGGGTGGCCACCTGGCCCGCGTCGATCACGAAATCGATCTGGTCGCTGGCGCTCAGGCCGCCCTGGTCCTCGGCCACCACGGTGGCGCTGTTGGCGCCGCCGGACAGGCCGCAGGCGCGGGCGGTGTAGCGCACGCCGTCGAGATCGGCGGCGGTGGCGCCGGTGGAAAAGGTCACCGTGACACTGGCCAGATCCTGGTTTTCGTCCACCACTTCACCGCTGACGGTGGCGCACTGCCCGTCCAGGCTGACGCCGATATCACTGAGCACCGGCGCGCTCGGCGGCGGCTCCGTACCTACTCGCACGGTGTCCACGGTCGGCTCGCTCTCGCCGTCATCGTTGTCCACCGCGACCACCGCCACGGCATAGAGCCCGTCGGCCAGGGACGCGCTGGTGCCCTGGAAAAAGCCGCTGCCGTCGACCACCGCGGTGAGGTTGTCGCCGCCGCCGTCGAGGCCGTCGATCACGATATCAACACGGCTCACGGTGCCGTCCTCGTCGTCGGCGTAACCGCTGACCTGAATGCGGTCGCCGTCCGGCGCGGCACTGACCTGGGACAGCGAGGGCGCCAGGTTGCGGTCGACCCGGGCGTTGTTATTGCTGAAGAACTCACCCAGGTAGCGCGCGTAGTTGATGCTGGCGCTACCGATATAACTGCCGGAGGCGCCCTGCCCGCCGGACCAGGAATGATCGAGACCGTTGAGCCACAGCATCGACACCCGGCCGCCCTGCCACAGGTACTCTTCCGCGCTGCCGCCGTCCTGGTTCAGGGTGGTGCTGCCGGCCAGCTCGCTGACCCCGTACAGGCCCGCCATGCCTTCGGCGTTTTGCCGGTTATAGCAGGTGTTCACGGTGGTGTCGGCGTCGCCGTGGGCAATGGACGCGACCTGGGTGTCGAAGGCGCTCTGGTAGGCGCCGCCCAGATTGCGGCAACGGCTCTCCACGTCGGCCTGTTCGCAGGGGCCGATGGCGCCGCTGGAGCTGGTACCGACGCTGGGCCCGGCGCTCACGCCGACCCCGGCGAACACGTCCGGCGCCAGACAAGCGGTGGTGTTGGCGAAGCTGGCCCCGGACGACAGCCCGGCGATGTACACCTGGTTGGGATCAATGCCCCGGCCGCTGTCCGAAGAGAGCTCGTTGGCCAGATCGATCAGATTCTTATAGTCGCCGGCGCTGCGCGACTTGGTGCCCTGCCAGTAGGACCAGCAACTGAAGCCGGCCTTGTTCATGGCGTCCGGCACCGCCACCACCATGCCGAATTCCTCGGCGGCGTTTTCCAGGTTGGCGGTTTTGTAGGCGTTGATGGATTGGGTGCAGCCGTGCAGCACCACTAACAGGGCTTTGCCGGTGCCCACCGGGGAATCGCTGTCCGGGGTATAGAGATGGACGTTATTGAAACCGCCCAGTGATTGGTTGTCCTGCCAGGAACCGGCCTGGGCCGGGCCCGCGCACAGGGCCGCGGTGAGCAGCGCGCCCGCCAGGGCGGCCAGTGTTGTTATACGCATTATTGTTCTCCCGTTTTTGCTATTATTCTGTTATTCATCACTTGATGAATAAAAACTATACAACCGTTGAATATTTCCCGTCCACCCTTGTGCCGGTGGCGAAATGTATAATTTTCGAACCGCCTGGCCGCCCGGGGTGGCGGTGGCTTGGGCGCCTGCTAGGCTACGCGGATGCTTATACGACACCGCGTTTATCTCATCTCCGCCGGCTTGGTCGCCGTGCTGGTGGCCATCGGCGCCACCGTCCCCAACCGCTTCCGGGACGTGGCCGAGGCCACCCTCAATACTCTCGGGCACTACTTCGGTTGGTTTTATCTGATCAGCACCTTCGTGTTCGTGATCTTCCTGCTGGCGCTGGCGATGAGCCGCTACGGGAAAATCCGGCTCGGCCCCCAGGACTGCAAGCCGGACTACGGGGTGTTTTCCTGGTTGAGCATGCTGTTGTCCGCCGGCTTCGGTGTCGGCCTGGTGTTCTACGGCATGGCGGAACCGATCCAGCACCTCATGGAGCCACCCCACGGCCAGGCCGAACCCGGCTCCACCGCCGCCGCCAGCCTGGCCATGCAGTACAGCTTTTTCCATTGGGGGGTCAGTCAATGGGCGGCGTTTTCCCTGGTCGGCCTGATCATCGCCTTCTTCCAGTTCCGCAAGGACCGCCCCGGGCTGGTGTCCACCATGGTGGAGCCGGTCACCAAGAACCTGCCCAAGCGGCAACTGATTTCCGATTCCCTGGACGTGCTGGCGGTGCTCGCCACGGTGATGGGCGTGGCCACCTCGCTGGGGCTGGGCGTGCTGCAGATGAACGGCGGGCTGGAAACCGTATTCGGCTGGCCGGACAACCTGTGGAGCAAGGTGGCCATCCTCGGCGCCATGTTCCTGTGCTACATGGCCTCGTCCTACAGCGGTCTGGACAAGGGCATCCGCCTGCTCAGTAACCTGAACATGGGCCTGTGCCTGGGCTTCATGGGCTACATGCTGTTCACCGGGCCGACGGTGCTGATCCTGGATAACTTCGTGAACGGCCTGGGCAACTACCTGGGCAACTTCATCAACATGGCGCTGAACATCCCGCCGTTCGAAAAATCCGACTGGATGAACCGCTTCACCCTGTTCTACTGGGCCTGGGTGATCGCCTGGTCACCGTTCGTGGGCACCTTCGTGGCGCGCATCTCCCGCGGCCGCACCATCACCGAATACGTGCTCGGCGTGCTGCTGGTGCCGCCGCTGCTGGCCTGCGCCTGGATCGCCGTGTTCGGCACCACCGCCCTGGACCTGCAGCTCAACGGCGGCGTCGACCTGGCCGGTGCGGTGTCCGATAACGTCGCCAACGGCCTGTTCATGATGTACGAGGTGTTGCCGCACAGCACCTTCCTGTCGGCGATCACCATGGTGATTCTGTTCGTGTTCCTGGTCACCTCGGCGGACTCCGCCTCCTACATCGTGTCGCAGATGACCGACCACGGCTCGCTCAACCCACCGCTCTACAAACGCCTGACCTGGGGCGTGCTGATCTCCGCGATCTGCATCACCCTGATCGTGGCCAGCGGCCTGCGCGGGCTGCAGTCCGCCAGCCTGGTGGCGGCGCTGCCGTTCGCGGTGGTGCTGTTTCTGATGATGGGGGTGCTGATGTGGGAGCTGCGCGCCGACCGGCGCGCCATGCTGATCGAGCTGTTCCATCGCAACGACGACACGCCGGTGGGCGCCGATCTGTTCGAGGCCGACGACTTCTCGGACCTGACCACCGAGCAACGCATCCGCCGCCGCATGCCGATCCAGCGCCGCCGCTGACGCGGTGGCGGCTGTAGCAGCGGGCAGGGCCCGCTCCCACAAATCCCTCAGCGGGCGAAGGCGGTGACGGCGTCGGCGACGGGCTGGTCGCCGGACAGCAGGTCGAACTCGCGGCCGGCGGTGGCCGGGTTTTCGAGCACCGCCTGCAGCACCGCCGCCACGTCCTGGCGGGGGATCTCGCCGAAGTCCTCGAAGCGTTCGGCGAGGCGCACCTGGCCGGTGCCGTCGTCCTCGGTGAGCTTGCCGGGCCGCACGATGGTGTAGGCCAGCTTGCTGGCGCGCAGGTGGTTGTCGGCGTTCTGCTTGGCGATGAAGTAGTGGCGCATTTTTTCCGGGCCGCTGTCCGGCTCGTCGGCGCGCATGGAGCTGACGATCACGAACCGCTCCACGCCCATGTCCTGGGCCTGGTCGATCAGATTGATGGCGCCGTTCTGGTCCACGTCCACGGTTTTTTCCGGGCCGGTGTGGGGGCCGGAACCGGCGGTGAACACCACCGCGTCGCAGGTGATCAGCGCCGCCCGGCAGTCACCCTCCAGGTCCGCCACCACCACTTCGTCGGCGCCCAGCTGGCGCAGCTCCCACTCCTGGGCGGGGTCGCGGACCATCGCCCGGCAGATATGCTCACTGTTCGCCAGGCCGCGTACCAGATGGCGGCCAATCTTGCCGTTGGCCCCGGCAATCAGGATTTTCATCAGGGTCTCCTTCACTCCGATGGGCTCTCACCCTAGGAGGATGGGGATTTTGAAACAAGCTTCAAGCTACAAGCCGCAAGCTTCAAG
>DGNT01000071.1:25815-27177 GCA_002389055.1 Alcanivorax sp. UBA4485
CTTGAAGCTTGCGGCTTGTAGCCGGTTATCACCAGCGCTGCGGGACACGCTGGATGCGGCGGGTGTCGTAGCCCCGGTCGGCGGCGATTTGAATCAGCCGCTGCAGGGTGTCCTCGGACAATTCCGGCTGACGGGCCATGATCCACAGATAGTCGCGTTTCTGGCGCCCGATAATGGTGGTGCGGTAGGCGTCGTCCACGTACAGCACCCGGAAATCGGCGCGGAACGGCCAGATAAAGCGCATGCCCCAGATCGCGTTGCTTTGGTCGCTGACAAAGCCGGTGGGCGTCATGGTCTTACGCTCGCCGTCAAAGCTGTCTTCGTTGAAAGCGAAGGTGACGCCGATCTTGTCGTCGCCAAGCCGTTCATAGCTTTCCACCGCGTTGTGGGCGCCTTTTTCCGGCGGCGTGGGGATGTTGGCGATCACGTACCAGTCCCCCATGAAACGGTCCAGGTCCAGATCATCCACGGTCTCCACCGGCGGACGGTCGGGGCTCAATTGACAGGCGGCCACCAGCGCGGCGGCGGCGAGAATCACGATTACGGTGCGCATGGCGTCTCCTTGGCTGCGCGCTCAGTGTCGGAGAGCCGTGGCGAATGGCGGGTGAAGACGGCGGGTCAGTGATCGCCCAGCACTTTGAAACGGCGTTGCAAGCGGAAGCCCTGGTCGTCCACCAGGGTGAGGGTGTGCCAGCCCGGCGACGCGCGCAGGGCCCACTCATGGAAGTGGTCGGTGCGGCCCAGGTACTGGTCGTCCAGGTGCCAGAACAGGCTGGCGCCGGGCCGCTCGTGGACCACCCGGAATACCGCCCGGCCGCGCTCGCCGCCCAGTTCGCGGGGAATGAACAGGCCGGCGCCGGCGTGCGGGTAGATCACCGCCATGGGCGGCGTGGTGTCCAGGGCCCGGGCGCCGGCGGCGCAGTCCGCCCGCCAGGCCGGCAGGGGCCGGTAGTCCGGGTGGCGCTGGCGATAGAACCAGGCCTGCGCCGGCGGCAGCACGAACCAGTCCCGCGCGCGCATGTTGGCCACCGACTCGCAGCCGCTGTGCACGCGCTGGCCGTTGGCGTCCAGGTGCACCCGGCGGTGGTGCGGGGTGACGGTCTGGAAGTGACTGTGCAGGGGCGCCAGCACGTCTTCCGCCCGGCAGCGGCCGCCGGCCAGATAGCCGTCGTCGACGCAGGCGCGCACGGTTTTCAGATCGTTGAGCGGCGCCGCCGGCCAGGGCTCGGTGCCGAGCAGGCTGAACACGTCCAGCATCAGCGGCGCGGCGGTGTCCGCGCCGCCCAGGTGCGGCGCCGGTTCGCCGTTGCCGTTGCCGGCCCACACGCCCACCGTGTAGCGGCCGTTGCTGCCGATCGCCCA
>DGNT01000054.1 GCA_002389055.1 Alcanivorax sp. UBA4485
CGGGAATTGGGGCTTTCCAACGTGGAGGTTGTGAACACCCGCGTGGAACAGTACCGTAATGCTCCATCGCAGATCATCAGCCGGGCGTTCGCCGCCCTGCCGGACATGCTGCAGGCCCTGGCCCCCCTGATCACCGACGGCAGCCGCGTTCTCGCCATGAAAGCGGCGGCCGCCGACCAGGAACTGGCCGGCCTGCCTGACGGCTGGCGGGCCCGGGTGGCGCCTCTGTCGGTCCCCGGACTGGCGGAGGCCCGCGTGCTGGTGATCGCCAGCCGGGCCGGACCGCACGTGCCGGAATAAGGAGACCGCAGTGACCACCGTTTTTGCCATTGCCAACCAGAAAGGTGGAGTGGGCAAGACCACCAGCAGCGTCAATCTGGCCGCTTCCCTGGCGGCGACGCGCAAGAAGGTGTTGCTGGTGGACATTGATCCACAGGGTAACGCCACCAGCGGCGCCGGTGTGGATAAGTACGAGCCGGAATACACCATCCACGACGTGCTGATGGGCGAAGTGAACGTGGAAGACGCGGTGGTCGACACCCCCAAGGATTCCGGCTTCGACCTGATCGCCGCCAACGGCGACCTGACCGCCGCCGAAGTGCAGTTGCTGGACATGAAGATGCGGGAGTTCCGCCTGCGCAACGCGCTGGCCCGCATCCGCGCCAATTACGACTACATCATTGTCGACTGCCCGCCGTCGCTGAACATGCTCACCGTCAACGCGCTCACCGCGGCGGACTCGGTGATCGTGCCGATCCAGTGCGAGTACTACGCGCTGGAAGGGCTGACCTCGCTGATGAACACCATCGAGAAGATCCGCACGGTGCTCAATCCCAAGCTGCACATCGGCGGCCTGCTGCGCACCATGTACGACCCGCGCAACAGCTTGTCCAACGACGTTTCCAACCAGCTGATCAGCCACTTCGGTGACAAGGTCTACCGCACCATTATTCCGCGCAACGTACGGCTGGCGGAAGCGCCCAGCCACGGCGCGCCGGTGATCACCTACGACCCCAAGTCCCGGGGCGCGGTCAGCTACCTGGCGCTGGCGGGCGAAATCCTGCGGCGCGAACAGGCCATGCAAAACGCCAAGGCCTCTCCGCAAACTCCGCAATCCCAGGCATGAGGTAGAGGCACCGACTATGGCGGCAAAGCGTAAACGCGGTCTCAGCAAGGGGCTCGACGCCCTGCTCAGCAGCAACGAGGCGTACCAGCGCCAGCCCGAGGAAGTCAGCGTCGAGGGTGACGGCGAAGCGTCCGAACAGCAGGCCCAGCGCCCGCCCCGCGACGGCGACTTGCGCCACCTGCCGGTGGAGCTGATGCAGCGCGGCCGTTACCAGCCGCGCAAGGACATGTCCGCCGACGCCCTGGAAGAGCTGGCCGAATCAATCCGTGCCCAGGGCGTGATGCAGCCCATCGTGGTGCGCCCGCTGGGCGATAATCGCTACGAAATCATCGCCGGCGAGCGCCGCTGGCGGGCCGCGCAGATGGCCGAGCTGGATTCGATTCCCGCGGTGATCCGGGAAGTGCCGGACGAAGCCGCCATCGCCATGTCGCTGATCGAAAACATTCAGCGCGAAAACCTCAACCCGATGGAAGAGGCGCTGGCGCTGTCCCGGCTCAAGGAAGAATTCGGCCTCACCCACCAGCAGGTCGCCGACGCGGTGGGCAAATCCCGCGCCATGGTCACCAACCTGCTGCGGTTGATGAGCCTGGAAGCGGACGTCAAAAAACTGCTTGAGCACGGCGATCTGGAAATGGGCCACGCCCGGGCCCTGTTGTCGCTGACCGGCGCCAAACAGGTGGAGGCCGCGCGCACCGTGGTCGCCAAGGGGTTGTCGGTGCGCCAGACCGAAACCCTGGTGCGCGAATTCGAGAAGGAAAAGCCCGCCAAACCGGCCCCGGCCAAGGAAGACCCCAATGTGCGGCATCTGATCAACGATTTGTCCGACCGCCTGGGCGCGCCGGTGCAGATTCAGCAGGGTAACGCCGGCAAGGGCAAGCTGGTGATCAGCTACAACAACCTGGACGAACTGGACGGCATTCTGGCGCACATAAAGTGACCGGCGGATTATATTCCTGACTAATGTCAGGTTGCTTGACTTAAGAGTGTCGCCGGCGTACATATAGAAGTGACAACCGCAAACACTAGGCGCGATTCTGTATAGTTGCGTCCAGGCGCTCGTTTTTTGAGCTGATTCCGGCCTTTTCAGGCCGACAATTGCCCTGCGCCGGTTGATACCTCTATGCCTTCCCCATATACTTCCCGCGCCAAAGATCAGGGGGTACCCGCGACCTTCTCCTGACAACGCTTCGGCGACGTCAGCAGCTAAACACGGGAGCACGGTGGCCAATTTCGATGAGCGAGCCCGCAGAACACTGTTCTGGGGGTTGATGCGCGCCCAGATCAGCAGCGTGATCCTTTTCGCCGCTCTGGTCACCGTGATCGCCGGCACCAGCTTGGGCCTGACGGCGCTCTGGGGCGGCACTATCAGCCTGATCGCTTACGCCTGGGGCGGCTTTCAAGTTTGGCTGCACCCGGGTAATCGTGCGCCTGAGCGCATGGCCGGCGCCGCCATGAGAGCGGAAGCCGGCAAAGTAGTCATCATGTTGGCGCTTTTCGGGCTGACCTTCGCGAAGGTCGCCGTGATGCGCGAGCTAGCACATGTAGCGGTTCTGTTTCCCGGTTTTCTGCTTGCGCAGATCGCCGGCTGGGTTCAGGTGGCACGCTTGGAACGCAGGCTCGAGACAGAGCGGTACGGGCAAGACGATTAGACTGGACTGACTGTAGGTATCGATATGGCAGCGAGCTCCGCCAGCGAGTACATCAAGCACCATCTGGGAAATCTCACCTATGGCCAATTGCCCGCGGGTTACGAGCGTACCTGTCACGGTCATGAACAAACTCTGAACGACGCCACCTGGACCTTCGCCTGCAACGCGCAGGAAGCGTCCGACATGGGCTTCATGGCCTTTCACGTGGACTCCCTGGCCTGGTCCGGCGGTCTCGGCATCATCATGTGCCTGTTGTTCTGGCTGGGCGCGCGCAAGGCCAGCGCCGGTATCCCCACCGGTTTCATGAATTTCGTCGAAATCATCATTGAGTTCATTGATACCCAGGTCCGTGATTCGTTCCACGGCAAGAGCAAGCTGATCGCCCCGCTTTCCCTGGTGATCTTCTGCTGGGTGTTCCTGATGAACCTGATGGATCTGATTCCCGTGGACTGGGTGCCGCTCACCTTCCAGTGGATCATGACCTCCTTCTTCGGCTGGACCTCCCACGAAGCGTATTTCCGCATCGTGCCGACCACCGACCCCAACATTACTCTGTCGATGTCCATCTCCGTGTTCCTGCTGGTGATTTTCTACAGCATCAAGGTGAAGGGCGTGGGCGGTTTCCTCGGCGAGCTGAGCTTCAAGCCGTTCGAGGCCAACAACATCTTCGGCAAAGTGCTGCTGCTGCCCATCAACCTGGTACTGGAAGTCATCGCCCTGCTGGCGAAGCCGGTGTCCCTGGGTCTGCGGTTGTTCGGCAACATGTACGCCGGCGAATTCGTATTCATTCTGGTGGCTGCCATGATGGGCACCTGGCAGGCGGTCGCCGCCTGGCCGTGGGCCGTGTTCCACATTCTGGTGATCACTTTGCAAGCCTTTATCTTCATGGTGCTGACCATCGTTTATCTGAGCATGGCGGTGGAAGAGCACTGATTTAGCGGTTTCTTAACTCAACTTAAGCACTTAACGGGAGTGTAAAATGGAAGATGTGAACCTTCTCGCGGCGGCACTGGTTGCTGGCATGGCGGGCATCGGCGCCGGTATTGGTTTCGGCCTGATGGGCGGTCGTTTCCTGGAATCCGTGGCACGTCAGCCGGAACTGGGCCCGATGCTGCAAACCCGCATGTTCATCATCGCCGGTCTGCTGGACGCCGTGCCGATTATCGGTATCGCTATCGCGTTCCTGCTGATTTTCCAGTAAATCGCGCTTTTCGAAACAAGCCCCGATTTTGGGAAATCTATGCAACGCGGATTGAGGTGTTGGCATGAATATTAATGCGACACTAATTGGCCAGGCCATCTGGTTCTTCCTGTTCGTCGCCTTCTGCATGAAGTTCGTCTGGCCGCCTATTTCCAAGGCACTGGAAGAACGGAAACAGAAGATTGCCGAGGGCCTGAGCGCCGCGGATCGTGCAGAACGTGATCTGGTGCTGGCGCAGGAAAAAGCCTCCTCGAATCTTAAGGAAGCCAAAGAAAAGGCGTCCGAAATCATCGAGCAGGCCAACAAACGGGCGAATCAGATCGTCGAGGAAGCCAAAGACCAGGCACGCATCGAAGGTGAGCGTCTGATCGAAAAGGCACACTCCGAGATCGATCAGGAGATCAATCGCGCCCGTGAAGAGCTGCGCAAAGAGGTGTCCGCTCTGGCATTGAGTGGCGCCGAGCAAGTGCTGGGCCGCGAAGTAAACCGCGACGCACACAAGCAGCTGCTGGACGACTTGGCGGCTCAACTCTGAGTGATACGGATGGCACCCCATGGCTGAATTGACCACCATCGCACGCCCTTACGCCAAGGCCGCGTTCCTGTTCGCGAAGGAACAGAGCGGTCTGGCGGAGTGGGAGCAGATGCTGGGCCTGGCGGCGGCAGTGGCGCAGGATGCCACCATGCGTGCTTACCTGGACCAGCCGGAGCTGGACAGCGAGACACAGGCGAAGGCGATAGCCGACGTTTGTGGCGATGAGCTCAATGAGAGCGCTCGCAATTTCATCGCCCAGCTCGCGGACAACAAGCGTCTGGCCCTGTTGCCGACCATTTTCATGTTGTTCCACGAACTGTTGGCGGAAGATCAGCGCATCATTGATGTGGAACTGATCGCGCCGTTCGAACTGGAAGATGCCGAGACCGACAGCCTGGTGGCCGCGCTGAAGAAGCGCCTGGGCCAGGATGTGCAGGTGTCCACCTCCGTTGACGAGTCACTCATTGGTGGCGTGCTGGTGAGAGCCGGCGATACCGTAATTGATGGCAGTGTGCGCGGCCGGCTTAACCGCCTGGCAGAGCAACTGAACTCTTGAGTTTGAGGGATTAGAGATGCAGCAACTCAACCCGTCCGAAATCAGCGAGATTATCAAGTCGCGCATCGCGAAACTTGATACCTCCACCGAGGCACGGAACGAAGGTACGGTGGTATCCGTATTTGACGGCATCGTGCGCATTCATGGTCTGGCCGACGTGATGTTCGGCGAGATGATCGAGTTTGAGGGCGGCATCTTCGGCATGGCCCTCAACCTGGAGCAGGACTCCGTGGGCGCCGTGGTGCTGGGTGATTACCTGGGTCTGGCGGAGGGCCAGAAGGTCCGCTGCACCGGCCGCATTCTGGAAGTGCCGGTGGGCCCGGAACTGCTCGGCCGCGTGGTCGACGCCCTGGGTAACCCGGTGGACGGCAAAGGTCCGGTGGACGCCGCCGAAACCGACGCCGTCGAGAAAGTGGCGCCCGGCGTGATCTGGCGTAAAGAGGTGAACGAGCCGGTACAGACCGGTTTCAAATCCATCGACGCCATGACCCC
>DGNT01000112.1 GCA_002389055.1 Alcanivorax sp. UBA4485
TCGGGCCGACCGTAGAGAGGGGTCGCGGCATGCCACCGCGGGGTTCGGCGTGGCGTCCTTGCACACCGGGTCGTTGACCCTCCTTGCAGGGTATCAGAACGCAGAGCTTGCCGCGTCAAGGGTTCCCGGTTCATCTTGGGGTATAGTGTCACGCGGGCCGCCCTACCGGCGGCAAACGAGCCCGACCCGGGGATATCATGAGTACCAGCGATACGCAGCACGACGACGCCACACCGGACCTGGCGGCACGTTTCGACCAGGCCCTGGAACAGGTGACCCAGGCCAGCCGTTTCGCCAAGGCCCTGCATGTCGGCAAGGTCATGCAGATGGCCGGCCGCCTGCTGTGTCAACCCGAGGGCGCCGAGCGACTTTATCAGCGCGCCACGGCGATCGAGCACTCGGGCCTTTTTTCCGGCACCGACTGGGCCAACCCGGAGATTCTGCAGGCGGACATTACCGTTCAGACCCTGCGCCTGGGCGCCACCGATGACATCACCCTGGAATGCCTCAGCGAGCTGCGCCTGCTGGCGGTGGCCCAGGGCGAGCTGCCCCACGAAGGGCTGTCCGCCGAACAGGCGCACCATTATCTGGCACAGGTGCTGGCGCTGAACCTGGACTTGCTGTTTGAAACCGGCGGTGAGGCGATCCGCGTGCGCCAGGGCCGCATGGCGGTGGCGGTGCGCGGCGTGCTGCAACTGCTGGTGTCGCGGATCGGTTACGACAACATCATCGATCGGCTGATCGAGGAGATCTGGCGGATTCTGGCCCAGCGGCCGGTACGGGTGGATCACCTCAAGGCGATGATCACGCAGATCGCCGCCTGCCTGTATAACCCGTCAATCACGGTGTCCAACAGCCGCGGCGCGGACCGGCTGGTGAGCGCGCTGTTCGGACCCACCCAGGCGTCCGTGGAGGACCCGGGCCTGGAGGTGTACGCCGAGCGTCTGGCGAGCATGGACAGCCAGGCCCTGCAACAGGAAGCCAACGGCTTCGCCCGGGCCATGCACGACACCGGCCTGGTGTCGGCCTACCAGCCGGTATTCCTGCGCTTCGCCGTGTCCCAGTCCACCGATCTGGTGAGCGCCGCGCTGGGGCTGAGCGCCACCGGCCGCGACGCGCTGCTCTGCTACCAGGATCTGGTCTACGCGCTGATTAAAGGCTCGGTGTTCCCGGAAACCGCCCAGGCGGCCTACGGCCTGGCGCTGATGCTGGAACGGGGCGTGCTGTTCGCGCCGCCGGTGGCGCCGGCGCTGTGGCGGCAACTGGGCCAGACCCTGAGCGCCAACGCCGACGCCGCCATCGTTCAGGCGCTGGGCGATCTCCGGCCCGCCAAGGTGCAGTTGATTGCCGGCGTGCTCGGCGTCCTGGGCCTGCCGCTGGGCGTGGGTCAGGGCAATAACCCCACCTGCCAGTCGGCGCGGGCGATTTCCATGTGGGCCTACAACGACCCGGACTACCTGCTGCAGATGATCGTCTGGGCCACCCGCGACGACGACCTGGTGATGCATTTCGAGGGCCAGCGCCTGTCCTCCAAGGAACTGGCGCTGACCACCCCGGCCATCGCGCCGCTGGACGTGGACGCGGTGTCGGCGGTGCTGGTGCCCCATCTGGACCGCATCTACCACGCCATGGGCGCGCTGTGCGCGGACCGGGGCGACGACCCGCACCGCTGGATCAACCCGGAGTTCCACGGCTGGTGGGTCGGCCGCGGGTTCAAACTGGCGGTGGACCTGCCCACCGGCAACCTCAGTGACTATGAAGAGTTCGTGCGTTACTTCTACGCCTGCTACCACCCGCTGCACAACGGCAACCAGCCGCTGATCTACCCGCAGCCGGTGGGCCTGGCGGTGACCGACAGCGCCGCCCGCTTTGTCGGCTGGCACGCGATCACCATCCAACGGGTCACCCTGGATCAGGACGAAGTGATGCGGGTGTATTTCTACAACCCCAACAACGATTCCGGGCAGGACCTGGGCAACGGCGTCAAAGTCTCCACCGAAGGGCGCGGCGAACGTTTCGGCGAATCGTCCCTGCCGGTGGCGGAGTTCGTGTCGCGCCTGTACATCTTCCACTACGACCCGCTCGAGCACATCGACCCCGCCGGCGTGCCGGCGGAGGACGTCGCCGAGGTCGAAGCGCTGGCACGTGGAAGCTGGGCGCTGGAGCGCTAGAGTCTAGTCATCCCGAAAGGCGTCGCGGTGGAATTCGGCGGCCTCTTCCACTTCGTTGATGCCGGGCGCCCAGGGGTCCTCCGGGTCGGCGCCGGTCATCACTTCCAGGGTGGCGTGCACGCCACGGGCCAGGGATTCGGTGTGGTATCCGCCCTCCAGGACCATCGCCAGCCGGCCTTCACAATGGCGGTTGGCGATCGCCCGCACGATGGCGGTCATCGAAGCGAACCCCTCGTAGCTGACGTTCATGGCCAGATCAAAACGGTGCGCGTCGAAGCCGGCGGATACCAGCACCAGGTCCGGCTGGAAAGCCTCCGCCGCCGGCACCAGGATATCCCGGAACGCTTTTAACATGGCCATGTCACCGGTGCCGCCGGGCAGCGGCACGTTCACCGTGTAGCCCTCGCCCAGGCCGCCACCCACTTCGGACAACGAGCCGGAGCCGGGATAAAACGGCGCCGCGCGGTGGGTATCGAAAAACAGCACATCCGGGTCGGCCCAGAAAATTTCCTGGGTGCCGTTGCCGTGGTGGGCGTCCCAATCCACGATCAACACCCGCCGGCAGCCGAGCGCCGCCTGGGCGTGAGCCGCCGCCACCGCCACGTTGTTGAACAGACAAAAGCCCCGGGCACGCACCGATTCCGCATGGTGGCCCGGCGGGCGCACCAGGGCGAACGCACCGCCGGCGCGCCCGGCGACCACCGCTTCCACCGCCGCCATGGCGGTGCCGGCGGCCACCTCCGCGGCCTCCACGCTGCCCGGCGATACCGCCGTGGTGTCCATATCCAGCCAGGCGTTTTCGCCGCGCATGGCGTAGATGCCGTCCAGGTACGAGGTGGTATGCACCCTCGCCAGTTCCGCCCGCGTGGCCGCGCGGCCGGCCTCCAGGCGCACTCCGGACACCGGCTCCCGTTCGAGCAGATCGAGCACGGCGGTGAGTCGACCGGGGTGCTCCGGGTAGGTCCACTTGGCGCCCAGCCCGGAGAGGATTTCCCGCACCCGCCGGTCCAGCCGGCCGGGCAGGAAGGCCGCGTCCGGGTCCGGCCGGTGATCCAGCATGCGTGGATCCTGGAACAGTATCACTTCACGGTCACCGATCATGGCGCCCCCGTCCGAGAAAACCTTCTTTCCTTATACAGGTTCCCGGCGCGACGACAAGACCCCGCGATTGATCCACCACGCCAGGCCCAGAGCCGGCACGGTCAGCGCGATGCTGAGCACGAACATGGCACCGTGCCCTATTGGCATGGCGCCACCGCCAGGCACGGCGAATGCCAGGCCGCCGACGATCAACATCGACCGGATCGGCCATTGCAAAAGGCGCTGAGTGGATAAACTGCCGACCCCCACCAGATAGCCTTGGATGGCGCTGGCGATCAACACCACGCCCACCAGTGCCTGCGCCAACACCAGAGCAATTTCCTGCCATTCCCCTTGTAGAATCAAAGCCGGGTTCAGCACGAACAGGAACGGCACGAAGTAGATGACACTGCCCAGACGCATGGCATTGAGGCCGGTTTCCATAGGCTTGGAACCGGCCACGGTGGCCGCCGCGAACGCGCCCAGCGCCACCGGCGGCGTGATGTAACTGAGCATGCCCCAGTAAAGAATGAACAAATGCACCGCCAAGGGATTCATGCCGCCGCCCTGAATCAACGCCGGCGCCAGCGCCACCGCCAGAAAAATATAGGCGGCGGTCACGGTCATACCAATGCCGAGAATAAAACTGGTCACCGCCCCCATCAGCAACAACACCAACGGATTGCCACCGGCGATATAGATCAGATCATTGGCGATGGTGCCCGAGAGCCCGGTGACCGACAGCGCTCCGACCAGCAAACCCACACCCGCCAGAATGGTAATCAATTCCGCGAACAACTTGCCGGCGCTGGAGAAGAAATCAGTGACGTCGCGCCAGCCCCAACGCTGGTACGGCAGAATCTGATTGATCACCAGCAGCAACGCGGTGGCGTAGAACGGCGCGATCGCTTCACGGCGCAGATAAAACAGCATCCAGATCAGCAATACGAACACGAAAATAAAGTACCAGCCTTCCTTGAGCGTTTGCTTCAGCGAAGGCAGCTCCTCTTCGGGCAACCCTTTGAGTTCGTGTTTGGCCGCATAGGCGTCGATCTGTACGAACAGACCGAGATAGAACAACAACGACGGCACCACCGCCGCCAGGGCAATGGTGCTGTAGGGCGTATTCAGAAAGCTGGCCATGACAAAGGCGGTGGCGCCCATCACCGGTGGCATCAGTACCCCGCCGGTGGACGCGCACGCCTCCACGCCGGCGGCGTAGGAACGGCCAATGCCAACCCGGCGCATGGCGGGAATAGTGAGCACCCCGGTGGTCAGCACATTGGTGATCACGCTGCCGCTCATGGAGCCCATCAGGCCGCTGGAAAAGATCGACACCTTGGCGGGCCCGCCACGCACATGACCGAGCAAGGCGAACGCCAGATTGATAAAGAATTTGCCGCCGCCGGTTTTCTGCAACGCCACGCCGAACAGCAGAAAGCCGATCACCAGATTGGCGAACGCCTGCAGCGGGATGCCGAACACACTCTCGCGGCTCATGGCATGGTAGATCGCGGTTTGGCTCGGCGACGAGGGAAAGCCCTGGATCGGCCCCGGC
The DNA here is from genome assembly GCA_002389055.1 of Alcanivorax sp. UBA4485. Classification (GTDB taxonomy): domain Bacteria; phylum Pseudomonadota; class Gammaproteobacteria; order Pseudomonadales; family Alcanivoracaceae; genus Alloalcanivorax. Next base: position 4,810 of record DGNT01000112.1, read on the forward strand.
ATGATGTCGGCGACCATTGGGTAGCAACCGGCCACGCCGACGATCAACGCCAGCGGCCAGCCGCCGGCGCGGCGCACCGCCTCCACCGTCAGCCCCCACAGCACGAAACTCATCACCGTGGCGGTTTGCGGGGCTGCGTATTCCCAGCCGTTGTCGAGAATGCGCTCGGCGTTATAAACAAAGTAGCCGCAGGTCGCCACCGCCAACAGGAACAGCAGCACGTCGTACCAGCGCACCCGTTGGCGATCGCCACCGGGAAACGCCGGCCACATGATGAACACCAACGGCACCATCAGCGCCACCACGGTGTAGAGAAACTGGCTCTCCACCGCGGTGACCAGGCTTAAATAGCCCAGGTTAAGAACGTAATCGAGGGTCAGAACGGTGAGAACCAGGGTCGCCAGGCGCGGCAACCAGGGCCAGAGGCCCTGCAAGTCGCGCACGCCCGACACCTGCTTCGCCGTTGGCTCACCCGAATGACGAGAATCCACGGCTGATCACTCCTTGAAGCTGAACGGGCTTAGCGGAACACCGGGTTCATGCCCTCGGCTTCCAGCGCCTGGGCGCGGGCCTCCATCCAACCTTCGCGGAACGCTTCGTCGTCGTCGGGCGCGTCACCGCTGTAGTCTTTCCATGCGCTTTGCAGCACTTGCTGGCGTTTCACCAGACGGTCCTGGTGGGCCTGCATCTCATCGGTCCAGTGGCCGATTTCCTTGTAGTAGGCCACCACTTCATCGTGGAACGGGATCACCCACTGCATGTTCTGCTTTTCCAGCGCGTAACCGGTGTTGCCCGGCGCCGCATCCTTGTACTTATCGTAATCCTCAATCAGCACCTTGATCAGGCCACCCGCCAGACCGGTTTTCTGATCCGCGTTGGCGACCAGAATCGGATAGGGATAGCTGGCGCCCACCCAGGGGTTTTCCTTGCCGTAATCACCGGCGGCGGCGGTGACCTGGTGTGGCTGGAAATACGGCGCCACGGCCTGCAGGCGTTTCCAGCCTTCCTTGTTGTCGGGGTCCAGGCGCGGCCACACGATGCCACGCGGGCTGGCGGCCAGTTGCTGGGCCGGCGGCGCTACCGACATGGTGAAGCCGGTGTCGCTCTGGCCGGCAATCACGCCGTCGAACGCGCGCCCGTAACCGGGAAACTCAACCCGCTCCACGTCGTCCCAAGTGAGCCCGCCGAACGCCAGAAACGCCTCGGTGCCCAGGTTGAGGGCATCGTCACCACGAATATAAGAGACCTTCTTGCCTTTCAGATCCGCCGGTGTCTCCACATCGATATCGCCGGCCACGGCCACGCCGAGCCCGAAGCTGGCGATGGAAGTGGCGATCACCCGGATCGGCTGCGGGCCCCACTGGCGGTCGGCGAACATCAGCACGCCTTCGGAACCGTAATAGCTGGCGATGCCACAGGCGCACAGCGGCACGCGCCCGGTGCGCAGCGGTGTCATCCGCGACACATCGTTTTCGCCGGGCAGGATACGCACCGACACGTCGTATTCGTTTTGCAGAAGATTGCCCACCGACACCATCTGGGTGTAACCGGCGGAGCCGGTACCGTAGGCGGTCATGGCGATCGTGCCGGGCAGCTTCACGTTATCCGCCGCCTGGGTCAGGCCGGCGGTCATCAGAGCCACCAGGCAGAGTGCGCCTCGCTGGAAAATAGTCATGGTTGTGCTCTCCCGTTATCCGTTGTTGTTTTGATTGCTATTCCGCATAGCGAAATAGCCGTCCAATAACGTTCTGGATAGAGCCTATACCCGGTGGTGGCGAGGGGGAAGTGACCGCGTCGACAATCCGGCCGACGGGCTTGCCGCCGGGGAGGCGGGCAGGATCAAACGGACATAAAAAAAGCGGGGCCCGAAGGCCCCGCTTTTCTTGCCCGGCGCGGTTAGCGCGGGCGATTTTCACATCGCTTTATACAGCGACGATGTTCTCTGCCTGAGGACCTTTCTGGCCCTGAGTTACAGTGAACTCAACGCGCTGGCCTTCGGCCAGGGTTTTGAAGCCTGAGCCCTGGATAGCGCTGAAGTGTGCGAACACGTCAGGGCCGTTTTCCTGCTCGATAAAACCAAAACCTTTAGCTTCGTTGAACCACTTAACGGTACCGGTGGTAGTGGACATAATAGTCTCCTGATCATTCAGAAAGTAATGGAAGCCCGATTAGGGGCCGGTTGTGCTGGAAGTCTTACGGTTACTTATGAAGGTCAGGACGAACGCTAACTGGTAGGGCATCGAACAGGGATTCATAAATACGTGCATACTTTCAAGCTGTGTCCAAGGATACACGCCTTCCGGCCCCTGTCAAAACTATTTTGCTCCGCGCGGCAGGCCAGGGCCGGTCATTCCCGGACCCAGGCCAACGCCGCGCTCTTTTCCTCCAGGGGGAACGCCTTGACCTCCACGGAGGGCATCAACCGGTCGGTCACCGACGCAATTTTGTGCACCCAGGACCGGTCCGAAACCACCGCCTCGCGCTCAAAGCGCCGCCAGTTGCCGAGGCCGAACTTCATGTCCTTGAACAGGGCTTCCAGCCCGATGCCGCCCAGGGACACCAACTCGACATAAATACGAATCTTCTCGTGCCGGGTCAGGCGGTCCTCAATCTCCGCCAGCACCCGGTCGAACGTCTCGTTATCGACCTTGCCGTCGATGCGGAGCCCGACGATGTGGTCTTCCTGAAGCTCAATCAATTCCATCATGACACCACTCCTTTTGCGTCTTGCCTTACCCGTTTAAATGCGGCGGCCCTCAAGATTTCTCAAGTGGTGCCGATAAAAATCGATAACGCCCCCCCTTAACCTCTTTCTTTTTCCTTATACGTCAACAAGTTAGGCCTGCTTCTTGCAACCTTCGCTCAGCCCCCGGGCGCTCTGTGTCAATGCATCAAGAGGAGCAGGACATGCAAGACAACACCATTCTGAAGCTGGCCTACGACATCTCCCAAATGACCCGCGACAAGGTCGGCGCCATCGAATCGATCATGACCACCACCAAGATCCTGGCGCTCAACGCGCGCATCGAAGCCGGCCGGGCCGGCACCGCCGGCGCCGCCTTCGGCGTGGTCGCCGAGGAAATCGGCCATGTCTCCGAGCAGATCAACCATATCGCCTCGGATTTCCGCGACGCGGTGGAGGCGCATACCAGCGAGATCGAGGAAGCCGGCGGCCGGATGCTGATCGACTTCCGCGGCCAGCGCTTCACCGATCTGTCCTTGAACGCCATCGAGATCATCGACCGCAACCTGTTCGAGCGCTCCTGCGACGTGCGCTGGTGGGCGACGGACAGTGCCCTGGTCAGCGCCGCCGCCGACCCGGACAACGCCCGTGGCCTGGAACACGCCAGCGAACGGCTGGCGACCATCCTGCGCTCCTATGTGGTGTATCTGGATCTGTGGGTCACCGACCACCGGGGCCGGGTGATCGCCAACGGCCGGCCGGATCGCTACCCGGGCGCCGTGGGCCTGGACGTGTCGCGCAGCGCCTGGTTTCAGCAGGCCATGCGAACCGGTAGCGGTGACGAGTTCGCAGTCACCGATATCGCCCGCAACCCGGCGCTGGACGACGCGGCGGTGGCCACCTACGCCACCGCGATCCGCGACCAGGGCCGGGAGGACGGCGCCGCCATCGGCGTGCTGGGGATCTTTTTCGACTGGACGCCGCAGGCCAACGACGTGGTCTGCGGCGTGGGGCTCAGTGAGGAAGAACGCAGCGCCAGCCGTGTCATGCTGCTGGACGCCCAGCATCGCATTATCGCCGACGCCACCGGCAAGGGAGAGCTGGGCGACCACTACCCGCTGCACACCCGCGCATCGGACGGCACCACCCTGGAGCGAGGCTACTACGTGGACGGCGACCGCCTGGTGGCCTTCGCCCTGACCCCCGGTTACGAAACCTACCGGGGGCTGGGCTGGTACGGCGTGATCGAGTGCGACCTGGCGCGGCGCTAAAGAAAGGTCAGCCCGAGACTGATGATCACGCCGGTAATGATCAACAGCATCAGGCAGTAGCCCATGATGTCCTTGGCCTTGAGGCCGGCGATCGCCAGCACCGGCAACGCCCAGAACGGCTGCAGCAGGTTGGTCCAGGCGTCGCCCCAGGCCACGGCCATCGCCACCCGGGGAATATTGGCGCCCAGCTCCTGGGCGGCGGGCAGCATGACCGGGGCCTGCACCGCCCACTGGCCACCGCCGGAGGGCACGAAGATGTTGACCACGCCGGCGCTGATAAAGCTCCAGAACGGCAGCGTCTCGGCGCTGGCGATGGAGACAAAGCCGCTGGAGATGGTCTGCGCCAGCCCGGAATCGGTCATCACCGCCATGATGCCGGCGTAAAACGGAAACTGGATAACAATGCCGGCGCCGCCTTTGACCGCCTCATTCAGGCTGATTAACAGCCGGCGCGGCGTCTGGTGCAACACGATGGCCAGGAACAGGAACATGAAGTTGACGATATTCAGGTTCAGGCCGCCGCCTTCCTGAACAAAATAGTAGAACGCGTAGGCGATACCGCTGAAGCCGATCAGCCAGGCCAGCACCCGGCTGTTTTCCAGATGCTCCGCCGGGCGGGTGATGGTGATCTCCGGCACCTCGGGATCGCGGATGCGGGCCTCGTCCACGAAGAAGCTGTCTTTTTCTTCCGGCAGCATCAGCCGGTTGACCACCGGTACCACCACGAACAACGCCAGCACGATGGCGATGTTGAAGAACGCGAAGATGGTGTCACCGGTGCCGATAATGCCGATGGTCTGTTCGGTGAAATGGCCGGGCGTGGCGATGGTCAACGGAATCGAGCCGGCCAGCCCGCCGTGCCAGACCACGAACCCGGAATAGGCGCTGGCGATCAACAATGGATAGTGCACTTTGATCTGGCGCGCCAGCGCCTTGGCAAACAAAGCGCCCACCACCAGGCCGAACCCCCAATTGATCCAGCTGGCGATCAACGCCACATAGGTCACCAGCAGGATCGCCTGCCCCGGCGTGCGGGCAATCGAGGCAAGCCGGTTGAGGATCCCTTTTACCAGGGGCGTGCTGGCCAGCATGAAGCCGGTGATCAGCACCAGCAGCATCTGCATGGAGAACGTCAGCAGGCCCCAGAAGCCGTCGCCCCACATGACCATCACCGCCACCGGCGATTGGCCTTCAACCGCCATGGCGGCGACGAACGCCACCAGGGTCAGGATAAGCACGAAGATATAGGGGTCGGGAAGGTAGCGGTCGACCAGACGGACCAAAGGTTGAGCGGCGCGGTTAAGCATGGGAAGGCCTCCCGGTTGTTATGGTTATCAATGCTAGGCCTGAATCTCCCCTGCGCGCTACGACTTGTCAGTGACCGGCGTCACGGCCCCGCCAGCCAGCGGGCCACCGCCTGGCCGATCTCCACCGGGGAATCTTCCTGAAGAAAGTGGCTGCCCGTGACGGTGACTTCGGTCTGGTTCGGCCAGCTTCGACAGAATTCCCGCTGGCGCCCGATCAGAATCGAGCCCGGCTCGGCGTTCACGAACAGCTTGGGGATCGGGCTGGCCGCCAGCCAGCGACCGTAGTTTTCCACCAGCCGGATCATCTCCGGGGGCTCGCCTTCCATGGGAATCTCACGCGGCCAGTTGAGCGTCGGCTGTCGGTCTTCTTCGAGTTCGAAGGGGCGGCGGTAGTGGGCCATCTCCACATCGGTGAGGCCACGAAGCACGGAACCGGGCAGCACCGCTTCCACGAACATATTGCGCTTGAGAATCAGGTCCTCCCCTTTTTCGGATCGGAACCCCTGAAAAATACCCCGGGCGGCTTCGGGCCAGTCGTCCCAGGTCATCGGCATGACAATGGCTTCCATATAGGCAATCGCCTTGACCGCGTCCGGGTGCTGGCTGGCCCAATGAAAGCCCAGGCCGCTGCCCCAGTCGTGCACCACCAGGGTGACGTCGCGGTCCAGGCCCAGCGCCGCCAGCAACCCGTCCAGATAGTGGTAGGCGGTCAAAAAACCGTAGCGGCCGGGGCCGTCGCTGACCGGCAGTTTCTCGGAATCGCCCTGGCCGATCAGGTCCGGGGCGATCACCCGGCCGCTGCCCACCAACTCCGGAATCACGTTGCGCCACAGGTACGAGGAGGTGGGGTTACCGTGCAACAGCACGATCGGGTCGCCCTCGCCCTGGTCCACATAGGCGATGCGCTTGCCGTCGACGTCCTGGAAGTGCTTCTGATAGGGCATCTGGTCCGAAATCATGGCGACCGTCTCCTGAAGGTGAGTGGGCCCCAGCTTAACGAACGGGCAAGAATTTAACAGTATCCCGCTAGCCCCCGGCCCGGCCCACTGTTTAGGGTAAGCGGAGCCCAACAAGGAAGGAGTGACCCATGAAGACCCTCACATTCGAAAACGGCGACGCCATGCCGATACTCGGCCTGGGCACCTGGAAGTCCGCCCCCGGCGACGTGTACAGCGCGGTCAAGGAAGCCCTGAACCAGGGTTACCGGCATATTGACTGCGCCCGCATTTACGGCAACGAGGCGGAGGTGGGTCAGGCCCTGGCGGAATCCTTCGCCGCCGGCACCGTCAGCCGCGAAGATCTGTGGATCACCTCGAAATTGTGGAACAGCGCCCACGCCCCCGAAGACGTGCAGCCGGCCCTGGAAAAAACCCTCGACGACCTGCAGCTCGACTACCTGGATCTCTATCTGATGCACTGGCCGGTGGCACTGACCCCGGGCATCAGCTTCCCGAAATCCGGCGCCGACATTCTGGCCCCCGAGGACATGCCGGTGGCCGACACCTGGCGCGCCATGGAGCAACTGGTGGACGACAATCTGACCCGCCAGATCGGCGTGTCCAACTTCAGCGTGCGCAAGCTCACCGCGCTGCTGGAAACCGCCCGCCACCGGCCGGCGATGAACCAGGTGGAGCTGCACCCGTATTTGCAGCAAGCACCGTTGGTGCGCTTTTGCCATGACAACGACATTCAGGTCACCGCCTATTCGCCGCTGGGTTCGTCCGACCGCCCGGACAACTTCAAGGCCGAGGACGAGCCGGTCCTGTTGGAAGACCCGGTGATCAAAACCATCGCCGAGCGGCACGACGCCAGCCCGGCCCAGGTGCTGATCAGCTGGGCGCTGCACCGCGATACCGCGGTGATTCCCAAATCCGTGAACCCGGAACGCCTGGGACAGAACCTGGCCGCCGCCGACCTGAAGCTCAGCGACGACGACCTCAACGAGATCGCTGACCTGGACCGACACCGCCGTTATGTGGACGGTGCCTTCTGGGCCCAGGACGGCAGCCCCTACACCCTGGCGACGCTCTGGGACGAATAACCACCCCACCGATACCGCGTGGTGCCGCCGGCATCGCGCGGCCCGGCCAACCATGGACACCCAGATGCCGCCAAACAGCTCTCCCCAAGTGGACCCGGACGACAAGCCCAAGGCCAACTTCGAGTCGGTGAATGTACGCTCCGCCATGCTCACCGGCATTTTCCTGCTGCTGGTGATGTACACCCTGTACGCCGCCGCCACCCTGTTCATGCCGTTGATGGTGGCGTTTCTGACCAGCCTGATCTTCACCCCGGTGGTGCGCGCCCTGCGGGTGCTGAAAATTCCGCCGCCGGTGAGCGCGGCGGTGGTGGTGATGGGCGTGCTCGGGCTGGGCTTCGGCGCCCTGTACGGGCTGTCGGAACCGGCTATGGAATGGCTGCAAAAGGCGCCCCGCGATCTGCGCCAGCTGGAACAGGAATTCCACCAGTTCAGCGAACCCATGCAGCAGCTCAAGCTGGCCAACGCGCAGATCGAGGACATCACCCCCGGGGACGACAACCAGCAGAAAGCCGAGGCCCCCGGCTGGAGCCCGGTGAAATGGATTCTCTCCGGCACCTGGTCGGCGCTGTACGGCATCACGCTGAGCGTGATCCTTCTCTATTTTATGCTGGCGTCCGGCGACACCTTTTTGCGCAAGCTGGTGCGCGTGGTGCCCCAGTTCGAACACAAGCGGGCGGCGGTGGAAACCGTGCGCCAGATCCAGACCAGCGTGTCGCTGTATCTGGGCACCATCACCATCATCAACACCTGCCTGGGCGCCGGCGCCGCGTTGATTCTCTATCTGCTGGACATGCCCAACCCGATCCTCTTCGGGGTAATGGTGGGCATGCTGAATTTCGCCCCCTATATCGGGCCGATCGTCAGCGGCGTGATCCTGCTGTTTGTCAGCAGCCTGAATTTCGACGGCCTCACCCAGGTATTGCTGCCGCCGTTTCTGGTGATGGTCCTGAACGTGCTGGAGGGCCAGTTCATCACCCCGACGGTGGCCGGTCACCGCCTGGCGCTGAGCCCGGTGGCGGTGTTCCTGTCGATCCTGCTGTGGGGCTGGATGTGGGGCGTGGTCGGCATCCTGATCGCGGTGCCGCTGCTGGTGTGCATCAAGCTGGTGTGCGACAGCGTGTCGTCGCTGCGGTTGTTGTCCGAATTCCTCGGCCGTTAACTCGGCGTACTTTCTTTCAACGCAGCTGGCTGTCTTTACTGCCGCGCCGGTTGTAGCCCTCGGAACGGGCTTCGTCGCGCTCGCCCTGGCACAGCGTGCACAGGCGCACGCCGGGCAGCGCCGCGCGGCGGG
>DGNT01000113.1 GCA_002389055.1 Alcanivorax sp. UBA4485
CCCGGGCGCGTGGGCGCACCGGTGACCGCTTCCAACCGCTGTGCGCGGACGCCGAACGGCTGCCGTTGGCCGACGCCGGCCAAGGGCTGGTGTACTCCAGCTTCGCGTTGCAATGGTGCCTGCCGGAACGGGCCATGACCGAAGTGGCTCGCGTGCTGGTGCCCAGCGGCCACCTGTTGCTGGCGGTGCCGCTGGCCGGCTCGCTGCACGAGCTGCGCGACAGCTGGGCCGCCGCCGACGGCGCCCGCCGCCCGCGCCTGAATCGCCTGCCGGCGGAAGCCGACTGGCGCCAGGCGCTGGAGGGCGCCGGTCTGTTCCCCCAGCAATGGCGGCGGATGGCGTTCACCGAGCACTACCCGGACGTGAGAACCCTGGTGCGGGCCTTCAAGGCCACTGGGGTCGATCATGTGCAGGGCGGCGCCACCGGCCTTACCGGCAAGGCGGCCTGGCGGGCCCTGTGCGACGCCTATGAGGCGCGCCGCCAGCCGGCCGGACTGCCGCTCACCTGGGACGTACTGTTCGTCGAGGCAATCAAGGAATCCCATGGCTGATACCCCTTCCCCCGAACGCCCCCCGCTGCCGGTTCTCAAAGGCGTGTTCTTTATCACCGGTACCGACACCGAGGTGGGCAAAACCTGGGTCAGCTGCCGGCTGCTGGAACGCGCCCGGGAGGCCGGGTTGAGCTGCTACGGGCTCAAGCCGATCGCCGCCGGCTGCGAGGACACCGCCGACGGCTTGCGCAACGAGGACGCCCTGAATCTGATGGCGTCGTCGTCGCTGTCGCTGCCCTATGAGCTGGTCAACCCGGTGGCGCTGAAGGCGGCCATCGCGCCGCACATCGCCGCCCGGCAGGAGGGTCGTCGTATCAGCCTGTCGCAGCTGGCCGGCTATGTGCGCGGCGCCCTGAGCAGTCACCCGGCGGATCTGGTGCTGGTGGAGGGCGCCGGCGGCTGGCGGGTGCCGCTCAATGATCGGGAAATGCTGTCCGCGCTGGCGGTGGAATTGAATCTGCCGGTGATCCAGGTGGTGGGCATGAAACTGGGCTGCATCAGCCACGCGCTGCTCACCGCCGAGGCGATTCAGGCGGACGGCCTGCGCTATACGGGCACGGTGGCCAATTGTTTCGGCGAGATGGACGTGCGGGAAGAAAACCTGATCACCCTGCGGCAGCATCTGCCGGGGGCGTTCACGGTGATTTAGCGCCCGGCGTTGCCGGGCGCTGTCGTCGTCAGACGTTGGGGTTCAGAGTGTAGGTGCCGGTGACGCTGGCCTGGTCGAGGATGTGGCCCTGCATGGCTTCCACCACCTGGGGACCGCGTATTTCGCCGCTCAGGCCCAGGGTCGTCACGTCCAGCGCGTAGACGGTGAAGGTGTAGTGGTGCAGCCGTTCGTCGTTCCAGGGCGGGCAGGGGCCGTCGTAGCCGCCGTAGACGCCTTTCATGTCCGGGTCGCCGGCCAGGAAGTCGGTGTAGTCATTGGCGCCGCGAAGGCCTTTCGCGGTTTGCCCGATGTCCTTGCCGCGCGGAACCACGCCGTCGGCGTCCTCGCCTTCATCGATCTGCCGTATGTCGGCGGGAATATCCACCAGGACCCAGTGATAGAAATCCGCCCGGGGCAGGTCCGCGGGCACGGTTTTGCCGTCCTGGTTCACGTCGGAGGCATCGGTGGGTGCGTCCGGGTCCACCACCAGCAGGGCGAAACTCCGGGTGCCTTCCGGTACACCGTCCCAGACCACCTTGGGGTTGCGGTTATCGCTCAGGCTCATGTGTTCTTTGGGCTCGGGTACCGCGAATGCGAACGGGCCGGGAACCGGTTGGCCTTCGTTCACGCCTTCCACAGTAATGCGCATGCTCTCCTCCTGATTGGCTTGAAAGTGCCGTTTGAACAATACGGCCTGTCCCCAGCATTGCGTCTCCGGCACCGGTAATTCAAGCCCCGTGCGCATTCGATTTCACGGAACCGTCCTGTGCCTGTCATGCCTTTGTCAATCTTCGCTGGGCGTTTACACGGTTTTACAGAGCGCAACAGTTTGGCACGGTCGTGCAACTGTCCAAATGCAACTTCCTGCTTACGCTTTGCCTGCATTCTTTATTAGGGGAGATCGGGGTATGGATCGCAAGCGTCGTCGTCTGGTGCAGGCCATGGCCGTGGGTAGCGCCGCTACCTGGGTGGCCGGTTGTGGTGGGGGGAGTTCTTCTGATTCTCCGCCGCCGTCCACGGATGCGCCGAATCAGCCCAACGAGCCGGAGACCCCGGGCCCTTCGGAGCCGACGGTCCCTCGGGTGGATTTCGCCCACGGGGTGGCCTCCGGCGATCCGCTCGCCGACCGGGTGATGCTGTGGACCCGCGTTACCCCCCGTGAGGACACGACGGCGCCGATACCGGTGACCGTCACGGTAGCCCGGGACGCGGCGCTGCTGGACCCGGTGGCGCGCTTCGAGACCCGCGCCGACGCGCAGCACGATTTCTGCGTCAAACAGGACGCTACCGGCCTGGAAGCCGGGCGCTGGTATTACTACCAGTTCAGCGTGGCGGACCAGCGCTCTCCCATTGGCCGCACCCGCACGCTGCCGGCGGCGGACCGATATGTGGACCGGGCCCGTTTCGCGGTGGTGTCCTGCGCCAATATTTCCCACGGTTATTTTTCCGTCTACAAGACCCTGGCCGATCACGGCGATCTGGATTTCGTGCTGCACCTGGGCGATTACCTGTATGAATACGGCATCGGCGAATACGGCGACGTGCCCGACCGGGACCCGCAGCCGCCCCACGAAATGGTGACGCTGGAGGACTACCGCCAGCGCCACGCCCAGTACAAAGGCGACCAGGACCTGCAGGCGGTGCACCGGCAGTACCCGATGATCGTGATCTGGGACGACCACGAAAGCACCAACGACAGCTACCAGGACGGCGCCGAGAACCATCAGCCGCTCACCGAAGGCGACTGGGAGACGCGCAAGAACATCGCCCGCCGGGTGTATTTCGAATGGATGCCGATCCGCGAGCAGAACCCGGGGGATGTCGCCACCATTTACCGGCGCTTCCAGTTCGGTGATCTGATCGATCTGAGCATGCTGGATACCCGTCTCGAGGGCCGCGACGAGCCCCTGTCGGTGCCGTTTGATCCGGCCCGTAACGACCCGGAGCGGCGTCTGATCAGCGACACCCAGATGCAGTGGCTGCTGGATGGCCTGAGCGCGTCCACCGCCCGCTGGCGCTTCATCGGTCAGCAGGTGATGTTCGCCCAGCTCAACATCGCCGAGATCCCCTCGCTCAATGAGCATGCGCCGCAACTGCGCGGCAATCTGTCGGCGATCAACATGGATCAGTGGGACGGTTACGCCGCGGATCGTTTGAAGATTCTCAACCACCTGGACGACAACAACATCGACAACGTGGTGATTCTCACCGGCGATATTCACACCTCCTGGGCCAGTGAGATCTATCGCAACCCGGGCACCCTGCTGGGGGACCTGTTCGATGCGCCCCTGGCCACCGAATTCGTTACCCCGGCGGTGACCAGCCCGGGCTTCCCGGAAGGCGCCGCGGAACTGGCCGGCGTCGCCATTCCGGTGGTCAACCCGCACATCCGCTATGTGGAAGCCAAGTCCCGCGGTTTCATCCTGATGGACGTGAACCGCCAGCGCGCCCAGGCGGAGTTCTATTACGCCCGCGACATCGAGTCCTTCGACCTGCGCGGGCAGATCGACGAAAGCAAAACCAAATTAGTGGCGGTGTACAGCGGTGACAGCCGCCTGCGCGAAGGCGGGCTGAGCCCGTCGCGGCCGCGCACCCTGCGCACCGCGCTGTTCCACCCGCCGGCACCGGCGAGCGCAGCCACGGAGGAGATGGCATGAACTGGACAATCCAACGACTGGCGCTGGCCGCCGCTCTGGGTCTGACCCTGGCCGCCTGCGGTGGTGACAGTGGCAGCGACGGTGGTACCACACCGCAGCCCAATGAACCCGAAGAACCGGAAACCCCGGTGGACCCGGAGCCGGAACCAGAACCGACGGTGCTGGAGCGGGTGCGCTTTCTGACCATCGGCGATTCCGGCAGCGGCTCGGACGGCGCCTACGCGGTCGGCCAGGCCATGGCGGACATCTGTGCGGTGAAACTGGGGGCGGAAAATGACCCCGAGCGGCCCGGCTGTGATTTTGTCGTCGGGCTGGGGGACAATATTTACGAATCCGGTGTCACCAGCGTCGACGACCCGCAGTTCGAGGAGAAATTCGAGCTGCCGTTCGAGCCGGTGGATCTGCCGTTCTATCTGGTGCTGGGTAACCACGACAACACCGCCTATGTAGGCGGCGACGGCGCCGGCAACGCGCGCGGTGAGTTCCAGGTGGACTACACCTATTTCGACGGCCGCCTGTCCGACCGCTGGATCATGCCGGATCGCTATTTCCAGCAGGACGCTGGTGAAACCGAGAGCGGTGCGCCGCTGGTGTCGTTGTTCGCGTTGGATTCCAACCCGATCGCCGGCGGCTTCGCCGACGCGGATCTGGACTACGCCTACCACACCTACGGCATCAACCAGTTGAACTGGGCGGTAAGCGCCATCGGCGGCTCCCAGGCGGAATTCAAAATCGGCCTGGCCCACCATCCCTATCTGTCCAACGGCAGCCACGGCAACGCCGGCAACTACGACGGCGTGCCCAGCGAAATACTGCCGGTGCTGGCTGGCGATCGCTGGCGGGCGTTCATGGAAGAGGCGGTGTGCGACAAGGCGGATTTCTTCTTCGCCGGCCACGACCATGATTTGCAGGTGCTCGACGCGGTGCCTGAATGCGGCCGCACCGAGTTCGTGGTCAGCGGCGCCGCCAGCAAGATGCGCAGCCTGGACGACCCGGAGCGCAACCAGGCGCCTTTCCAAATGGGTGACGTCTACGGGTTCTTCTGGATGGAAGCGGTGGAAGCGGACAGCCAGGCCGGCACGCCGGCGCGGCTGTGCCTGGAAGCCTATGTGGTGGAGCCGGGTGTCGAAGGGCTGGGCGTGCTCGACGCTGGCCAGGCCACCCCGGCCTATCAGCGCTGCTACGACAAGCAACCCGAGGTGGGGATTGCCCCCGGCAACGATTTCTCCAGCGATATCTTCACCGGCGGCGACGCGTTCCCGCTGCCCCTGCCGGACGGTTTCGACGCGGATTTCAGTGGCCCGTTGCAGGCGTTCCGTGACCAGCTGATCTCCGGTTTTAACCAGGCCATGGCCGGCCTGCCGGAAGGGCCGCAGCAGGAAGTGGCGGCGCAGATTCTGGCCGGGCTGGACACGCTGTTCAGCGCCCTGGACGGCGCCGCGGCGGCGATCTCCGGTGGCGATGACGCCGATATGAGTCAGGCGTTCCAGGGGGCGCTGGCCGCCGCCCAGCAGTTGGACGCCATCGACACCAGCACCCTGCCGGCGCCGTTTGACCAGCTGGGCGGCGCCTTCCAGGCGCTCAGCGACGGGCTCGGTAACGGTGCGGATTTCGAGGGTGAGTCTTCCGGCACGCTGCAGGATGTGGCGTTCCTGGCCGGCCCGCTGGTGCAACTGGCGCGCAACCTGGACAACATTGTCGACGGCGTCAACGAGCAGACCCCGGACGTGCCGGTGCTGTCCGGCCTCACCAAGGTGCTGTCCAGTGTCTCGCTGGGCCTCGCCAACACCCTGGAACAGCTGGTACTGCTCGATACCAGCGCCACCGGTGAGCAACTGGTGGGCACCATTCAGGTGGTGCTGGAGCAGGTGGTGAATGATGTGCTGTGGCTGGAGAACGTCGACCAGGCCACGCTGCCGGGTAACGCCATCTCGTCGGTGCTGGCCACGCTCACCCGGGAAATTACCGCCCAGCTGGACCGGGCCTTGAGCCCGCTGGGCGGGCTGCTTGACCTGCTTTCGCCGGTGACCAATCTGCTCGCCGGCCTGCTCGGCTTTCTCTAGCCGCCCCCGCGGTTAGTCCCGCTGGCACAGCCAGTCGGCGATCATCGCCCAGCTTTCCTGCTGGGCGGTGGCGCCGCCGAGGATGCCCATGTGGCCGCCGGGGATGGTGACGTAGGTCTTGTCCCGGCTGCCCACCAGGGTGTCCATGGCGTGGCTGCAATCCCGGGTGACGATGGGGTCGCCGGCGCCGGTGATATTGAGAATGCTGGCCTGCACGCGGCTGAGCTGACCGCCGCCGCCGGGCATCGGCAGCTGGCCCCGGGCGACCACGTTGTCCACCCACAGATAATGAATGATGTCCTGAATCACGCCGCCGGGGTAAGCGACCATGTCGTTCAGAAAGGCGCCGTTGGTGGCGTGGGCGCTGACAAAATCCCGGTCGTGCAGGTTCTTCACCAGATTCCAGTAGCCCTGCACGCTGGCCACCGGGTTGGTCAGTTTGAAGGCGAGGCTGTTGGCCCACCCCGGTGACCGCAGCCAGGCCGGGTTAAAGTCGTGGGCGCGCAGCCCGGTGCGCCGCCGCAACCACTTCAGGTTGCGGCTCAGGCGCCGGTACTGTTTGCCCAGGGCGCCGTTGCGGTGATAGTCCGTGGGCGTGCCCACCAGCACCAGATTGGCGAGGTCCGGGTCCTGGCCGAGCCCCGCGTAGCACAGGCTGAACAGGCCACCGAAGCTCCAGCCGTGCAGGCTCAGCCGGCGCTCGCTGCTGTGCGCGCGTACCCGTTCCAGTAGCGCCGGCAGCTTTTCCGCGAAGTAGGTGGCCAGGCTGTGATGGTTCTCCGCCCGCCCGGGCCGCCCCCAGTCCACCAGATACAGCTCAAAGCCCCGCGCGCGCAGGTAGCGCACCAGGCTGCGGCGTGGGAACAGATCGTAGATCAGCATGTTCACCGCCAGCGGCGGCACCAGCACCAGCGGCGTGCGCTGGGTCCGGGTGGCGACCGGCACCACGTCGCCGTTGTCCAGCTCGATCTGGCTTTCCCGCAGCGGCGGGTAGTAGCGCAGCTGGACCAGGCCGTCATCGCCGATCACCTGAAAAGGCGTGGCGTCGGCCTGTACCAGAACTTCACTGCGGAACAGACGCTGGCCGGCGTTGCCGAGCCAGCGGCGGGCGGATTTCAGAGACGGCACCGAGGGCGCCGGCAACATGGACATGGTTCAATCCTGCGAGCCGTTTTCGGGGCCGCGAAGTGTAGCGGCGAGGACAGAACCTGGCGGTCGCCGAAGCGACAGGCGCGCCCGGCGCCTGGGTAAAACCAGGGCCTGTTCACAGGCCCCTAGAAGATGCCGGAATCCAGGCCGGCGGCCAGGTACATACCCAGCTCTTCCACCTGGTCGGCGAAGGCGTCCTGCCACTCGCCCTTGCACACCAGCGGGTCCTGAACCCAGTTCCAGCGCAGACCGGTAACGATCGACTCCACCGCCCGGCGGGTGCCGGTGCCGTCCAGGCCGGCGCGGATGTAGAGCGCGCAGGGCAGGCCCTGTTTGTCGTCGATCACCGCGTAGTAGGTGCGGTCGAAGAAGTCCTTCAGCGCGCCGCTCATATAGCCCAGGTTCTCGGTGGTGCCGAGCAGAATCGCGTCGCAGGCCAGCACGTCCTCCGGCCCCGCCTCCAGCGGCGGCTTCCAGGTCACCGACACCTGCTCGATATCCGGGTGGCCGGCCCCCTTCAGGGCGGCGTCCACCAGCCGGCGGGTGTTGGGCGACGGAGCGTGGGCGACGATCAGCAGCTGTTTCATGACGTCAGGGTAACAGGATGGGCGTCGCGACTTAATCGATGTAATCCAGGGGCAGGGCGGAGGTGTCGATCACCCGGCGCATCACGAAGCTGGAATGAACGCCGCTGACGCCCTCGATGCGGGTGATCTTGTTGAGCAGGAACTGCTGGTAGTGGTCGATATCCGGCACCACCACCTTGAGCAGGTAGTCCGCTTCCTGGCCGGTGACCAGATAGCACTGCTGCACTTCCGGGTACTCGCCCACGGTGGCTTCGAAGTTGGCGAAGCGCTCCGGGGTGTGGCGGTCCATGCTGATCTGGATCATCACGGTGAGGTCGAGCCCCAGCTTGCGCGGGTCGAGCACGGTTTCCCGGCGCAGGATCACGCCCGCCTGTTCCAGCTTCTGCACGCGCCGCGAGCAGGGTGACGGCGACAGGCCCACTTGTTCCGCCAGTTGCTGGTTGGTGAGGCCGCCGTCCTGCTGCAAGGCGCGCAGGATACGCACGTCGGTACGGTCGAGATTTGCCGGTTTTTCCTTCGCCACGCAATAAACCCTCTTTAATCGGATAATTATAGGATTTTCATTGCTGAAAATGGCGAATATCCCGGTAAAAAGCAAGCACATTGCCGGGCCCGGCGCCTAGACTGTGTCCTGTCGCTGCAGGAAGGCCATAAGCCGGACCGCAGTCGGTCACGGGCCTCCGCCTTACCGGGCGGGGGTCGGTACCGAACCCAACGCCACGGCTTGACCAGCCGCGCGGCCAACACACCGGTGATCCCGGAACCGGCCCAGGCATACCGAATTCAAGGAGTCCGTCATGAGTTTTGATCATCGCAAATACGCGCCTTTCCCCGCCGTCGATAAGCCGGACCGCCGCTGGCCGTCCCGCCGCATCGAGAAAGCCCCGCTATGGGCGGCGGTGGACCTGCGCGACGGCAACCAGGCGCTGATCAAGCCGATGAACGTGGCTCAGAAGAAGCGTTTCTTTCAATTGTTGGTGGAGCTCGGCTACAAGGAAATCGAGGTGGGTTTCCCGTCCGCCAGTCAGATTGACTACGATTTCTGCCGGGCGCTGATCGAGGACGACCTGGTGCCGGACGACGTCAGCATCCAGGTGCTGACCCAGGCGCGCCAGGAACTGATCGAGCGCACCTTCGAATCGCTTCAAGGGGCCAAGAAGGCCATTGTCCACATCTACAACGCCACCTCGCCGACGTTCCGTCAGCAGGTGTTCAATGTGGACAAAGACGGCTGCAAGAAGATCGCCGCCCAGGCCGCCCAGTGGGTGCGTGATTGCGCCGCCGCCCAGCCGGACACCGACTGGAGCTTCCAGTATTCGCCGGAAACCTTCAGTGCCACCGAGACCGATTTCGCCATTGAGGTGATCGACGCGGTCAACGATGTGTGGCGCCCGGACCAGGGCCAGCGGGTGATCATCAACCTGCCGGCCACCGTGGAAGTGAGCACGCCGAACGTGTTCGCCGACCAGGTGGAAACCGTCAACGACGGCATTCGCTATCGCGAGCATGTGCTGATCAGCGTCCATACCCACGACGACCGTGGCTGCGGCGTGGCGGCGGCGGAGCTGGCGGTGATGGCCGGCGCCGACCGGGTGGAAGGCACCCTGCTGGGCAACGGTGAGCGCACCGGCAACATGGACCTGGTGACGGCGGGCATGAACCTCTATGCCCAGGGCATCGACCCGGAGATCGACTTCTCGCGCATGAAAGAAATCATCGCGCTGGTGGAGGAGATCACCGAGATCCAGACCCATCCGCGTCACCCCTACGCCGGCGATCTGGTGTTCACTGCCTTTTCCGGCAGCCACCAGGACGCGATTCGCAAGTGTCTGGCCCAGTACAAGCCGGGCGACACCTGGCGGGTGGCGTACCTGCCCATCGATCCCCACGATCTGGGCCGCCGCTACGAGGAAGTGGTGCGGATTAATTCCCAGTCCGGCAAGGGCGGCGTGGCCCATGTACTCGAGCGGGATTTCGGCCTGACGCTGCCGCGCTGGTTGCAACAGGAGCTGGCGCTGGTGGTGCAGCAGGACGCCGAGGAAGACGGCGGCGAGATCACCGGCGAGCGTATTCACCGCCGCTTTAACGGCGACTACCTGAATATCCCGGCGGGTTGGACGCTGCGTTCCTACGATCTGCATCGCACCGATGCCGGCGTCAAGGCGAGCATCAGTGTCGGCGACAAAGGCGACACCGTGGATCTCAACGGTCAGGGTGAAGGGGCCGTGGGCGCCCTGGTGGACGCGCTCAACCGTCGCCACGGCTGGCAGATTCGTGTGGAGGCCTTCGACGAATCGTCCCTGGGCGATGACACCGAAGCCAACGCCATGGCCTGTGTGCGGGTGCGTGTCGGTGAGCGGGTGCAGAGCGCGGTGGCGCTGGCCGCCGACACCACGGCGGCGGCGTTGCAGGCGATCCTGTGCGCCGCCGGCCGGGTCGCCGAAACCACCGCCGAGGCGCCGGCCCGGGCCCAGGCCTGAGCCGCCGCCGGTTCAGATATCCAGAAACGTTTCGAGAACCCGGCCCAGGCGCCGCTGCGCGGCGCTGAAGCGGGCCGGGTCCGCGAGCATCTCCGCTTCGCCCTGAATCCAGGGCCCGTCTTTTAGTTCATCGGCGCATTCGCGGCACAGCGCGCGTGCCTCTTTCTCGCCCAGCTCCAAATGAAACTGCAGCCCCAGCACCCGGTCACCGAAACGGAAGGCCTGGTTGTCGCAGCCCCAGCTGCGCGCCAGATGCACGGCGCCGTCGGGAATCGCGAAGGTATCGCCGTGCCAATGCAGCACCGGCGCGCCGTCATCGAACAGGGCGCCGACCGGGTCACGCCGCCCGGCCTCGGTGCTTTGCACCGGAAACCAGCCGATTTCCGGCTCCGGGTTGGCGGTGACCGGGGCACCCAGCACGCGGGCGATCAACTGCGCGCCGAGGCATACGCCCAGCACTTTCTTGTCCGCCTCGATGCATTGTTCGATAAAGCGCTTTTCCGCCGTCATCCACGGGTAGCGGGCCTCGTCGTCGGCGCCCATGGGCCCACCCATGACGATCAGCGTATCCAACTGCTCCGGCTCGGGCAGGGCGTCGCCTCGATAAAAGCGGGTGGCGGACAGCGCGGCGCCCCGTTGTGCCAGCCAGGTTTCCATGGTGCCGAGTTTTTCGAACGGCACATGGGACAGATAGTGAACGCGCATCAGAACAGATACTCCGCTTGCAGGATCGCCAGTGCTTGCTCGCCTTCGCCGTACAGCGTCAGGCGCTGCCCCTGGATCTCAAACCGTTGCGTGCGCGCCAGGGCGTCGGTGAAGGCCTGCGCCTGATCGGGCCCGCTGCAGGCCCGTTTGGTGGTGGCCAGTGGTTCGAGGGTAAGACGGCCGTCGTCGTTTTGGTAGCCGGCGGTGAGGCTGTTGCAGCCGGTGCTGCCTTTCACTTGCTGCGCTTCGCTGTGAAACACCAGATGCGCCTGGCGGTTCTGGTCCTGGGGTGGCGGCGTCTGCTCGCCGCCGACCTGGATCAGTTTCCAGTAGGTGTCGGCGAACGGCGGCTCGGCGGTGGCGGCGTGCAGTGACAGGGTTGTCGGGCTGTCCCCGGTGCCGCCCAGCACCCGGTGGGGCGCGGTGGTGGTGAACTGCACGGCGCCGTCCAGAATCACCCGGGCGTCCAACACATAGCGGTGGCTGTCATCGATCTTGTCGCCGTTATAGTAAAGCCGGAACGGCATCTCGCCGTCTTCGGCGACCAGGCGCGTGAGCCGTTGTACCAGCGGGGTGGTGTCGGCGGCGGTCTGGTCCCGCAGTGTCAGCACCAGCACGCTGGTGTCCGGTATATCGGCGCCGTCGGGCAGTGCCACCTGGCCTTCCAGGGTGCCCACGCCGGAGGCGTCGCGGCGGTATTCACCGGCGAAGGGGCCTTCCCCGGCCAGTGTCAGGGATGGGTTCTCAAGGGTGACGGTGAGCGGATCCTGGTTCAGGGGGTCGTCGTCGCGGGTGTTCAGGTAGCTGAGCACCAGGCTGCCATCGTCCTGTTTCTCCCAGCGCACGCCCCGGTGGCCCTGGTCGCCGACCAGATACAACTGACCGTCGTTCTCCAGTACCAGCGCGTGTAACGGGTTTTCCCCCTGCGGCCGCCAGATGCCGGCCAGGCCGTCGCGGGCCTCGGTGGCGTCCTGTGGCGACGGGGTGGAAACGGGTTCCACGGGCGACGGCGTGTCCGTGTTGTCGCAGGCCGTGAGGGCGAACAACAGCGGCAGGGCGAACCAAACAGGTCTCATAGGGCGGTCTCCGGAATACGGGAAAGCGAACGGTTGAATTGTACTTGCGACCGCAAGGCGGCGGATGGGATTCAGAGTCTCGCGGGGGCGGATAAGTTCGCCGCGCCGCGGTCAGGGTGGTGGAATCCTGACCAGCGGCAGCTGCTTCTGAATCCAAAGTGTGCGCTGTTCAACGTACTCGGTGGTGCCGCGCACGTCGTAGTAGCTGGGGCGGGGCAGCAGCACCGCCAATTGCGCGGCCTGGGCCGGACTCAGGGCATGGGCGTCGACGCCAAAGTAGTGCCGGGCCGCGGCCTGGGCGCCGAACAGGCGGTTGCCCCACTGCGCGGTGTTGAGATACAGCTCCAGGATGCGTTTTTTGGAAAGGGCGGCTTCCAGCATCAGCGCGATTAACGCTTCCTGGATCTTGCGGGCGTAGGATTTTTCGCTGCTCAGAAACAGGTTCTTGGCCAGTTGCTGAGTCACCGTGGAGCCGCCGGCCACCGGGCGGCCCGCTTCTTCGTTGCGCTCGATGGCATGGCGGATGCCGCGCCAGTCGAAGCCGATGTGCTCCATGAAGCGGGCGTCCTCGGAAATCAGCACGGCGCGCTTCAGATCGTCAGCGATCCGCTCGTAGTCCTGCCACTCGTAGCGCACCGTGCCGTGCTCCCGGGCGCGCTCCATGAAAGCGGTGTCGTCCGGGTTGTGGTCCCGCAATTCCAGCACCGGGATCAGATAGCGCAACTGAGACATCACACCGACGGCGATCAACAGCGTCAGCGCGATGAGAAAAAATCGTTTCATACGGGAATCGGCATCCTGCTCCGCAAGAGGCTTATCTTCGCCAAAACGGCGGGCGTTGTCAGGTACTCAGTCCCCGCTTCGGTGATTTTCCCCTGGGCCCTGGTCGCCGTTGGCGCTCAGGGAGGCGACCGCCTCCCGGTTGTTGACGAACAGGTTGTGTTCCCCGAGCTTCGCCATCAGACCGGTGTGATCGAGCACGTCGCGGACCTGTTTCTTAACGCCGGAAAGCGTCAGCCGCACGCCGCGCTGATCCAGATCGCGCCGCAGGGTGGACAGGGTGTCGGCGCCGGTGGCGTCCATGGCGTTCATCGCCGAGGCGCAGATCAGCACCACGCGGATCTCCGGTTCGGCGCGCAGCCGCTGGCGGATAAACCGGTCCAGCAGCGGCGCGGTGATGTAGGTCAACGAGGCGTCCATGCGCAGTGCCAGCACGCCCGGCGCCACCGGCGGCAGGCCGTGCAGGGCACGGTCGCGCAGGGTGCCGGCGGTGTGCAGGCCCAGTTCGATCAGGCGCGGGTGCGAGCGGCGGTAGAGGAAGAACAGAATCGACAGCAGAAAGCCGGTCAGTACCCCCCAGTGCAGATACGGCACCGAGGCCAACGTGACCAGGAAGGTGGCGATGCCCACCAGGCCGTCGTCCACCGAGGCCCGCCACAGCCGGACAAAGGCCATCGGGTCGAGCAGCCCGAGCACCGGCACGATAATGATCGCCGCCAGGATCGACCGGGGCAGGTGTTGCAGGTAGCCGGTGAAAAAGAGCAGGCACAGCAGGGTGCAGAGGGCCGCGAACAGGGCCGACCAACCGCTAGTGGCCCCCACATAGCGATTCAGCGCGGTGCGCGAAAACGAACCGCTTACCGGAAAGGCGCCGCTCAGGCCGCTGGCCACCTTGGCCAGCCCCTGGCCGACTAACTCCTGGTTCTGGTCCCAGAGCCGCCCGTCCGGTGAGGGCAGGGAGCGCGCGCTGGACATGGCCTCGGTAAAGCTGATCAGCGCGATGATCACCGCCGCCGGTAATAGCGAGCGATGCTGCTCCATGGTCAGGGCGTCGGGCCACTGGAGAACCGGCAGGCCCGAGGGGACGGCCCCGACGACGTCGCCGCCCAGCGCCTGAAAGCCCAGCCAGGCACTGAGCGCAATGCCCAGCACGCACACCAGCAGAACGCCGGGAAAGCGCGGCAGGGTGCGTTTCTGCAGCCATAGCAGCAGCAAAGCGCCGGGCCCGAACAGCAAAGTCCATAACCAGGCGGCGTCGGGGTGCAGGCCGTGTTCGGCCAGTTGCCTGAGCGCCGGGACCAGGCCTTCACCGGAGAGGCCCAGCAGGGCGGGCAGCTGCGACACCAGGATGATCAGCGCGGCGGCGTTCAGAAAGCCGGTGATCACCGCGTTGGAGACGAAGTTGGCGATCACGCCAAGGCGCAGCGCACCGAGCAGGAACTGGATAACGCCGGCATACAGGGAGAGCCAGATCGCCAGCGTTACCCAGTGCGGGCTCTCCGGCTCCGCCATCGGCGCCAGGGCGGCGTAGGTGAGCAGGCTGGTCAGTGCCACCGGGCCCACCGCCAGCAATGAAGACGAGCCCCAGAGAATGCCGATGATCCCGGGCAGCAGCGCGGCATAGAGCCCGGTGATCGGCGGCATCCCGGCGAGGGTGGCGTAGGCGATGGCCTGTGGAATCAGCACCAGACCCACGGTGATACCCGCGATCGCGTCCTTGCGCAGTGCCGGGCCCGAGGGGCTGGGCCATTGCAAGAAAGGCAGCAAAGCGTGGATCCAGGACGTCATTAAGAGCTCCGCAGGCCGCTCGCGGGTGCGGCTGGACGCAGACGGCGTCGGCGCGAACGGGGAGGGTTTAATGGTACTAAATTATTTTGATGGCTTGAAGCGCGCGCAGGGTCCGGAAACAAAAAAACCCGGGCGGGGCCCGGGTTTTTCGGTGTTGGTGGAGGCGGGGGGGATCGAACCCCCGTCCGCCAGCAATCCGCCTGTAGATCTACATGCTTAGTCGTGTCTACTGATTTAAGTGGCTGCGGCCCGACAGACAGGGCGCAGTCACCGAGTCCCTAAAGGTTTTAACAGCGCCATCCGGGACGGACTTTGCTGCGAGCCTGTGTAGCGATGCTCGCCTCACTTCCCCACAGGCTGGGTCGTTTGGCGATAAGCAGGGTTTAAGCTGCTAGTGCGTAAGTATCGTCGTTTGCGATTACTTTAATATGCCACAAGGTATTTACGAGCATTGCGACGCTACTCGACATGCACCACAGGTTTCTTTACCGGCGTCGAATCCATGTCGCCCCCTGTTGCGGCTATTGTAGGAGATGGGGACGCGGAAGTCGAAGACAAGAGGGCGCTGTTTTTCGCTATATACAGGGCTTTACAAGTATTGTCCGACAATCAAACCGGGTGATATGGGTTTGTCACATTCAGGGTGCATCATCGGGGCTGTGTCGCAATGGATGCGACCGCAATGAGTCATTCATTGAGGAGTGGAAACGATGAAGACGATCAACAAGCTTTGGGCGCCGGTGGCGGCGCATCCGCTGCTGGCCCGGTCCCTGCAACTGGTGCTCACGCTGGCGTTGTACGCCGGCGGCGCTTACGCGGTCGCCCTGGTGAGCGGCGAGGCGCGCATCCCGCTGGTGCTGTACGCGGTGTACTTCCTGCCCGCGGTGCTGCGCGCCTGGCTGCAGTTCTACTGGCGTTTGCGTGATGACGTGAAATCGCTGGGCGGACATCGCGGCAAAACCAACAAGGCGCTCTAGGGCGCCTTGTTGTCGTTCCGCCGCCGGTTCAGCGCTGGCGGAGGATGCGCTGTTTCTGCCGTTTCCAGTCGCGCTCGCGCTCGGTGGCGCGCTTATCGAACTTCTGCTTGCCCTTCGCCAGGGCGATATCCAGCTTCACCAGCCCGCGCTTCCAGTGCAGATTCACCGGGACGCAGGTGAAGCCGTCTTTTTGTACGCCACTGAACAGCCGCGCCAGCTCCTTGCGATGCAGGAGCAGTTTGCGCGTGCGTTGGGGGTCCGGCACCGAGTGGGTGCTGGCGGTGGGCAGCGGTTCTATCCGGGCGCCGAACAGGAACGCCTCGCCCTCCTTCAGCATCACGTAGGATTCGGTCAGGTTGCCCTTGCCCTCGCGCAGCGCCTTCACCTCCCAGCCTTGCAACGACAGGCCGGCCTCGAAGAATTGTTCCAGGTGATAGTCGAAGCGCGCTTTGCGGTTTTGCGCAATGGCGTTCGGAGACGATTGTTTTTTCGGTTTGCCCATGGGGCGGCGATTATAGAGAGTGGCCGCGGCCCTGGCGAGGGCCGTGGCACTTGTTTCTGCCCGGCGGTGGGTAAGCGGTTACGCACCCCGGCTTGAGCGGCTTGCCGAAAATCAAGACAATGGCGCAATTGCGTCGAGGGGTAAGTTGCCGATGAAGAAGGAATACAAGCCGGTCCACGGTATGTGGACCAGCCGGTGGGTCTTTATTCTCGCCGCCACGGGCTCCGCCGTGGGACTGGGTAACATTTGGCGATTTCCCTACATCACCGGGGAGTACGGCGGCGGCGCCTTCGTGGTGCTCTATCTGCTCTGTATCGCCTTGATGGGGATTCCGATCATGGTGGCGGAGGTGATGCTCGGCCGTCGGGGCGGTCTCAGCCCCATCCACACCATGTCCAAACTGGCGGAGCAGAGCAAGGTGACCCGCCGCTGGGCGGGCATCGGTTACTTGGGGGCGGTGTCGGGGTTTTTGATCCTGTCTTTCTATTCCGCGGTGGCCAGCTGGGCGCTCATTTATGTCTGGGAAGCGGCCCAGGGGGTGTTCCAGGGCATCACGGCGGTGCAGTCCAAGGCCCATTACGAGGACATGCTGGCCAACCCCTGGCTGCTGTTGGGTTCGCACACCCTGTTCATGGTGATCACCATGGGCGTGGTGGCGCTGGGCGTGAAGCAGGGCCTGGAGCGCGCCGTGCGCGTGCTGATGCCGATCCTGTTCGCGCTGCTGGTGGTGCTGATCGGTTACGCCTCCACCACGTCGGGCTTCGCCGAAGGCGTGGGCTTTCTGTTCGCGTTCGATTTTTCCAAGTTGTCCGGTGAGGCGGTGATCGTGGCGCTGGGCCAGGCCTTTTTCACCCTTAGCCTGGGTATGGGCGCGATCATGGCCTACGGCGCCTACATGCCCCGCGAGATCAAGGACAAGAGCGGGCGTTCGCGTCCGGTGTCGATCGTCTCCTCCGTGGTCACCATCGCGGTGCTGGACACCCTGGTGGCGCTGGGTGCCGGCCTGGCCATGTTCCCGTTGTTGTTCACCGGCGGTCTCGAAGTGGGCCAGGGGCCGGGCATGATGTTCGTGACCCTGCCGCTGGCGTTCGGGCAAATGCCGGGCGGGCTGCTGTTCGGCACCCTGTTCTTCGTGCTGGTGGTGTGCGCGGCCTGGAGCTCCTCGATTTCCCTGGGCGAGCCGATGGTGGCCTGGCTGGTGGAGCGGGGCCTGAAGCGCGCGCCGGCGGCGCTGGTGGTGGGCCTGGCGGCCTGGCTGCTGGGCGTCGGCTCGGTGCTGTCCTTCAATGTCTGGAAGGAGCACGAATTCCTGGTGGGCACCTTCTTCGACAACATCGAGTTCCTGTCCACCAGCGTCATGCTGCCGCTGGGCGGGCTGTTGATCGCCATTTTCGCCGGCTGGGTGATGAAGGAAACCCACGCCCGCAAGGAACTGGCGATGAAGAGCTTCCCGCTCTATCTGGTTTGGCGGGCCCTGGTGCGGGTGGTGTCGCCGGCGGCGGTGGTGGCCCTGTTCATCTATTCCCTGTGGTCGGTGCTGGCGGCGGATGACACCGCCGCCGAGGCCGGCGCTGACGGCGACCCGGTGGAGCAAACCGCCCCCGTTGATCAGGAGGCGCGCTGATGGCCGCGGATCGCCTGCATGTGGAGGTGGTCTACGCGCTGCCCGAGAAGCAGCGACTGATCGCGCTGGATGTGCCCGCCGGGACCACCATGCTGGAGGCGGCCCGTGAGTCGGGTATCGCGGAGTACTTCGAGGGGTTGGATCTGGAGCGGGCCGCCATGGGCGTGTTCGGCAAGGCCGAGCCGGCGCCGGCGCGGCGGGTACTGGTGGACGGCGAGAGGGTGGAGATTTACCGGCCGCTGAGGATTGATCCCAAGGCGGCCCGCAAGGCCCGCGCGGCGCGGGCCGGGAAGGACGGCGACCAGGAAAAGCGTTAGGAGCGCGGAATCGGCACCGTGGTGGCGTCCGGGGTGGTCTGGGTGCCGGGGTCCGGTTCCGGGTCGTTCAGCGGTTCCGGGTCCACCAGGTTGTCTTCCTTGCGATCGCGGGCGCGCTGTTCCAGTTCCCGGTCGCGGCGGCCGGAGGTGCGCTCGCGCACATTGGCCACGGGCTCGCCGTCATAGTGGCTGTACTGGCCCCCTTCGAAGAACACCACGATCTGCTGCTCCACGGTTTCCGCGTTACCGGTCTGGTAGTGCAGCAAATAGAACCAGGTATCCGGCGTGAACGGGTCGGTCAGCGTCGGCGGACCGAGCACGAAGCGCACCTGTTCCGGCGTCATTCCCGGTTGCAGATCGGCGAGCATCTCCCCGGTAACCACGTTACCCTGGGGGATATCAATACGATAAACCCCGGGGAAGCGCAGGGAACTGCAACCGGCCAGCAGGACGGTCAATAACAGCGATAGTGCAATGAACCTTGGCATGGTGTTTCGACTTGGCATAATGTTCGGGCGATAATACAGACTTGGCAACAGGGGACAAGGTTCCCGAGAGAACCGGACATCCTCCACGGCGGCATACGGAGCAAAGACATTGGATAATCAGGATCTTAGAAAAGCGGGTCTGAAGGTGACCCTGCCGCGGATGAAAATTCTGCAGCAGCTGGAATCCTCCGAAGAACGCCATCTCAGCGCCGAGGACATCTACAAGGC
>DGNT01000050.1 GCA_002389055.1 Alcanivorax sp. UBA4485
GTGTAGGTGCCGAACTGCTGGCTGTCCGCCTTGAGGTTGTGCTCGGCGTCCATCAAGCCGGCGGTCAGCTCGCTTTTGGTGCTGTGCGCCAGGTAGGCCGGGTTGTAGTAGGTGGTGGAAACTTGCGTGTTGAACATGGACAGCGCCTGCGCGGACGCAATGTCCGTGGGCAGCAAGCCGTAAGTAGTGGCGGTGTTGCCCATGTTCGCCAGGGAGATAGCAGGTGCCAGCAATAGGGCGCTGGCGCACAGCCCGGTCTTCAAATAAGGAAGCGGTCGCATGCGGATTTTCCCTCCGATTTGTTTGTTGTTCTCTAATGTTCGCGGGTGTACGCCGCAAACAGTCGTTATTGGTTTTATGTCCCGAACTGTCCATGAACGGGTAAGGCACCGACGGGATGGTGCAACTGCTGAGGCTATAGGGGCCTGACTGACGTCGGACACAAGAAAACGTGAAAACAGGTCTTTCAAAAAATGAAAAATTAGCGGAAAGCCTTTATTAACAGGCCTGACCAGCCGGTCACTTTTTATGGTGACGGACCCTTTTTCAACATTTTTAGTGGATCAGAAGTGTCAACTCTATGAAAAAGTAAACAAATCGATAAACGGAATGGCCTCTCCGTGTTTACTTTCTTTTGTGCGCCAGGTCCGCCGCTTATGGCCGCCGTAAAGCGCTTACAGGCGCCATCAAAACGCCATTATGTTTACAGGTGTTACCGTAGGAAACACCGGCCGCTTTTCCTCGTCTTTTTGCCGCCCTCACCCAAACTTTTTTGTAACAGAGCCTGGGCGAAGACCGCTCTTTTTTCATTGAAACGCCCGCACCGCGCGGCTTTGCGGTGCTCGAAAAGGCGCGCTCTTAAGCAGTGTCGAAAGCGTCGTAAAACGGTTGTCTTGTGTTATAGTTTTTTAAGAACTGTCCAAGGATCGGTAAGAAAACACCTGAACGGGACGGGTGCTGGGCCCCCGGGGCGGGCTAATGCCCGGAGGGGATCAAAACCCTGAAGAAAAACAAAAAGGTGGAAGGAACCGCTGTACCGTTTTGTGTATCGGTTCCTTAAAAAAAGGATTCGACGATGAAACGGATAGCTGATCTCAGTGTGTTTGTGTCGGTCGTTAAGGCGGGCAGTCTTTCCGAAGCGTCCAACGATCTGGGTCTTTCCGTAGCGTCCATCAGCAAGTACATATCGCGCATCGAGCAGGAGCTTGGCGTGCGGGTGCTGGTGCGTAACGCGCGGGGGCTCAGGCTCACCAGCGAGGGCCAGGCGCTGTATGTGCGCGTGGACACCCTGCTCAGCCAGCTCAATAAAGCCATTGCCTATGTCAGCGCCTGCCGGGACATCCCTCGGGGCGTGCTGAAGGTGAGCTCCACCATCGGCCTGGGGCGTAACCGCATCGCGCCGCTGGTGTCGGAGTTTTCCAAGCTGTACCCGGACGTGACGGTGCAACTTTCGTTGGGCGACCGCTATGTGGACATGGTGCTCGACGACGTGGACGTGGCGATTTCCATCGGCGCCCCGGAGGACACCTCCCTGGTGGCCAAGCGCCTGATGAGCAACCCCTGCTGCGTGTGCGCCTCGCCCGCTTACCTGAAAGGCCGCAAGGCGCCCCGCCACCCCAAGGATCTGAAGCGGCACGACTGCCTGATTCTGGATTGCCACGGTTCCTTCAAGGACCAGTGGCGGCTGGAGGACGAGTACGGCGGCCAGCACCACGTCAAGGTGTCCGGGAACCTGATCACCGACAACAGCGAGACGCTGCGCGAGTGGGCATTGAAGGGTTACGGCGTGGCGCTGAAAAGCCGCTGGGACATCGCCGAGCACCTGGACCGCGGCGAGCTGGTGCAGTTAATGCCGCGCTACCGGGCGCCGGACCTGGATTTCTATATGGTGTACGCGGGGCGCGACCTGCTGCCGGCGAAAACCCGGGCCTTCATCACCTTCCTGGAAGAGAACCTGGAGCGTCTGAAGCAGCCGATCACGGACCCCGTGAAGGCGTGATTCAGGCGTAGGCCTCGAGCGGACGTTCCAGGCGCCGCACCCAGGGCAGCACCTGCGCGCCCAGGCGCAGTTGCAGGTCCTGGGGGTGGATGGACACGCGCAGGGTGCGCCCGCTGGCCAGCGCCGCCAGATAGTTGCCCCGGTTGAACAGGTTGAGGCTCCAGGCGCGCAGCGCCGTGTCCGCTTCGAAACCGAGCAGCGGCATGGGGTGAAAGCGTTGCTCCCGGGCGTCGTGGATGCCGCCCAGGGTTTCGTAGTAGCGGAACGGCAACGCCGCCAGCCGGTGTTTGCTGACCGCCCCCAGCGCCCAGGCTGGCGGCACGTACAACGGCCCGGGTGTCAGACCGTGCTCCACAAACCAACGATGACAATCCTGAATCAGCGCGACAATGCGTTCTTCGTCCAGGGACAGGTGCTCCGCCGCGTCCCGGGAAATAAAGGCGCTGTGCAGACGGTGATGAAGGCTTTTCGGGGGGTCGCAGCGGTGCCGCCAGCCGTGGCCGGCAAGCGGGTAGCCGCGCTCGCTGAGGTCGCGCAGCCAGTCCAGATCGGCGGCCCGCCAGTCCTTGCCGGGCACCACCAGCAGCGTCACCGCCGCCGGCGGCAGCCAGGCAAGCTGCTCAAGGATATCCGTGACCCGTTCACGGGTCTCCGGCATCACATCGTGAATCGAGATCAAGCCGCTTAACGCCATCTCAAAGCTCCGGGCGGGCGGTGCTCAGGCGGCGCAACAGGGCCAGGGTCGGCGACGGCCAGCGCTTGGGCAGCAGCGGCGCCTGGCGGGCGCAGTGGCCGAGCACCTGCAGCCAGGTGTCCATGGCGCGCTGGTTCATGGTGAGCGCGGCGTGGCGGGCCTGTTCGGCGCGCTCGCGACGCTGCGCCGGGCTTTGCGCCTGCAGGCGCGCCAGGGTATCGCCGAGGCTTTCGCCCTGTTCCATGATGGCCAACCCGCGGGCCAGCTCCGGCCACTGGTTGATGCCGCAGGCCGGCGTGGTGATCACCAGCCGTTGCCGGGCCATCGCTTCCAGGGCCACGGTGCCGAACGCCTCCACCACCGACGGCAGCACCAGCACCTGGGCCGCGTCCAGTTGTTCCACCACCTGGGCGCGGCTGCACCAGCCCAGGAAGGTGAGATTGGGCAGGCGGCGGGCCTGTTCTTCCACCTTTTCGCGCAGCGGGCCGTCGCCGGCTACGGTGAACTGGCAGTCCGGCCGCTGGGCGGCCAGCGCCAGGAAGCGCTCGATGTTTTTCTCCGCCGCCAGCCGGCCCACATAAAGTACCGAATCCAGTTCCTCCGCCAGCGGCAGCGGCGGCCGCTCGACGAATTCCGGCCCCAAAGGCGTGCCCACCAGCTGCGGATGGCGGGCGCCGGCGGCGCGGGCGTCGGCGATCAGGCTTTCGCAGATGGTGGCCACCGCGCTGCTGCCCTGGAACAGCGTGCGGTTGACCCAGTTGAGCAGGCCGCCGGCCAGGCGCGCCAGGCGCGGGCCCCAGTACAGCCGCACCAGGCTGTCGTAATCGGTCTGGAAGGTCACGCATACCGGGATGCCCAGTTTGCGCGCCACCCAGAACGCCCCCAGGGAGAAAATCCCCGGGCCCGGAATCACGATTACATGGGGCTTCATTTCCCACACCAGGGCGGTGAGCTCGCGCATCTTCGGCAGGAACAAACGCTGGGTGGGGTCGCCAGGGATCGGCATGGACAGCCCCTGGCAGGGGTGGGGGTCTTCCAGGCTGGGCGATACCAGCTCCGCCCGGTCCACCACCCCGTCCAGGTGGGCGACCAGGTCCTGGAAGTAGGCGCCGACCCCATTGCGGCCTTTCATGGCGTCGACGACGAACAGTACGCGCAGGTCTTTTGTTTTCATGGTCGTCAGTATCCGCACCGCGTGTGTCGTATTTATGACACCCCTACCCTAGCACGGTTCAGCTACCGGGTCGGGGGTAGCCGAAACGGTCGTAGACCCAGCCGAAGGTGCCTTCCAGGCGGCCCGGGTCGACGCCCAGGTTCTCCAGGGAATAGCGGTGGCCGCTGCGGTAGCCGGCGGCGCGGCGGTCCTCGCCGTCCAGAAAGGCGCGGTAGGCCGGCGACGGCGTCCAGCCGAAGATCCGGTAAAATTCGCTTACAGTCTCGCCGGGCGCGGCGGCCAGGTTTTCCATCACCGACAGGGCGCCGCACCCCTCCGGCAGGCCGTCCAGTTGTTCCAGCAGGTGGCGGTAGTAGTAATCCAGCATGGCGAGGAAGCCCTCGCGCCAGTAGTCGGCGGTGTCGCGGCCATCAAACAGCTTGCCACCAATCACGATGGAATTGATTTGTGACGGCACCGCGGCGGTGGGGTTGCGCAGGCAGCCGATAAAGCGGGCATCTGGGAAGGCGTCCGCCAGGGTGGCCATGAACGGGGTGAATGAGGGGTTCTTGGACAGGAAAGTGCGGTGCTCGCCGTGGAAGTACAGATGGCGCTGCACGAAGCGTCGGTAGGCCGCCATCAGCCGCTGCTTCTCCGCCGCCGGCAAGTCCCGGTCCGCGAAGGTGAGGCGCCACAGCGCCGGGTCCGGCACCGCCAGGACCAGCAGAAAACAGCCCAGCACCGGCAGCAGCGCCAGATAGTCCTCTTCCGGGTCGCGCAGGCCGGTCTGGTGGACATCGTCCAGCCCACCCAGCACCCGCCGCTCCAGGCGAAAAAACAGCCGGCCCAGCGGCGCGCCGACCAGGGCGTCCAGCCGCCCCACTCCGCGCCAGAAACAGCGCTGGCTGATGGACGGCGCGAAGATCAGCTCCCACAGGGCGGTGGTGGTGAAACGCTCACTGTCGCCGGCCAGCAGCCGGTGCAGGAAGGTGGTGCCACTGCGCGGTACACCCACCACGAACAGCGGCTCGCGCACACGCACCCGGCGGAAGTCGGGAAACAGCAGATAATCCAGCAGCAGCCCGGCGCCGTTGATCGCCTGCAGCAGCCCGAACAGTGGCCAGAACAGCGCCATCACCAGCCAGCGGCGGGGAGACACCCCTTTCAAGGTACCGCCGTAATCCGGACACCAGGAGCGCACGAACAACCGCGCGTAGGACTTAATTAAGGATCTCATTTCCACACTCGCTTGATCGAAGCGCCGACCCTAACAGCAAGAAGATGACAGAACCATGTCACCCACGACTACCAGGTGCTGCTTGTTTGTAGGAGCGGGCCTCGCCCGCGAAAGGCAAGCTCTGCTTGCCGGCAGGATCCCAGCGCCCTTTCTAACGGCAGCACAAACAACGTCTCTGGGATCCTGCCGGCCGGCGTTGCCGGCCTTTCGCGGGCATGGCCCGCTCCCACAAGCCTTGCAACACAGCAGTCACACCGAGGACACAAAATCGCGCCTGCATCCTGTATCCTGCATCCTGAACCGCGGCCGGGGCCGCCACCACAACCTGATTCATTTGAGGCGTGATGAGTACCTTCCCCACCATTGTCGGCCACCGCGGCGCCCGCGGCGAGGCCCCGGAAAACACCGCGGCGGGCTTCCAGGTCGCCCTGGAAGCGGGTGTCACCGAAATCGAGCTGGATGTGCGGCTGTCCCGGGACGGCCATCTGATCGTGGTGCACGACGCCAACGTCACCCGCACCACCGGCGAGCGCGGCAAGGCACACCACTACACCCTGTCGCAACTGGAAGTGCTGGACGCGCGCCGCAATACCCCCGGCTGGCACAGCCCGATGGGCATTCCCTCATTACGGGAGGTGGTGGACCTGTGCGGGCCGTCGATGCGCTTCCAGTTCGAAGTGAAAGGGGCCGACCGGGCCATCCTGCACCGACTCGCCCATCAACTGGTGGACTTCATCAACCAGCGGCAAATGAATGATCGGGTGGTGGTCACCTCCAGCCACACCGGCTTTCTGCGCATGCTCGGCACCATGACCGCCCACATCGAGCGCGGCTATGTGGCGGAGTACCGCTACCAGCAGCCCACCCGGCGGGCGGTGGCACTGGGCTGCACCTGGCTGATGCCGCGCCACACCCTGGTGACGCCGGCGTTGATGCGTCGGGCGCGGCGCCGCAACCTGAAGGTGTCCACCTGGACGGTGAACGATCTGACCCGGGCGGAGCGCATGGTGGAACTGGGCGTGGACGGCATCATCACCGATTTCCCAACCAGTTTTATCGCCCATTTTGAGAAGCGGGCGGCGCGGAAAGTTTAAATAAGGCCTCTGGGATCCTGCCGGCCGGCGTCGCCGGCCTTTCGCGGGCTGGGCCCGCTCCCACAAGGCCCGCTCCGACCGGGCTACAGAGCACTATTTGTGCGAGCGGGCCCTGCCCGCGAAAGGCAAGCATAGCTTGCCGGCAGGATCCCAGAGAGCCGCCTACCCGCTTCAGTCTTCGAAAAAGGCGCGGATTTCATCTTCCCGCGCCTTGGCGTCCTGATACCCCAGTGACATCAATCGCCCGGTGAAGCCGGGCTCGAACAGCAGATAACTGACCGCGCTGGCGCCGGGCGAACGGGTGGCGCCGGAGCCGCTCAGGAAGAAGCGCAGGGTGCGCGGCAGCTCCTTGATGTGCTCGGCGGCGATCTCGTCGATGGGCTGGGAGGGGTAAATCTTGAGCACATCCACCTGGCGCAGTTGGATGCCGTGCTGGCTGCGGGCCCGCTTGCCGAGCGCTTCCACGGTGCGGTTGATCCGCTCCAGGCGCTCCACGTCGCCTTCCAGGGTGTCCACGAACACACTGTTGAGCACGTGGCCGAGCACCTGGGCCAGCGACGGGTAGCCGCTGAGCTGGCGCTGGTGGTCGGCGCTGACGTTACCGGACACCCCCACCACCAGCAGCTTGTCGGCGCCCAGGTGCAGGGCCGGGCTCACCGGGGCGAGCTGGCGTACCGCGCCGTCGCCGTAGTAATTACCGTCCACGTTCTCGGCGGGAAACAGCAACGGGATCGCCGCCGACGCCAGCAAATGCTGCACGCCGATGTCCGAGCGCCGGCCCAGACGACGGGCGCGGGTCCACTCTTCCACGCCCTGCGCACCCTGGAAAAACGCCACCGATTCGCCGGTGGCGTAGCTGGAGGCGGTGATCGACAGCGCCCGCAAGTGACCCTGGCGGATGCTTTCCTCGATGCGCTGGAAATTTATCACCAGCCGCAGCAGCCGCTTCAGCGGCGTGCTGTCGAGGAGCGCGCTGCGGGTTACCGCCCGCCCGCCGGCGGCGGAGCTGACCACCCAGCGCAACAGGCTGCGCAGGAACGCGAAGATGTCGGTGCGGTAGACCTGCTCGGCGGTCATGTTGGCCCACACCCGCTCCAGGCCGCGCACCGCCAGCCGGTAGTCGTGGGCGCCGGCGGCCAGGGCGGCGGCGTTGATGCCGCCGGCCGAGGTGCCGCAGATAATCGGAAACGGGTTGCTGCTGTGGGCCGGCAGCATATCGGCGATGGCGCTCAGCACACCAACCTGATAGGCGGCGCGGGCGCCGCCGCCGGACAAAATCAGCCCTCGATTGGGGGCGGACGCTTGGGGCATGGTGTAATCTCCTTATCGCGCCAGTATGCCGTTTGACGCCCCCCGGCGTCATCCGTCGGGAAGCGCTGGCTTCATTGCCCTACTCCGCTTTATGCTGCCCCGGCCTGTTTCCGGATGACGCCATGACCGCCGCTTTTTCGTTTCGCCCCGCCCGCCCCGAAGACCTGGATGCCCTGGTAGACCTGGAGCAGCGCTGCTTCGACGGCGACCGGCTGTCGCGCCGCAGCTTCCGCCACTGGATTCGCCAGGCCCATTCCGGGCTGATCGTGGCCCATGGCCCCGGCGGCGAGGACGGCGACGGCAAAAAGGTCGAGGGCGCCCTGGCCGGCTACGCGCTGGTGATACTGCAGCGCGGCACGCGCATGGCGCGGCTTTATTCCATTGCCGCCGACCCGGCCTGGCGCGGCAAGGGCCTCGGCGAGCAGTTGATGAACGCCGCGGAACGCTACGCCCACCGGGAAAAGCGCCTGTACCTGCGCCTGGAAGTGCGCCGCGACAACGACGCGGCGATCCGCCTTTACGAGCGCCTGGGCTACAAGCTGTTCGCCGAAACGCCGGATTACTACGAAGACCACCAGGACGCCCTGCGCTTTCAGAAGCGCCTGCACTACAAACCGGAAAACCCGGCGCGGTTGGATATTCCCTGGGTGCGCCAGACCACCGAGTTCACCTGCGGGCCGGCCTGCCTGCTGATGGCCCGCCACGCCCTGGACGGCCACGCGCCGGCGGACACCGACGAACTGCTGATCTGGCGGGAAGCCACCACCATCTTCATGACCGCCGGCCACGGCGGCTGCCACCCGCTGGGCCTGGCGCTGGCCGCCCGTCGTCGGGGGCTGAGCGCCACCGTCTACTGCAACCAGAGCCGGCCTTTGTTTCTGGATTCAGTGCGCGACGAGAACAAGAAGCGGGTAATCGAAACCGTGCACCGGCATTTCGAGGACGAGGCGCGGCGTCAGGCAGTGCCGGTGCATTATCAGGAGCTCACCGCCGGGCGGCTGGACCAGGCGTTACAGGACGGGGAAGTGGCGATCGTGCTGATCAGCACCTGGCGGCTGGACGGCCGCAAGGCGCCGCACTGGGTGGTGGTGAGCGGCGCCGACCGGGAATGCTTCTATATTCATGACCCGGACCCGGCGGACGATCAGGTGCCGCTGGATTGCCAGCACGTGCCGATCAGCCGGGATCGCTTCGAGCAGATGACGCGGTACGGGCAGTCAAGGTTGCGGACCGCGGTGATTGTGGGGCGGGGGTAATCCCAGAAAGCGGAATCAGGTTTTCAGAACATCCTTGCCGAGTTCGCCGGCGCGCTTGGCGTTCACTTCGCGGGTGTTTTCGTCGCAGGCGTCCTGGTCGCCGCCGCAGATTTCACAGCCTTGCTTCATGCCCAGGGTGGCGAGGCCGCCGCAGGAACCCTTCACCGGCTTGTTGGCGACAATCGAGCCGATCGCCATGCCGGCGAACAGCAACCCGAAAACGACAATACTGGCTATCACGGTTGCGAACATATCAGCTTCCTCCTTCGCGGCTCTTGAGAAGCGCCTCAAAAGCCGGGGTCATGACTTCCTCGACCCCATTATCGGTTCGGACAATAAACAACACCGCCAGTTCACGCTCTTCGGCGAACGCCAGGCCCTTCTCCGGGCCGAGCACGGTGAGCGCGGTGGCGAGCCCGTCCGCCGTCATACAACTGGAGTGTAACACGGTCACCGACCCCAATTTGTGATCCACCGGCCGGCCGGTGCGCGGGTCCAGGGTGTGGGAATAGAGCTCGCCGTCTTTCTCGAAGAAATTGCGGTAGTCGCCGCTGGAGGCGATGGCCATATCACGCAGGGGCACTACCTTTTCCACTTCGCGGACGCCGGGAATCGGCCGCTCCACCGCCACGCGCCAGGGCAGGCCCTGGGGTTTGCTGCCGGAAGCGCGCAGTTCGCCGCCGATCTCGACCAGATAGTTACCGATACCCGCCTTTTCAAGCAAGTGCGCCAGCTTGTCCACGGCAAAGCCCTTGGCGATGGAGGACAGATCCAGATAGACGCCGCCGGGCTGCCTCAGAGTGCGGCCTTCCAGCGTCAGCTTTTGCCAACCAACCCGCTGGCGGGCCGCCTCGATGTCCGCCGCCGCCGGCGGCTCGAAGCGTTCCGGGTCCGGCCCGAAGCCCCACAGGTTGACCAGTGGCCCCACGGTCACGTCGTAGGCGCCGTCGGTGTCCTCGGCCAGGCCCAGGGCTTCGTCCAGCACCATGGCGAAATCCGACGGCAGCACCAGGCTGCCGCCCGCCTCCAAGCCGTTAAAACGGCTGATCGCCGAGTCCGGCAGGTAGGTGCTCATCTCCTGGTTAATGCCCTCCAGGGAGGACTCAATCGCGCTCTTGAGCGCCGGCACACCGTTTTCCGGCGTACCGGTGAACTTCACCGACCAGCTGGTGCCCATGGTGGGCCCGGAAAGCTGGGAAAGGCGGTCGGTGGTGTCGTCGCAGGCGCTCAGAAGCGCCAGCGACATCAGCAGCAGGAAAAAGCGCGCCAGCCTCACCCCCCGAAGTCATCCAGCATGATGTTTTCGGGTTCGACGCCCAGGTCCTCGAGCATCTTGATCACCGAGGCGTTCATCATCGGCGGGCCGCACATGTAGTACTCGCAGTCTTCCGGCGCCGGGTGGTCCTTGAGGTACATGTCGTAGACCACGTTGTGGATGAAGCCGGTGGGGCCTTCCCAATTGTCCTCGGGCAGCGGATCGGACAACGCCAGGTGCCACTCGAAGTTATCGTTCTCTTCGGCGAGCTGGTCGTACTCTTCCGAGTAGAAAGTCTCGCGCACCGAGCGAGCGCCATACCAGAAGCTGATCTTACGCTTGGAGTTAAGACGCTTGAGCTGGTCGAAAATGTGGCTGCGCATGGGCGCCATGCCGGCACCACCGCCGATGAACACCATCTCCGCGTCGGTCTCCTTGGCAAAGAACTCGCCAAAGGGTCCGAACACGGTGATCTTGTCGCCGGGTTTCAGGCTGAATACGTAGGAGCTCATCAGGCCGGGCTGAATGCCCTGCGAACCCGGGGGCGGCGTGGCGATACGGATGTTGAACTTGAGAATGCCGCGCTCTTCCGGGTAGTTGGCCATGGAGTAGGCGCGCACCACGGTCTCATCGCTTTTCGCTTTGAGATCGAAGAAGTTGAAGCGTTCCCAGTCACCCCGGAATTCCTCTTCAATGTCGAAGTCGGAAAAGTTGATGTCGTAGGGCGGCGATTCCAGCTGCACGTAACCACCGGCGCGGAAATCCACGTTCTCGCCTTCCGGCAGCTTCAGGGTCAGCTCTTTAATGAAGGTGGCCACGTTGGGGTTGGACACCACCTCGCATTCCCACTTCTTCACGCCGAAGAATTCTTCCGGCACCTTGATCTTCATGTCCTGCTTGACCGCCACCTGACAGCTCAGGCGCCAGCCGTCGCGGATCTGACCTTTGGTGAAATGGCCTTCTTCGGTGGGCAGGATTTCACCGCCGCCGTCGAGGACCTGACACCGGCACTGGGCGCAGGTGCCGCCGCCGCCGCAGGCGGAGGACAGGAAAATACCCTGGTCGGCCAGGGTGCCGAGCAGCTTGCCGCCGGCCGGGGCGTCGATGGCTTTTTCCGCATCGTTGTTGATGTCGATGTGCACATCGCCGCTGACCACCAGCCGGGAGCGCGCGACCAGAATCACCGCCACCAGTGCCAGCACGATGGTGGTGAACATGACCACGCCGAGAATAATTTCAAAACTCATGATGCTGTTTCCCCTTTACAACTGCACGCCGGAGAAGGACATGAACCCGAGCGACATCAGCCCCACGGTAATGAAGGTGATGCCCAGCCCCTTGAGACCGTCAGGCACGTCGCTGTACTTCAGTTTCTCGCGGATACCGGCCAGCAGCGTGATGGCCAGGGCCCAGCCGGTGCCGGCGCCGATGCCGTAAACCAGGGACTCGCCCAGGTTGTAGTCACGCTCCACCATGAACAGGGATGCGCCGAGAATCGCGCAGTTCACCGTGATCAGCGGCAGGAACACGCCCAGTGCGTTGTAGAGACTGGGCACGTATTTATCCAGCGTCATCTCAAGAATCTGGATCAACGCGGCGATCACCCCGATGTAACTGAGCAGCCCCAAAAAGCGCAGGTCCAGGTTGGCCAGCGCCTCGATACCGGTCCAGGCCAGAGCGCCTTCGCCGAGCAGGTAGTTCAGGATCAGGTTGTTCACCGGCACGGTGATGGTGAGGGTCACCACCACGGCGATACCCAGGCCAATGGCCGTGGAGATTTTCTTGGACACGGCGATAAAGGTGCACATGCCAAGGAAGAAAGCCAGCGCCATGTTTTCCACGAAAACGGCGCGTACGAACAGGCTCAGATAATGTTCAAACATGCTTCAAATCCTCCAGGCCGTCGCTTAGAACGCGTCGCTGACACGGGTGTGCGGCTTCATCTTGAAGTCGTCCTGTTCCACCTGCTCCGGCTTCCAGGCGCGCACCGCCCAAATAAAGAAGCCGATCAGGAAGAAGGCGCTGGGCGGCAACAACAGCAGGCCGTTGGTCTGATACCAACCGCCATCGGCGGTCGAGGGCAGCACCTGGACGCCGAACAGGCTGCCGGCGCCAAACAGCTCACGGATAAAGCCCAGCACCAGCAGCAGCACGGAATAGCCCAGGCCGTTACCGATGCCGTCCATGAAAGACGGCAGCGGCTTGTTCTGCATGGCGAAAGCTTCAGCGCGACCCATCACGATACAGTTGGTGATGATCAGGCCGACGAACACCGACAGCTGTTTGGAGATGCTGTAGGCGTAGGCCTTGAGGAACTGATCCACGACGATCACCAGCGAGGCGATGATGGTCATCTGCACGATGATCCGGATGCTCGACGGAATGCTGTTGCGGATCGTGCTGACGAAAAAGTTGGAGAACGCCACCACCAGGGTCAGGGCGATACACATGGTGACCGTGGTGCTGAGGTTACTGGTGACCGCCAGCGCGGAGCAGATACCCAGGATCTGCAGCGCGATGGGGTTATTGTCGAAAATGGGACCGAATAACAGGTCCTTGGTTTTCTCCGCCATTACGCTTCTCCTCCGGTTTTGTTCCGCATCCGATCCAGGTAGGGACCGAAGCCCTTCTCGCCGACCCAGAAACGCACCAGGTTGCTGACACCCTTGCTGGTCAGGGTGGCGCCGGCCAGGCCGTCGACCTTGTTTTCCGCGTTGGGGGTGCCGCTGTCCACGGTCCCCTTGACCACTTGGATGGCGATATCGCCGTCTTCGTCGTAGAGCTTCTTGCCTTCCCAAAGCGCTTTCCACTTCGGGTTGTCCACTTCACCGCCCAGGCCCGGGGTTTCCCCGTGCTGGTAAAAACCCAGACCGGCGATGGTCTTGGCGTCGGCTTCCAGGGCCATGAACCCGTACAGGGTGGACCACAGGCCGTAGCCGCGCACCGGCAGAATAATGCGGTGCAGTTCGCCGTCGTCACTGCGCGCCAGGAACACTTCGGCCACGTCCGCCTGGGACTTGATGCCGGCGATGTCTTCCTCGCCGCTGAGGCGCTCGCTCCGGTCCGGGTCCTTGGCGGCCTTGAGCTGGTCGTAGGAATCCGGCTTTTCCACGTATTCACCGGTTTCCAAGTCGACGAACTTGCGCTCAATGGTGTTGAACGCCTTTTCCACGTCCATGCCCGGCTGATACAGATCCGCGGCCTGCAGAATGTTCACGCGCCGGTCCAGGGTCTGGTTCTTCTGCTGCACGGGGCGCAGGGTGACGGCGGCGGTGGAGACCACCACCGCGCACACCAGACAGACCAGGAACGCGACCGTGAGGGTTCTTGCTACGCTTTCGTTCTTTCCAGCCATTACGCCACTCCCCCGGTCCGACGCAGGCGACGACGGATGTTCGCCTGGGTAACAAAGTAGTCAATCAAGGGCGCGCACAGGTTGCCGAACAGAATCGCCAGCATGATGCCCTCCGGGAACGCCGGGTTGATCACGCGGATCAGCACCGTCATCACACCGATCAGCGCGCCGAAAATCAGCTTGCCGGTGTTGGTCATCGCCGCGGACACCGGGTCGGTGGCCATGAACACCAGGCCGAACGCCAGGCCGCCCACGGTCAGGTGCCAGTACCAGGGCATCGCGAACATCGGGTTGCTGTCGCTGCCGACGCCGTTGAACACCGCGCTCATCGCCACCATGCCCAGCAGTACGCCCAGCATGATGCGCCAGGAGGCGATCTTGGTGAACAGCAGGAAGATGGCGCCCAGCGCGATGGCGATCACCGAGGTCTCGCCGATACAACCCTGGATGCCGCCCAGGAAGGTGTCCATCCAGGCCAGGCTCTGGGTGGCGCCGTTAGCGCCGGCGGCCAGGGCGTTCTCGCCCAGGCCGGCGGCGAAGTTCAGGTCGCCGCTGGCGGCCAGGGACAACGGGGTCGCGCCGGAGAAGTTGTCCACCGCGGTCCAGATCGCGTCACCGGACATTTGCGCCGGGTAGGCGAAATACAGGAAGGCACGGCCGACCAGCGCCGGGTTGAGGAAGTTCTTGCCGGTGCCGCCGAACACTTCCTTGCCGATCACCACACCGAAGGAGACGCCCAGCACCACCTGCCAGAGCGGAATCGCCGGCGGTAGAATCAGGGTGAACAGGATGCCGGTAACGAAGAAGCCCTCGTTCACCTCATGGCCGCGCTTCCACGCGAACAGGGCTTCCCAGAAGAAGC
Organism: Alcanivorax sp. UBA4485; assembly: GCA_002389055.1. Lineage (GTDB taxonomy): Bacteria > Pseudomonadota > Gammaproteobacteria > Pseudomonadales > Alcanivoracaceae > Alloalcanivorax. The sequence continues at coordinate 14,217 of DGNT01000050.1, forward strand.
CGGTGATGTAAACGGTGGCCAGGATCGGCACGTAGTAGACCAGGCCGTGCAGCATGTTGGCCCAGAAACTCTGGTAGTCGAAGCCGGCCAGCATGGCCACCAGGTCGGCGCGCCAGCCGGGGATGGCGTCGTAACCGAACTCGGTGATCTGCAGGTTGGCCTGATAACCGGTGTTATAGAGGCCGAACAGAATCGCCGGGAAGGTGGCGAACCAGACCGTCATCATGATCCGCTTCAGATCGATGCCGTCGCGCACGTGGGCGGCGGACCGGGTCACCGAATCCGGGCTGTACAGCATGGTGTCGAACATCTCGAAGAAGACGTAGTACTTCTCGAGCTTGCCGCCCTCGTGGAAATGAGGCGCGATTTTGTCGTCGATGTAGTTTCTCAGGCCCATCTCAGCTCTCCACCTCGATCGTGGTCAGGTTGTCGCGCAGAATCGGCCCGTACTCGTACTTGCCGGGGCACACGTAGGTGCACAGCGCCAGGTCCTCTTCCACCACTTCCAGGGCGCCCAGCGCCATGGCGGAATCGGTGTCGCCGACGATCAGCGAGCGCAACAGTTGAGTGGGCAGAATGTCCAGCGGCATGACCTGCTCGTAGGCGCCGATCGGCACCATGGCGCGCTCACTGCCGTTGGTGGTGGTGGTCAGATTAAAGCGCTTGCCGGGCATCAGCTTGGACAAATAAATGTTCATCACCGAGAAGCGGTTGGGCCCCGGTGAGATATAGCCCAGCAACTGCCGCTCGCGGCCTTCGCGCAGCACCGTCACCTGGTTGCTGAAACGGCTCAGGAACATCAGCGGGCCGCGGGCGTGATGACCGTTGAACACGGAACCGCCCACGATGCGATTGTCGCCGTCCTTGAGTTCACCGCGCGTGAAATCCTCCATGCCGGCACCCACGCGGGTGCGCATCAGGCGCGGCGTTTTCACCTGGGGACCGGTCAGCGCCACTACCCGGTCGGTGCTGATCTTGCCTTCGGTGAACAATTTGCCGATGGCGATCACTTCCTGGTAGCCCACCGTCCAGACGGTCTTGGCGAGGCTGACAGGGTCAAGATAATGCACATGGGTACCGGCGTTGCCCGCCGGGTGCTTGCCGGTGAAGGTTTCTTCACGCACCTGGCCCTCGGCGAAGGCCGGCAGGTCGCCGCCCGGCGCGCGGCACACCCAGACGGGCCCGTCGGTGAGGCGGCCCAGCACGGCGAGACCGTGGCGGAAGCTGCTCTCGTTGGTCTTGATCACCACCGCCGGGTCCTGGGCCAGGGGGTTGGTGTCCATGGCGGTGACGAAAATCGAGTTGGGGGTGGTGCCCGGCGCCGGCACCTTGCCGAACGGGCGGGTGCGCAGCAGCGTCCACTCGCCGGAATCGATCAGCTGGCGCTGTACCGCCTCGCGGTCCAGGGCGCCCAGGGCGGCGGCCTCGTGAGCGTCGAATTCGACCTCGTCTTCCTGGTCGGCCACCTCGATCACCACGGACTGCAGCACGCGCTTGTGGCCGCGGTTGATCGCCACCACCTTGCCGGCGGCGGGGGCGGTGTATTTCACGCCATCGGTCTTTTTATCCGTGAAGAGCAGCTGGCCCTTCTTGACCGTGTCGCCTTCGCGGACCTCCATGGTCGGCTTCATCCCCATGTAGTCGCCGCCGAGCACGGCGACAGAACGGACCTGATGACCCTCCTCAATCGCCTGGCGTGGCGCGCCAGCGATGGGCAGGTCAAGCCCCTTCTTGATTTTGATCATAGTGTCTCGCCCACGTTGCGTGTTCTGAAGTCAAGCGGTGCTTTCCCCGGATGGCCGCGATGGAGGCGGAGGTGGGAAGGCGGCGCCATTATAATGACCGAGTGGTTCGGATGCCAGGACTGACCGTGTGGGATTACCCGCCTGGGCCCGCGTGTCCCGGTCGAAAAAAAGCCCGCGAAAGCGGGCTTTTTCAGGTTCTACGGCTCAATCCTTGGGGTAAATCGGGTATTCGACCCCGGACAGTTGCTGCAGAAGGCGTACCACCTGGCAGCTGTAGCCGAATTCATTGTCGTACCAGACATAAAGCACGCAATGGCGACCGTTGACGATGGTGGCCTCGGCGTCCACCACCGACGCGTGCCGGGAGCCCACGAAGTCCGTGGATACCGCGTCCGGGCTGCGGATGAAGTCCAGCTGACGCTGCAGCGGCGAGTGCAGGCTCACCCAGCGCAGGTAGTCGTTGAGCTCGTCGAGGGTGGTTTCCTGCTCCAGGGTCAGGTTGAGAATCGCCATGGAGACGTCCGGGGTCGGCACCCGGATGGAATTACCGCTGAGCTTGCCGCCCAGCTCCGGCAGCGCCTTGGCGGCGGCCGTGGCGGCCCCGGTCTCGGTGAGCACCATGTTGAGCGGCGCGGCGCGCCCACGGCGCGGACCCTTGTGGAAGTTATCCAGCAGGTTCTGGTCGTTGGTGTAGGAGTGCACCGTTTCCACGTGGCCGTACTCAATGCCGAACTTTTCGCTGAGCGCCTTGAGCGGCGGCACGATGGCGTTGGTGGTGCAGCTCGCCAGGGACAGGATGGTATCGCTGTCCTCCACCATGCCGTGGTTGACGCCGGGCACGATGTTCTTGATGTCACCCTTGCCGGGCGCGGTGAGGATCGCCTTGCTGATACCCGGGCACTTCAGGTGCTGGCCGAGACCCTCGCGGTCGCGCCATTTGCCGGTGTTGTCCACCAGCAGCGCGTCCTTGATGCCGTATTGGGTGTAATCAATCGCCGACGGATCATTGGCGTAAATGATCTTGATGTAGTTGCCATTGGCGATGATCGCGTTGTCTTCCTCGTCCACGGCGATGGTGCCGGCGAACGGACCGTGCACGGAATCGCGGCGCAGCAGGCTGGCGCGCTTCTGCAGGTCGCCCTTGCCGGTCTCACGCACCACCACGGCCTTGAGGCGCAGGCCGTCGCCGGAGCCGGTCTTCTCGATCAGCAGGCGGGCCAGCAGGCGGCCGATACGACCGAAACCGTACAGCACCACATCGGTCTCACCGGGCAGGTCGACCTTGTTATTGACCGCCTCGCCCAGTTCTTCGCGGACGTAGTCCTCAACGGACAAGCCACGACTGTCCTTTTTGTACTCCACCGCCAGCTTGCCAATGTCCAGGCGGCAGGGGCCCAGATCCAGCTTGGTGACTTCCTGCAGGATCGGGAAGGAATCGACCACGGAAAGACCGCTCTCGAACAGCTCGGAGTCCTCGATCTGCTTGACGAAGCGATGGGTCTTGAGGATCTGGATCACGGAATTGTTGACCAGGGACCGGCTGTATACGGTGGTGGTCACGTTCTTCTCGCGGTAGAGACGGCCGATCATCGGGATCATGGCCTCGGCGATTTCTTCGCGGTTTTTCC
>DGNT01000001.1 GCA_002389055.1 Alcanivorax sp. UBA4485
GCGATCAGCTCATTGAAACGCATCTGAATCGGCTGAGTGAACTCGTACTTGTTGCCCGGCAGCGTTTCCGCCGCCTCGGCCATGGCGGCCACCAAATCCGCTTTGGGCCGATCCGGGTCCGGCCATTGGTCACGGGGCTTCAGAATCACAAAGGTGTCCGCCACATTGGGCGGCATCGGGTCGGTGGCCACCTCGGCGGTGCCTAGCTTGGCGAACACCTTGTCCACCTCGTCGAATTCCAGGAAACGGCGGTCCACCTGTTCCTGCATCTCCAATGCCTGGCTCAGGCTGGTGCCGGGGATGCGCAGCGCGTGGACCGCCACATCGCCCTCATCCAACTGCGGGATGAACTCGGTGCCCAGTCGGGTCGCCAGGACTCCGCTGGCAACAACCAACACCCCCGCCACCAGCAATACCGGCACCGCAGCACGCAGAGCGACATCCAGAGCCGGCTGGTAAAGTCGCCGCGCCACCCGCATCACCGGGTTATCCTGATGGCCCACCCGACCTCGTACAAACAGGGCGACGGCGGCCGGCACGAAGGTCACCGATAAAATCAGCGCCCCGGTAAGCGCCGCTACCACGGTGAATGCCATGGGGTGGAACATCTTCCCTTCTACGCCGGTGAGCGCGAAGATCGGCAGGTATACCACCATGATGATGAACACCCCAAAGGCACTGGGCTTGAACACTTCCCGGGTGGCCCGGGTGACGGTGTCCAAACGCTCTTTCAAAGTGAGCAAACGCCCATGGTGCTTCTGAGCCGCCGCCAGACCGGTCAGACAGTTCTCCACCACGATCACGGCACCGTCGACGATCAAGCCGAAATCGATGGCGCCCAGGCTCATCAGATTGCCACTGACCCGGTTGGCCGCCATGCCGGTGAGCGCGAACAACATGCTCAATGGGATGACCGCGGCGGTGATCAGGGCGGCACGGAAGTTGCCCAGCAGGGCGAACAGCACCACGACCACCAGCAACGCGCCTTCGAACAGGTTTTTCTCCACCGTGGCGATGGTTTTTTCGACCAGAGAGGTGCGATCGTACATCGGCTCGGCACGCACACCGTCGGGTAAGGAACGATTAACCTCCTGAAGACGTTCCGCTACCGACTTGGCCACTTCCCGACTGTTTTCGCCGATCAGCATGAAGGTGGTACCGAGCACTACTTCCTCACCGTTGCGGGTGGCCGCGCCGGTGCGCTGCTCTTTACCGAAGCGGACTTCCGCCACGTCCGCCACACGTATCACGGTATCACCGCGTCGCGCCACGACGATCTCAGCGATCTCATCCAGGCTCGCCACCTGGCTCGGGGAACGCACCAGCCACTGCTCGCCGTTGCGTTCCAAATAACCAGCACCGAGGTTTAAATTGTTGTCGCGCAAGGCCGCTGACAGATCTCTCAAACTCAGTTCGTGGGCGATCAGCCTCGACGGGTCCGGCGCCACTTCATATTGGCGCTGGAAGCCGCCAATGGTGTTCACCTCTGTAACGCCGTCCACCAGCATTAACTGAGGCCGCACCACCCAGTCCTGCAGGGTACGCAGGTCTTCCGCGTCGTAGGGCTCACCCTCCTCGTTGCGGGCGCCCGGGTCGGCTTCCACGGTGTACATGAAAATTTCACCCAGTCCGGTGGCAATGGGACCGAGCTCCGGTTCCATGCCTTCGGGCAGTTGCCCGCGCACGCTTTGCAGTTTTTCCGCCACCCGCTGGCGGGCGAAGTACAGGTCGGTGCCCTCCTCGAACACTACCGTGACCTGTGACAAACCGTATCGGGATACCGAGCGCGTGTAGTCGAGATTAGGCAGCCCGGCCATCGCCGTTTCCACCGGATAGGTGATACGTTGTTCCGATTCCAGTGGCGAGTAGCCTGGCGCACTGGTATTAATTTGCACCTGGACATTAGTGATGTCGGGTACCGCGTCGATGGGTAATTGCACGGCGCTACGTATGCCCACCAACACCAGCAACGCGGTCAGCGCCATCACCAACCAGCGCCGGCGGACCACCAAGCCCACGAAAGCATCGATCATGAGATCTCCTTAGTGCTTAAGCACTTAGTGGCCGTGAGTGGCGCCGTCTTTAAGGACGTCGGCCTTGATTAGGAAACTGTTTTCAGTCACGTATTCGGTGCCTGGCTCCAAACCACCGGTGACTTCCACGTAATCCGCGCCACTCATGCCTTGTTTGATCATCCGCACTTCATACTTTTCATCGAAGCGGGCAAACACTACCGGCATGTCGCGGAAACTCTGAATCGCTTCCCGGCGTACCGCCAACGGCACCGTCTTCTTTTCAATCACCACCTGGGCACCAATCAACATGCCAGGGCGCAGATCGGCGGGTGGGTCGTTGACCACTACCCGCGCCCGGGTGACCTGACTGTCCTCGTCAGCTCGGGGGTACAGGTAATCCACTGCGCCCAACACAGTAGCGTCGTCCGCTCGGCGCACAGCCTGCCCTGGGGACACAGCGTCCAGATCACGAGGGAACAGATGCAGCTCCAGCCAAAGGGTGGAGAAATCGCCGATCTCAACAATTGGTTCGCCGCTGGTGGCCGCTCCGGCGTTCAGAAAGCGCTCTGTAATCACGCCATCCGCCGGTGCGGTCACCGTCTGCAGGGTGAGGCTCTCCCGGGCTTCCACCCGCGCCAGCGGCTGGCCTTTTTTTACCCGGTCGCCCACCGACACCAGCACCCGCTCAACCGTGCCCGGATAGCGGGCGGTGACCCGGTATAGTTTGTCTGGATCTGCTTCGACCCGGCCGGTGACCTGGCGCGTGCGCTCCAGGGTTCGCTCACCGGCGATTTCGGTACCGAGACCGGAGGCTTTCGCCAGACGTTCAGGGATAAGGGTGCGGCCTTCATGGTTTTCGAAACGCCACTGGTGCGCCTCACCATCCAGGCTGGCTTCCACGGTGACATCAAAGGAATGCGGTTCGGCCACTGGCTGTTGGCCCAGCAAGTAGTCACGCTCCGGGACAAAGGTAATACGGTCTCGCTGTCCGCCCAGACGGTCCAGCCTGATGGTCAAATCTACTTGATCCGGGTCCAGGGGTTTTCCGTTCCGGTAAGCGTAGACTCGATATTCAGGTGGAACGCCATCTTCAAATATCGTCAGCTCCAGACCGAATTCATTTTTCTCCAGCAGGCGTCCCCCGTGCGGCCCCTCACGCTCCTGGCGTTCAGCATGATCGCCACCACTCGCGCCTGCCGCCCAGGCACCGGTGGTGACAGCAGATAGCAGGCCAGCGTACAACACACTCAGAATAAATCGGTTCATTGGGAATCTCCTTGCGCACGCGCTTCGGCGGCCAGGGAAGTGCCGGTCAGGCGCTCCAGTTCATTGCGTTGCTGATGAAAGCCCTCAGCCAGGTCGGTAACTCGACGCTCCAGGGCCAGACGGGAATGAGCGGCGTCAATCAGGTCAAGGACGCTGTAGCGCCCGCGACGATAGCCGGCCTGGACTTCCTCGTAGAGCCGCCGGGCTTCCGGCAGGGATTGCTCCAGAATCGAGCGGACCTCGGTGCGGCGTTGTTGTAGGTCCAGGTACAAGCCCTCCACCAGCGACAACAGCTCGATGCGCGCGGCACTTCTGCGCGCCTCGAGAAGGTCCACTTCCGCCAGCCGACGGGCCTCGTTACCACGATTGGGGTTGCTCAGATTAAGCGGCATGGAGAACCCCAACACCGCGGCTTGATCGCCACTGGATTCATCGTGCCGAGCGCCCACGGAAAAGCGTACGTCACGGCTGCCATTGGCTTGCGCCAACCGGGCCCGGGCCTCAGCGAGACGGGCTAGAGAAGCGAATTCGCGCAACCTCGGTGCCTGATCCAGACGTCCGCGCCATTGCTCCAAACCGGGCAGGTCGGGCAGGGGTAGCAACTCTTCGGCGGCACGCAAACCTTGCTCACCGGTCTCTCCCCACAGGGCAGCAAGCCGTTGGCTGGCGGAACGACGATCCATGCGGGACCGTTCCAGGTCTCGTTCCGCCGCCTGCCGGGACAGCACCAAACGACGCCGTTCGGATGACGGAGCGGCGCCAGCGGCAACGCGCCGCTGGGCGGCCTGTTCGGCGTCACCGGCCAGGCCCAGGGCCTTCTCGGCCAGGGTCACGCGGCGCTCGGCGGCGACAAGCGCCAAGTAGCGCCGGTTCGCTTCGCCAAGCAAGTCAAGACGCGCGAGATCGTAGTCCAGACGACTCACTTCTCCGGCCCGGCGAGCACTCTCCATCCGGGCGTCGCGCTGACCGCCCAACTCGACGGTCTGGCTCAAAGCCAACGTGACTTCCGCACCGTCGGTGCCGGCCCATTGCCCGGAGCCGGCGATATTTTCCACTTCCAGGGAGACTTCGGTACTGGGGCGGATGCCCGCTTGAACAACGGCCGCATCAGCGGCGCGGAAACGATAGGGGTATTCATCCAGACCAGGGTTGCGCTCGAGCACCCGGGACAGGACGGTCGTCAGATTCACGGATTTCAAATCGATGGTGTCGGCGCCGGTGGCCAAGGGCCAGACCAGCACTAGACCGCCGAGCACGACGGCAAGGCCGCCGCACAAAGTACGGTGATGCATTAAACTATGCTCCAAATACGGGAAACGACGGCGCGGGACGCCGGAGGTCATTCAGTACGCTAGAACGACACCGTATTCGGTGGGGGAACGGGAGGTTGGCGCCCAGACAGCACTGCGCCCGGACGCGGATTCGGCGGCCAGGTGTTGCCAAGAGCGAAGTGGGCACCCGCCACGCTGGCGCTTAAAGGCGCGTAGCAAGCGGGGTTGTGACAATCATGATAACCGCCATCGTCGGCGTCCATCGGAAAAGCAGCTGAAACGTTTTTAATATCACCGTCGGCGTGCAACGACAGGCCTGGAGTGTCATGGCTGGCATGGATGGTGGAATCTCCCGCCACCACCAGCCCGTTAACGGCCAGGAACACAACCAGCATTGCTGCGACCCAACGTTTCAACATGCACACCACCTTAATCAGAGCGGAAACAGTACGGCAACGCGCGCATGGCGTCAAAATCACCGTCGGCGCAATAGGGCCACCAGATCAGCGGGTATCGGCATCGGCTTGATCGGGCTGACATCCGCGCCGCCGGTGTTACCGGCGGGCACCCAGATTCGTGACAGCAGTAATGCCGCCACCAGTCGCGGTAACTGACCCCGGACCTCCCGAGCATCCCTGCGTCTCCACCCCACTCGCAGCATCCACCAATGCGCGAGGGTGTGCGGGCCGATAAACCGTTGTCCGATAATGTGCGCTCGCTCAAGATGACGGAACGCCGCTTGCCAGTCGCCTTCCTGATAGGCGAGGCGCGCGAGATCCATTTCATGGCGGAAAGCCCGGCGAAGGCGAGGTTTCATGGACCCGTCCTGCTTTCAGTGAACTCAGGATGTCAATTGAAATACCTGTAGCCACTACAGGGTCAAGCCCGATCATGAATCATCGGCCCCGGTGCGCCGTCCACGCCCAGGTCTCGCGCCACCTCGGCGAGCCGCTTGTCCCGGGTCCACAGAC
>DGNT01000195.1:0-140 GCA_002389055.1 Alcanivorax sp. UBA4485
CCGCGCGCTCGCCAGCGCCGCCCACCGTCCGGCGCCCTGGGTCGCCCCGGCGCCGCTCCTGCGCTTCGGCCTCGGCGAGCTGTCCGGATTGCTGCTGGGCGGCCAGCGCGTCTATCCACGCCGCCTGGAAGACCAGGGCT
>DGNT01000195.1:275-5863 GCA_002389055.1 Alcanivorax sp. UBA4485
GCGGTGCAATGGTGGTGCCTTCCGGGCCCACCCGATCCCGGTGCGGGCTTTCTGGAGGGAAAAGCCTCTGGAATCCTGCCGGGTGGCTAAAGCCACCCTTTCGCGGGCGAGGCCCGCTCCCACAAACACAACCTTCATCGAAAGATTCGGCGTAAGCGATAACCCGGGGCCTGGGAAGCCACCCCGGAGCGTGTCTGGAGAGACTAACGCGCGTTGAACCTTGAAAAAGTCCGTTCGGGTGCCTATCTAGAAGACGGCGGTGCCGGGGAGGGCGCCGTGGTGTTCAGTGATTATCCGGCGGAGAAGAATCTATGAGTCAAGACCGCGAAACTCGTGGTTTCCAGGCGGAAGTGTCCCGCCTTCTGCACCTGATGGTGCATTCGTTGTACAGCAACCGTGAGATCTTTCTGCGTGAGCTGATATCCAACGCCTCCGACGCCTGCGACAAGCTGCGCTTCCGGGCGCTCGACGACGCCGAGCTGCTGGAAAGCGACCCGGAGCCCTGGATCCGGCTGTCCGTGGACAAGGACGAGGGCACCCTCACCATCGCCGACAACGGCATCGGTATGAACCGGGAAGAGGTGGTCGACAACCTGGGCACCATCGCCCGCTCCGGCACCGAGAAATTTCTCGCCAGCATGACCGGCGACCGCCGCAAGGATGCCCAGCTGATCGGCCAGTTCGGCGTCGGCTTCTATTCCGCCTTTATCGTCGCCGGTCGTGTGGAGGTGTTCAGCCGTCGTGCCGGGGACCCGGCCGACCAGGGCGTGCGCTGGGAAAGCGACGGCGAGGGCGAGTTCACCGTGGAAACCATCGAGCGCGCCCAGCGTGGCACCGCGGTGGTCCTGCACCTGCGCGATGACGCTAAGGAATTCCTGGACGACCAGAAAGTGCGCGCCACCGTGCAGCAGTATTCGGATCATGTGGCGTTCCCGATCCTGATGCCGACCCCGGCGGAGACCGGCGGCGAGGGCGAAGACAGCACCAGCGAATGGCAAACCATCAATTCCGCCACCGCGCTCTGGCAGCGCCCCCGCCAGGAAATCAGCGATGAGGAATATCAGAACTTCTATCGCCACCTGAGCCACGATTTCCAGGACGCCCTGACCTGGAGTCACAACAAGGTGGAAGGCGCGCTGGAATACACCAGCCTGCTCTATGTGCCCGCCCGCGCGCCGTTCGATCTCTATCATCGTGAAGCGAGTCGCGGCCTGAAGCTGTACGTTCAGCGCGTTTTCATCATGGACGACGCGGAGCAGTTTCTGCCGTTGTACCTGCGCTTCGTGAAAGGGGTGATCGACGCGCCCAACCTGCCGCTCAACGTCAGCCGCGAGCTGCTGCAGGATTACGGCCCGGTGCGCAAAATCCGCGCCGCGCTCACTAAACGGGTGCTGCAAATGCTCAAGAAACTGGGCAATGACGAGGAAAAATACGCCACCTTCTGGTCGCAGTTCGGCGAAGTGCTCAAAGAGGGCGTCGGCGAGGACCCGGACAACCGGGAATCGATCGCCGCCTTGCTGCGCTTCCCCTCCACCGAGGACGTTCGCCCTGGTGCCGTGGGTCTCGACCAGTATTTGGAGCGCGCCGGCGAAGAGCAGGGCAAGATCTATTACCTGCTTGCCGACAACCTGAACGCGGCGCGCAACAGCCCGCACCTGGAAGTGTTCCGCAAGAAAGGCATCGAGGTGCTGTTGCTCACCGAGCGGGTGGACGAATGGATGGCCGGCTACCTGGGTGAGTACAAAGGGTGCAAACTGGTCAACGCGGCCCGCGGTCAGTTGGACATGGACCAGGAAGATCAGGAACGCGCCGACCAGGACAAACAGGCGCCGCTGATCGGTCGCCTCGGCGACAGCCTGGGTGAACAGGTGGCCGAGGTGCGGCCCACCAGCCGCCTGGTGGACTCGCCGGCCTGTCTGGTGCTGGCCGAGGACGAGCTGGGCCCGCAGATGCGCATGATGCTGGAAGCGGCCGGCCAGCCGGTGCCGGACAGCAAGCCGACGCTGGAGGTGAATCTGGCGCACCCGCTGCTGCAGCGACTGGAAGGGATCGAGGACAACGATACCTTCACGGAACTGGCCGAGCTGCTGCTCGATCAGGCGCTGCTCGCCGAAGGTCAGCTGCCCTCGGATCCGGCGGCCACCGCGCGGCGCCTGAACCGGCTGCTCCAAGAGCGCGCCGGCCAGTCGTGAGTGACGCGGCCAGGCTGCATTGCCTGGCCTGTTGGAGGCGCTTATGATGCCCCCTTTGGTGACCCACCCGCCCGGAAAGAGGGGCTCTTGATGGAGCAGCGCAAACACACCGCCGCGATTCTCGGCGGTGGCAGTTTCGGCACCGCCACGGCCAGCATCCTGGCCGAGAATGGCCACCGCACCCGCCTTTGGGTGCGCGACCCGGAAACCGCCGCCGCGATTAACGAGGACGGGGAAAACCCTCGCTATCTGCCCGGCCAGACTCTGCCCGAGGGGGTGCACGCCACCGAGCATCTCGACGAGGTGCTCGACGGCGCCGATCTGATCTTCGTCGCGGTGCCCTCCAGCGCCTTCGTCGAGGTGCTGCGCCAGGCCCGTCCGATGGTCAAGGACGGGACCCTGGTGGTGAGCTGCACCAAGGGCATCCACGAAGACGGCTTCCTGTTGATGAGCCAGCTGCTCAAGCGCGAGTGGGATCACACCCGCATCGGCGTGCTCAGCGGCCCCAACCTGGCGCGGGAGATCGTCGAGCGGAAGTTCACCGGCTCGGTGATCGCCAGCCCCGACGAAGCCCTGTGCCAGACCATTCAACAGGCGCTCAGCTGTGAGTATTTCCGGGTTTACGACAACCCGGATATTTACGGCGTGGAGCTGGGCGGCGCGCTCAAGAACATCTACGCGGTGGCCTCCGGCATGGCCGCCGCCATCGACATCGGCGAGAACAGCCGCAGTTTCATGCTCACCCGGGCGTTGGCGGAAATGAGCCGCTTCGCGGTGGAACTGGGCGCCAACCCGCTCACCTTCCTGGGGCTGTCCGGCGTCGGTGACCTGATTGCCACCTGTTCCTCGTCCCTGTCGCGCAATTACCGGCTCGGCTACCAGCTCGGCCAGGGCCAGGAACTGCAGCAAGCGCTCGACACCTTGGGGCAGACCGCCGAGGGCCTTAACACCATTCGTCTGGTGGCCACCCACGCGGAAAAGCTCAACGTGTACATGCCGCTGGCCACCGCCCTGTACGAGATTATCTATCAGGGCAAGCCGCTGGAAACGATGATCGCGCGGCTGATGGGCGGCGAGCACAAGCACGACGTGGAGTTCAGTTTCCACGGGGGGGCGGCTTGAGAGTCTATCTTTGCCGACACGGCGAAGCCGTGGCTCAGGCCCCCACCGACGCCGAGCGTCCGCTCACCGAACGCGGCCGCCTGGAAGTGATGGCCCTGTGGCAGAGATTGCGCGAGGAGGGCGTCACCGTGGACCGGCTGATCGCCAGCCCCTACCGGCGCGCCCAGCAAACCGCGCTGTGCATCGCCCGCGCTTACGGCGGCATGGACCAGCAGGCGTGCGGCTATCTGGTGCCGGAAGCGGCGCCGGAGCAGTTTCTCGATTGGCTGATCGAACAGCCGGAATGCGACAATCTGGTGCTGGTCAGCCACATGCCGCTGGTGGCACTGCTGAGCGCCCTGTGGGTGGGCGAGCCGCGCTCGCGGCCCGGCTTCCGGGTGGGCAGCGTGGCCGCGTTCGATGTCGATGTGGCCGCCGCCGGCGGCGCGCGGTTACTGTGGCTGCGCGCCCCCGAGTGACCCGGCCGGCACGGCCGGGGTTCAGTCTTCCTCTTTCCAGTGCTGGACCGCCACCTGATCCTTCACGTGGTCGAGAATCTCCAGCAGCGTTTCCTTCACCATCTCATTGAGTTGCTCGCCGCCGCCGCTGGACGCCACCAGAAGGTTGTCCACCAGAGCGTCCAGCCGCTGCCGGTTGGCCGGCGCACTGATGTCCTCGACGATCTGCGCCACCAAAGCGGTGCCGCCGTCGCGCACGGTGTCGCCGAGCAGGGCGATGGCGCGTGGGCCGGCCACCGGAATCGCCGCCAGGCGCCGGCCCGCCGGGGTGCGCTGCACCGCCTCGTCGGTGACGTACACCAGGTACTCGGAAAGCTGGTCACGGTACTGGTCGTGGCTGCGGCGGGTGGCGTCGGCGACACGGCCGGCCAGATAGTCCACCAACTGCGCCCGCCGGGGCGCCAGCACATCCTGCTCGATACGGTGCATCATCGGGCCGCCGCTGCGGATCTCGCGCTGCGCGCCCTCCAGCACGTTGATCACCACCCGGTCGGAAATCTCTTCCATCAGAATGCGGTAATACTTGATCACCGTGGCGCCCACCGCGGTATCGCGGAAATCCAACACGCCCAGCTTTTGCAGCCGGTACATCAGGCTCACCACACGCAATATCCGCAGCCAGCGGAAGCTGCCCACCGGAATACAGCCGAGCAGGTCGTACCAGTGCACGAACGGATAGAAGAACCAGCGGTGGTAGGTGTGGCGGGCGATGGCCACCGCCCAGCGAATCACGAACTCGGTGAGATAGACACTGACGAACGCCAGATCGATTTCAAAGAAATTGGCGTGAATGGTATCGGTGTAGAAGCGATAGAAGTCCGGCGTATAGGTTTCCATCACCGACTGCACCGCCTCGACCCGGTAGATCCAGTCGAACAGGATCAGGCTCAGGTTGGCGATCACCAGCAGGATCATCCCCACATCGATCAGGAACCCGAGGCCCTCCAGGTTGGGCTTTAGCCGTTTGAGGTTGTAATGAACGCTCATGAGGGCAGGTTATCGAACCGGCTCCACACCGGACAGTGATCCGAGGGGCGCTGCATGGCGCGCATTTCGTAGTCGACGCCGCAGTCGGTGAGGCGTTCCGCCAGGGGGCGGGTGGCCAGCACGGTATCAATGCGCAGGCCGCGGCGCGGGTCGCGCTCAAAACCTCGGGAGCGGTAATCAAACCAGGAAAACACATCGTCGGTGTCCGGGTACTGGCGGCGGAAGGTGTCTTCCAGGCCCCAGTCGATCAGCCTTTGCCACCAGTCCCGTTCCTCGGGCAGAAAGCTGGTCTTGCCCTCGCGCAGCCAGCGTTTGCGGTTGGCCTCGCCGATGCCGATGTCGCGGTCGGTGGATGAAATATTGAAATCGCCCATGATCGCCAGCTTCTCGTTGGCGTCATGGTGGTTCTCCAGGTAGTTCTGCAGATCCTGGTAGAACTTTTCCTTGGCGGGAAATTTCACCGGATGCTCGCGGTTCTCACCCTGCGGAAAATAGCCGTTGAGCACCGTCAGCGGCTGGCCGTCGGCGTCGCGCAGCCGGCCGATGATCATGCGGCGCTGGGCGTCCTCGCCGTCGGAGGGAAAGCCGTACTGCACCTCCTCCAGCGGTTCCCGGGTCAGCAGCGCCACCCCGTAGTGGCCTTTCTGGCCGTGATAATAGGGGTGATAGCCGAGATCGCGGACCGCCTGTTCTGGAAACTCACTGTCCTGAACCTTGGTTTCCTGCAGGCCCACCAGGGTGGGTTTGTATTTGCCCAGCAGCTCTTCAAGCTGATGCAAGCGTGCGCGAA
>DGNT01000170.1 GCA_002389055.1 Alcanivorax sp. UBA4485
ACGTGGAAGCCACCGAGCGGCTCGCCGAAGCAATCAGCATTCCGGTGATCGCCTCCGGCGGCATCACCGACATGGAAGACGTGCGCCGGCTGTGCGGCGCGCGCACCGTGGGCATCACCGGCGCCATTACCGGCCGCGCGATTTACGAGGGCACCCTGGATTTCGCCCAGGGCCAGGCCCTGGCCGACGAGCTGAAATCCAGAGGGCCGGCGATGTCCGGCACCACCGACAGCGGCGTACGCGAATGAGGTGGACGACATGACACTCGCCAAACGCATCATCCCGTGTCTGGACGTGGACGACGGCCGTGTGGTCAAGGGCGTGAAGTTCGTGGATATCCGCGACGCCGGTGACCCGGTGGAGGTGGCGCGCCGCTATAACGAGGCCGGCGCCGACGAGATCACTTTCCTGGATATTACCGCCAGCCATGAAGGCCGTGACACCACCCTGGACATGGTCGAACGCATGGCCAGCCAGGTGTTTATCCCGCTGACCGTGGGTGGCGGCGTGCGCACCATTCAGGATATCCGCAACCTGCTTAATGCCGGCGCCGACAAGGTGGGCATCAATTCAGCGGCGGTGAAGAACCCGGAGTTCGTGCGCGAGGCCGCCGAACGTTTCGGGTCGCAGTGCATCGTGGTGGCCATCGACGCCAAGAAAGTGAGCGGCGAGAGCGAAGCCAACCGCTGGGAAATCTTTACCCACGGCGGCCGCAACCCCACCGGCATCGACGCGGTGGAATGGGCGCGCCGGATGACCGATTATGGCGCCGGCGAGATCCTGCTCACCAGCATGGACCGGGACGGCACCAAGAACGGTTTCGACGTCGCCCTGACACGGGCCATTTCCGACGCGGTGCCGGTGCCGGTGATCGCCTCCGGCGGCGTCGGCAACCTGCAGCATCTGGTGGACGGCGTGATTCAAGGCGGCGCCGACGCGGTGCTGGCGGCGTCGATTTTCCACTTCGGCGAGCACAGCATCGCCGAGGCCAAGCAGTACATGCACAGCGCCGGCATTGAGATGCGCCTGTGATACTGCCGGGGGCCTGAGCGTGCGGATTTGGATAGACGCGGACGCCTGCCCGGCGGTGGTCCGCGAGGTGTTGTTCCGCGCCGCCGACCGGCGCGCCATCGAAACCACCCTGGTGGCCAATCATTTCATTCCCAAGCCGCGCTCGCCGCACATCCGCGCGGTGCAGGTGGAAGCCGGCTTCGACCGGGCCGACGATTACATCGCCGAGCAGGTCCAGCCCGGTGATCTGGTGATCACCGGCGACATCCCGCTCGCCGCCCGGGTGGTAGAGAGCGGTGGCACCGCGCTGAACCCCCGTGGCACCCTTTACGACACTGAGAGCATTCGTGAACATCTGGGCCGCCGGGACTTTATGGAAGAGCTGCGCTCCGCCGGCGTGCAAACCGGCGGCCCGTCATCGCTGAGCAAAAGCGACGTCCAGACGTTCGCCAACGCGCTCGACCGCTTTCTCGCTCGCGCCACGTAACACCCCGGCCAGGAAGGACCCATGCTGAAAATTTCCAACAATGTGACGATTCCCGAGTCCGAGATCGAATGGCAGGCGATCCGCGCCCAGGGCGCCGGCGGCCAGAACGTCAACAAGGTCGCCTCGGCGATCCACCTGCGTTTCGATATTGGCGCCTCGTCGTTGCCCGATTTCTATAAAGAACGCCTGCTGGCGCTGTCCGATCACCGCATTACCGGTGACGGCGTGGTGGTGATCAAGGCGCAGCGCTTTCGTTCCCAGGAAAAGAACCTGGACGATGCCCTGGCACGGCTGAAAGCCCTGATCCTGGACGCCACCGTGGAACGGAAAAAGCGCAAACCCACCAAGCCGTCCAAAGCCGCCAAGCGCAAGCGCATGGACAAGAAGACCCGCCACGGCCAGACCAAGGCGCTGCGCAAGCCTCCCATCGACGGCTGACCGGCAAGCGCTTTGTACAAGAGTCGCCCTCAGGGGTCCCGTAGGCTAAGCTCTTTGCGATAATAAAAAAGGACCGTCGTATGGATCAGGCCACTCTGGTTGAAATCGGATTACCCGCCGCCCTGTTTCTCATCATGGTGGGCATGGGGCTCACCCTCACACCCAAGGACTTCCGCGAGGTATTGATCGCTCCGCGCGCCACGGTCTACGGCTTGGTGGCGCAGATCATTCTGCTGCCGCTGGTGGGCGTGGGCCTGGCCGTGGCGCTGGATCTGTCGCCGGCGCTGGCGGTGGGGCTGGTGATCATCGCCGCCTGCCCGGGCGGTACCACCTCCAATCTGTTCGCCTTTCTCGGCCGTGGCGACGTGGCGCTGTCCATTGTGCTGACGGTGGCCGCCAGCCTGGTCACGGTGGTGACGCTGCCGATGTTCACCAGTTGGGCGCTGGGCCATTTCCGTGACAGCGATCTGGTGCTGGAGCTGCCGGTGCTGCGCACCATCCTGACCCTGGTGGTGATCATTCTGGTGCCGGTGAGCATCGGCATGACCATTCGACATTTCCGCCAGGACTGGGCGGTGAAGGGCGAAAAACTGGTCAGTGTGTTCGGCCTGCTGGTGCTGGTGGCGGTGATCGTGATGCTGCTGGTGGACCTGGGCGCCGAGGCGCTGGTGCTGCTGCGTCAGGGCGGCGCGGCGGTGATACTGCTCAACCTGATCGGTCTGGGGCTGGGCCTGGTCGGCGGCCGCCTGATCGGGCTGAGCCGCCCGCAGGCGTTCACCGTGGCCATCGAGCTGGGCATCAAGAACGGCACCCTGGGGCTGATGGTCACGCTGACCCTGCTGCAGTCGGACGCCATGTCCGTGCCGGCGGCGGTGTACGGCGTGATGATGTTCCTGTTCGGCTTCCTGATGATTGGCTACGCCCGCCTCACTGGGATCGGTCGGCCTTCCGCCGTTCCGCCAGGTTGATGCCCTTGAGGATCGAAAGCGCCTGGGACAGCGGGTAGTCGCGGCTGGCCAGGGGCTCCTCGGCGGCTTTTTCCAGGGCGTCTTTCTCCGCCTGGTTGAGCAGATGGTGGGGCAGGTCCGCTTCGCGGGTGCGCTGGTCGTTGAGTAACTCCACGCTGGACACCTGCACCGGGATATCCGGTTTGATGCCCTCCGCTTGAATTGAGCGGCCGTCCGGCGTGTAGTAGCGCGCGGTGGTCAGTTTCAGCGCGTTGTCGCCGCTGATCGGCAGCACCGTCTGCACCGACCCCTTACCGAAGGTGCGGGTGCCCACCACCACGGCGCGGCCCTGATCCTGAAGAGCGCCGGCGACGATTTCCGACGCCGAGGCGGAGCCGCCGTTGACCAGCACCACCAGCGGCAGGCCGTCGATTTCGTCGCCCGGGTTGGCGTTATAGTCGTTGCGGCTTTCGCTCTCGCGGCCCTGGGTGTAGACGATCAGCCCGGAATCGAGGAACAGGTCGCTGATTTCCACCGCGCCGCCGAGCACGCCGCCCGGGTTGTTGCGCAGATCCAGGATCAAGCCGCGCAGCGCACCCTCGGCTTTTAATTCGGCCAGTGCTTTTTTGGCTTCGTGGCCGGTGTTGTTCTGGAACTGGGACACGCGCAGGTAGCCGTAGCCGGGCTCCAGCACTTCGCTTTTCACGCTTTCCACTTTGATGCGGTCACGTTTGAGCGTTACCGGGCGCGGTTTTTCGTCGCCGTCACTGAGCACCGACAGGGTCACTTCCGAACCCGCTTCGCCACGCATCAGCTCCACCGCTTCCGCCAGGCTCAGGCCTTTGACGAAGGTGTCGTTGATCTTGAGGATCAGGTCGCCGGCCTGGATGTCGGCGCGGCTGGCGGGGGAGTCGTCGATCGGCGAGACCACTTTGACGAAGCCGCCTTCCATGGTTACTTCCAGCCCCAGGCCGCCGAATTCGCCGCTGGTGGTGGATTGCAGGTCCTCGAACTGGTCCGGGGTCAGGTAGGAGGAGTGCGGGTCCAGCTCCATCAACATGCCGCGGATCGCCGCCTGGATCAGCTCTTTCTCGTCCACGTCCTGCACATAGGCGCCGCGCACCCGCTCAAGCACTTCCGCGAAGGCGCGCAGCTCGGTGACCGGGACGCCATCCTGGCGGGCCTGCTCATCGACTTCGGGGTCGGCGGCCAAGGTCGGGGCGGAGACGGATACGGTCAGCAGCAGGGCGGCGCTCAGCGCGGTGCGGCGGAGCAGGGGGTGAGACGTTTTCAGCATGTAATTCCCCAGACCAAGGGCATCATTGGACACTAGTTTCGGGCAATGGGCGGCAGTGTAACACGGCGGTCGCACCAGCGTGTCGGGTTCACCACCTTGCCCCGATTGCGGATTTCAAAGTACAGCGCGCTGCGATTATTGCCGCCGGATTGGCCGGCCAGGGCCAGGGTGTCGCCCACCGCGACCCACTCGCCCACATCGCGCAGCAGGCTTTGATTGTAGCCGTAAAGCGTCAGGTAGCCACCGCCGTGATCGACGATGGTGAGCAGGCCGTAGCCGCGCATCCAGTCGGCGAACACCACCCGCCCCGGATGGATGGCGCGCACCGGCGTGCCTTCCTCGGCGGCCAGTACCACGCCTTCCCAGCGCAACGCGCCCTCACGGCTGGAGTTGAAGCTCGACAGCACTTCGCCGGGTACCGGCCAAGGCAGCTCACCGGCCAGTTTGGCGAACGGCGTGCCGCGATTGGCCGGCGCCATTTCCGGCATGCTGCGCTCCATCTCGGCGAGCAGTTTTTCCAGCCTTTGCTGATCGGCGCGCAGGCGGTCGATGTCGCCGCCGCGCTGGTCCAGCGAGCGCTCCAGTTTGGCCAGGGTGGTTTCCCGTTCGCGGGCGGCCTGCTCCAGCTGTTCCTGGCTGCGCGCCAGCGCGGTGCGGCGGTCCAGCAGGTCGGCGCGGGCGTCGGACACTTCCCGGGCCACCCGGCGCAGTTCCACCAGCTCGTCTTCCAGGTGGGTGAGACGGTCGGTGCGGGCCCGCTGGAAGTATTCCTGGTAGCGCAGCAGGCGCGCGATCTGGTCCGGCTCCTGCTGGTTGAGCATCAGTTTCAGCCGTTCCTCGCGGCCGCTCTGGTAGCTGGCGCGCACCGTTTTCACCAGCCAGCGGAGCTGCACCTTCTTTTCCTCGGCCAGTTCCGCCTGCTCGGCCTCCAGCCGTTCCAGCCTCGATTCGGCCTGGCGGGCGTCGCGCTCCAGCTGGCGCCGTTCACGGGTCAGCGCGCCGACGCGGGTTTCCGCCTCGCGCAGTTCGCTTTGCACCGAGTCGCGCTGGCGAGCTTCTTTCCGCTGGGCCTCGGACAGCGCTTCGATGCGCTCCTTGAGCGCTTCCAGCTGTTGCTCGGGCGGCTCTTCGGCGGGCGCACCGGTGCTGGCCAGCACCAGCGCCGGCAC
>DGNT01000119.1 GCA_002389055.1 Alcanivorax sp. UBA4485
ACTGGCTCGGCAACGCCCGCGACGCCCTGCTGCGCGAACGGCGCCTCACCGACGACCTGGCCCATGAACTGCGCACGCCGCTGGCGGCGATTCGCACCCAGCTTCAGGTCGCCGATATGACCGATGGCGAGCGCGCCGCCCACGCCCGGGTGCAGGCCCGCCAGGCGGTGCTGCGGCTCGCCAATAACCTGGACCAGCTGCTGGCCCTGGCCCGCGAGGAGGGCGCGGAAAGCCAGCGCCGGGAGCCGCCCGAGGCGCTCGGTGAGCTGCTGGCCACGGTGCTGGAAGAGCTGCAGCCCGCCAGCCTCGAAAAGCGCCTCACCGTTCACCTGCACGCGGACCACGACCGGGCGCTGCGGCGGGCCGCTCCGGCCGGCCCGGGCCTGATGCGGATCGCGCTGCGCAATGTGCTGGAGAACGCGGTCCGGCACAGCCCGGCCGGCGGTGAGATAGGGGTGCGGGTAGAGAGCGGGCAGAACGGCGAAGACATCGCCGTGACCGTCGAGGATCAGGGCCCCGGGCTGGCCCCGGATCAGCGCGCCCGCGCCCTGGACCGGGGCTGGCGCGGCGGTGGCGAGGGCCAGGGGTTGGGCCTGGCCATCGTCGCCTCGGTGATGGCGCGCACCGGCGGTACCATTGCGCTGGACGCCGCCGACAGCGGCGGCCTGCGCGTGACCCTGCGGTGGCTTAGTTCGCCGCGCCCGGCGGGAAGCGCTTGAACATCTCCGCCACCATCACGTCGATGCGTTCCTTGCGGCGTTCGCTGCTCATTGATTCGTAGAGCGTATCGCGGCTGGTGGCTTCCCACACCACTTCACTGCTGCTGCGCTCCACCAGGGCGATTTGCAGCTTGTGCTCCTCGTAGGTCTCCCCTTCCACCGGGGTGGTGGCGCCGATCCCGTAGCCCCGGTTGAACCAGCCGAAGCCGAATTGCAGGGTGCTGCCCTGGAATTTCTCCACCGGTACGAAAGCGTAGCGCAGAGTCAGGTCCGCCTGTTCCAGGTCGGCGCGGGTCAGCGGGCCGTCCGCCAGCTCGCGGCGCACCGCCTCTTGCACCCGCTGGCCGTTCAGGCTGAGCGCTTGCTGGTCGGCGTCCGGCGCCTCAATGGCGTAACTGCGGTACTGAGTGAAATCGGTACCGGCGCGATGGTCGATCACCACCGGTGACACGCACCCGCCCAGTAACAGGGCGAGCGCGGCGATCAAGGGCAGGCTGTGTAAGGCTCGCATGGGACAACTCCTTGGGAATGATTCTCAAACAGTATAGAACGTCGCCGCGAGAGTGACGTCAACGGGAACCGGCGGGAATCTGCACCCAGACCGCATGGGCGCGGGCCAGGCAGCGACCGGTGGTGTCGTGCACCGCGGTGCCGGCGAAGTGCTTGCGCCCGTCGCGGCCCAGCGGCCAGCCACTGACCACATAGGGTTCGCCCACCTTCGGCAGTGAATCCACCTGCACCGTGAAGCTGCCCAGCACCACCCAGGTGTCCGGGTCTTTCTCCAGGGTGAACGAGCCCGGGCAGTCCAGCGCCGCGTACACCTGCGGCAGCGTCACCCGGCCCTGATCATCACCGTGGCTGGCCGCCGGGGTCCATGGGCAGGCCACCGCCCGGTGGTCGTCGAGCCAGCCGGGGAACAGCCGCAGGCCGTCGTCCCGGTCCGGGCCGCACACATAGCAACCCGGGAAAGGGTGATCGACGAAACCGCTGAAGCGGGTCTCCGCCTGCCGAGCTTCGTCCAGGGTGGCCGGCGTCGGCACGATCATTTCCGGCAGGCTGGCCTGGCGGGCACGGGCCACCGGCTGGTCGCCGTGCAGCGCGAACCACTGCGCGTCTTCCAGCCGCAGCGGCATGTCGGTGTCCAGCGGCGGCGGTGCCATCAGGCGGGTTTCCACGCACGGGGTGCCGGCGTGCTCGGCCATGCGGCCGCAGATATAGCCGCCGTTGGCGGAGCCCGGCGGGCCGTTATAGCGGTTCTCAATGCGAATCGCGGTGGTGTTCGGGGTCATGGTGTGCTCTTTCCTGCGGATACTAGGGGTTAAACGGGTTCGGCTTCCGCCCTCAGGCATTCACCGAGAAAGCGGGCGGCGCGGCCGGCGTACTGGCCGTCGGCGTAGACCAGATACAGGTCGTGGAAGCGCTCCACGCCCTCCTTGAGCGGCAACGGCAGCAGACGGCCTTCGGCCAGGTCGGCGGCGATTTCGGTCTCCGGCACCCAGGCGAAACCCAGGCCGCGCAGCAACGCCTGACGGCGCGCGCTGCCGTGGGAAAACGTCCAGCGCTGCTCGGCGCCCAGCCAGCCCGAGTCCACCCGGCGCTTGCCGGAATCCCGGATCACCAGCTGGCGGTGCGGGCGCAGGTGGTCGAGCTCCAGCGGCCCCTGATGATGCAGCGCGTGGTCCGGCGCCGCCACCGCCACGAAGCGGATGCGCGACAGATGATCGCCCATGAAGCCGGGCGGCACCCGGCCGGTGATCACCACGTCCGCCTCGTGGCGCAGCAGCGCCTCCTCGGAGCCGGACAGCACGGTTTCCTGAAATTCCACCCGGGTCAGCGGGCTTTCGCTGGCCAGGCGCACCAGGGCGCAGAGCACCTGGTCCTGGGGGAACAGGCCGTCGGCGGTGAGCCGTACCAGTGGCTCCCAGCCGTGGCCGAAGCGGATCGCGGTGTTCTCAATGCGGCCCGCCTCGTCCACCAGCACCTTGGCCTGGCGGTACAGCAGGCTGCCGGTCTCGGTGAGCTTGGCGCGGCGGCCCTCCAGGGCGAAAGCGCGCACGCCCAGCTCGGTCTCGATTTTCTGCACCGCGTAGCTGATCGCCGACTGGCTTTTATCCAGCGCCTCGGCGGCGGCGGCGTAGCCGCCCTCGTCCACCACGGCGATCAGGGCCTGCCATTGGTCCAGGGTGATTTTCGTCGACATATCGAATCAGTTGACCATATTTCACAAATATGTGCTGTTTTATATCGCCTTTTCAGAATCAATAATAGGGGTCAGCTTCAAACAATGACACCAAGGAGGTCCCATGGGACTGCTGGTCGAAGGACAGTGGCAAGACAAGTGGTACGACACCAAGAGCACCGGTGGCCATTTCAAGCGCTCGGAGAGCCAGTTCCGTAACTGGGTGACCGCCGACGGCGAAGCCGGCCCCACCGGTGACGGCGGTTTCCCGGCGGAGAGCGGGCGTTACCACCTGTATGTGTCCTACGCCTGTCCCTGGGCCCACCGGGCGCTGGTGATGCGCGCCTGGAAAGGCCTGGAGAAGCACATCGACGTGTCCGTCGTGCACCCGCTGATGCTGGAGCACGGCTGGGAGCTGCGCGACGACTTCCCGGCGGCCACCGGTGATCCCTTGTACGGCCTGGACAAGCTGTATCAGCTTTACCTGAAGGCCGACGGCAAGTACACCGGCCGCGTCACCGTGCCGGTGCTGTGGGACAAGCAGCGCGAGACCATTGTCAGTAACGAGTCCGCCGACATTATCCGCATGTTCAACAGTGCCTTTAACGAGGTCGGCGCGCGGCCCGGTGATTATTACCCGAGTGATTTGCGCGAACAGATCGAGGCGGTCAACAGCCCGGTCTACGAGAAGGTGAACAACGGCGTTTATAAAGCCGGCTTCGCCACCGGCCAGCAGGCCTATGACGAAGCGGTACACGCGCTGTTCGGCACGCTTGACGAGTTGGAGGAACGGTTGGGTAAAAGCCGTTATCTGGTGGGCAACACGCTTACCGAAGCGGATCTGCGCCTGTGGACCACGCTGGTGCGGTTCGATCCGGTGTATGTCACGCACTTCAAGTGCGACCGCCGCCGGATCGCCGATTACCCGAACCTGAGCGGTCTGCTGCGCGAGCTGTACCAGCTGCCCGGCGTGGCGGGCACCGTGGATATGGATCATATCCGCAACCATTATTTCCGCAGCCACCCGACGGTGAACCCGCATGGGATCATCTCGATCGGCCCGGAACAGGATCTTTCCGCCGCTCATGACCGCGACCGGCTGGGTGAACGGGAGATCCGGGGCGCCTGAGGCACCCCGGAGAGCAGCCAACAGGAGGCAACCATGAAAGAGCGTCGCATACTCAATACGTTCCGTGCCCTGGATACATCCGACGGCGCCGGCGTGCGCCTGAAGCGCGCGCTGGGCCACAACCCGGCGGTGCGGCTGGATCCGTTCCTGATGTTGGATGCGTTCTCCTCCGACAACCCGGACGACTATGTGGCCGGTTTCCCGGCCCACCCGCACCGCGGCTTCGAGACCGTCACCTACCTGGTGGAAGGGCACATGAAGCACCGCGACCACCTGGGTAATGAAGGCGATCTCAAGCAGGGCGGCGTGCAGTGGATGACCGCCGGGCGCGGCATTATCCACGAGGAAATGCCCCAGCAGCAGGACGGTCTGTTACGCGGCTTCCAGCTGTGGATCAACCTGCCGGCGGCGGAGAAAATGAAGCCGGCCGGTTACCGGGACGTGACCGACACCGAGATGCCGCGCCTGGATCTGCCCGGTGGCGGGCAGGTCAAGGCGGTGGCCGGTGAGGTGACTTTGAACGGCGAGACGATCACCGCGCCGGTGGTCGGCGGCAGCACCGATCCGCTTTACCTGGATGTGAAGTTGCGTGGCGGCGAGAGCCTTACCGTGCCGGTGAAAAGCGGCTACAACGCGCTGTTGTATCTGTTCGAGGGAAGCCTGACGGTGAACGGCGATACGCTGCGTCTGGAGCACAGCGCCACCCTCAGCGACGGCGACCGGGTGACGCTCGCCGCCGGCGGCGATGGCGCCCGGCTGATACTGCTGGCGGGCAAGCCGATCGGCGAGCCGGTGGCCCAGTACGGTCCTTTCGTGATGAACACGCAGGAAGAGATCGAGCAGGCGCTGCGGGACTATCGGGCCGGCACTTTGGCTGAGCCAGCTTGAGGGGTCGGGTAGACCTCTGGAATCCTGCCGGGCGAGCCAGCTCGCCCTTTCGCGAGCAGGCTCGCTCCCACAAGGACGGCTTTCGGAGCAGGCCCGCTCGCAACCTCCTTCAACCGAGTTTGGCGTCCAGAGTGATGTCGGCGTTGAGTACTTTGGACACCGGGCACCCTTCCTTGGCGCCGTTGGCGATTTTCTGAAACTCGGCGTCGTCGATGCCGGGAACCGCCGCGTTCATGTCCAGATGAATCTTGGTGATGCTGAAGCCGTCGCCGTCTTTATCCAGGGTCACTTTGGCCTTGGTGTCGATGCTGTCGGCGGTGTAGCCGGCGTTACCCAGCTCCAGCGAAAACGCCATCGAGAAACAACCGGCGTGGGCGGCGCCGATCAGCTCTTCCGGGTTGGTGCCCGGCTCGTCCTCGAAGCGCGTGTTGAAGCCGTAAGGTTGTTCCTTGAGGGCACCGCTTTGCGTGGAGATGGTGCCTTTGCCCTTCTTGATGTCGCCTTCCCAATGGGCGGATGCGAACTTGTTCATGACGTTGCCTCCCGATACGAAATGTCCGGGCAGAGTGGGAGCCCGTCCGTGAAGGATAGGTGGACTCCCGCCCGGGCGACCGTAAAAGAAGGATAAACGCCAGTAGTGTGAACAGGCCCTAGTCGTTGTCGCCTTCGATGGTCAGGCCGCGGGTGGCGTGATCCAGGCTGGTGGCATCGGTTTCGTTGCCGAGCTTGATCATCAGGCGCAGATCGTTGGGCGAGTCGGCGTGGGCGATGGCGTCTTCGTAGGTGATTTCCCCGGCGTCATAAAGGTCGTAAAGCGCCTGGTCGAAGGTCTGCATGCTCTGCTCGCGGGACTTGCTCATCAGCGCCTTGAGCAGATGAATCTCGCCCTTGCGGATGTGGTCGGACACCAGCGGCGTGTTGAGCAGTACCTCGATGGCCGCGCGCCGGCCCTTGCCGTCGGGCGTGGGGATCAGCTGCTGGGCTACGATGCCGCGCAGGTTCAACGACAGGTCCATGTACAGCTGGTTATGGCGATCCGCCGGGAAGAAGTGAATGATCCGGTCCAGCGCCTGGTTAGCGTTGTTGGCGTGCAGGGTGGCCAGACAAAGATGGCCGGTTTCCGCGAACGCGATGGCGTGGTCCATGACCTCGCGGCTGCGCACCTCGCCGATCAGAATCACGTCCGGCGCCTGGCGCAGGGTGTTCTTCAAGGCCACCTCGAAGGATTCCGTGTCGATGCCCACTTCCCGCTGGGTGACGATGCAGCCCTGGTGCTGGTGGATGAATTCGATCGGGTCCTCAATGGAAATGATGTGCCCTTTGG
>DGNT01000144.1 GCA_002389055.1 Alcanivorax sp. UBA4485
GGGTGGCCGGCGGCCAGGGACGAGCCCTTAACGTTAAGCTTGCCCATGTCGATTTCGCCCAGCGGCTTGTCCCGGCCCAGACGTTCCTTGCAGAAGGTTTCGTCGTTCCAGGCTTTCAGGGTGGTGAGCACCTGGGAGGCGAAGGCTTCGTGGATTTCGTAGAAATCGAAGTCCTGCAGGGTGAGGCCGGCTTTATCCAGCATGCGCGGCACGGCGTAGGCCGGCGCCATCAGCAGGCCTTCTTTCTTGCCGATGAAGTCCACCGCCGCCACTTCGCAGTGGGTCAGGTAGGCCTGCACGGGCAGCCCGCGTTCCTTGGCCCAGTCTTCGGAAGCCAGCAGCACGGTGGAAGCGCCGTCGGTGAGCGGGGTGGAGTTGGCGGCGGTCATGGTGCCTTCGGAACCACCGAACACCGGCTTCAGGGTGCTCAGCTTCTCGATGGTGGAGTCGCCACGCATGTTGTTGTCGCGCTCCAGGCCGTGGAACGGCGTCATCAGGTCGCCCTGCCAGCCCTCCTCATAGGATTTCGCCAGATTCTGGTGTGAGCGCCAGGCCAGCTCGTCCTGGGCTTCGCGGGGGATACCCCACTCGGCGGCGGTGATCGCCTGGTGCTCGCCCATGGACAGGCCGGTGCGCGGCTCGCCGTTCTTGGGGATGTCCGGGATCATCAGCTTGGGGTTGAGCAGCTTGACCGCCTGCTTGAGCTTGTCGCCGTTGCTCTTGGCGCGGTTGATCTCCATGAAGATCTTGCGGGCCTGCTCGTTAACGCCCAGGGGCGCGTCGGAAGTGGTGTCGACACCACCGGCCACGGCGCAGTCCACCTGGCCCAGGGCGATCTTGTTGGCCACCAGGATGGCGGCTTCCAGGCCGGTGCCGCAGGCCTGCTGCAGGTCGTAGGCGGGGGTTTCCGGCGCCAGCTTGGAGCCCAGCACGCACTCGCGCACCAGGTTGAAGTCCTTGGCGTGCTTCATCACCGCGCCGGCGGCCACTTCACCCATGCGCTCGCCGTGGAGTTTGAAACGATCCACCAGGCCGTTGAGCGCGGCGGTCAGCATTTCCTGGTTGTCGACCTCGAAATAAGCGGTATTGGAGCGGGCAAAGGGAATGCGGTTGCCGCCCACAATGGCCACCTTGCGTACGTTGTCGCCTGCCAGCATAGTAATTCCTCCACAGTGGCGTCGGGGAGACCGGAGTGGCCGGCCCGAGTGCCCAGGTTAACAGATGAGCGCAGTCTATCGCCCAACTGGCGGGCCTCATTGGCTTCGGCGCCTCCCGGCCTTCCCGTGCCGGTCAATACACCCTTCACACACGGGTGCTTCAATACGCCCCCTACGAATGCTCGGCAAAGGATACGACCATGAGCGATACCTATCAGGCAATTGCCAACTCCCCCATGGGCAAGGCCGTTTTCAGCGCCATTAACCTGCCCATCCCGGTGATTCTCGAACGCTGGCAGCCCGGCCAGAAATCCTTTATCAGCGGTGGCGTGCTGGTGGGTGCCGCGCCCGGATCCAGCGCCGTGGACACGGTGTTCGCCACGCTCAAGGGCGCCCCGGAGGCGAAACCGGCGGTACTCGCCAACACCCGCAACGCCAACGACCTGCAGAAGCAGGCGGCGGCCGCCGGCCTCAACACCGACAACTACACCGCCACCCGCGAAGACGACAGCAAATTCAAAGCGCTGGTGTTCGACGCCACCGGCATCGAAAGCCCGGACGACCTGAAAACGCTGTGGGAATTCTTCCAGCCGGTGATCAAAAAACTGGATAAATGCGGCCGCGTGATCGTGATCGGGCGCACCCCGGAAACCCTGAACGGTGCCGCCCGTGTCGCCCAGCGCGGCCTGGAAGGCTTCACCCGCTCGGTGGGCAAGGAAATCAAACGCGGCGCCACCGTGCAGCTGGTGTACTGCGAAGCCGGCGCGGAAAGCCAGCTGGCCTCGCCGCTGCACTTCTTCCTGTCGCCGAAATCCGCCTATGTGTCCGCCCAGGTGGTACGCGTGAGCGCCGCCGGCTTCGACGCGCAAAGCTTTGACTGGGACAAACCGCTGGCGGGCAAAAAAGCCCTGGTCACCGGCGGCTCACGCGGCATCGGCGCGTCCATCGCCCGGGTGCTGGCCCGCGACGGCGCCGAAGTGACGGTGCTGGACATTCCGCCGATGGCCGAAGACCTGAACAAGGTGGCCGAGGAAATCGGCGGCCAGAGCCTGGAACTGGACATCACCGCCGACGACGCGCCGCGCGTGATCGCCGACGCCGCCAAGAAGATGGGCGGCCTGGATATTCTGGTGCATAACGCCGGCGTGACCCGCGACAAGATGCTCGGCAACATGCCCGAAGGCCACTGGGACATGGTGCTCAACATCAACATCGCCAGCCAGTTGCGCGTTAACGAGCAACTGGTCGCCGACGGTGGCATGGGCGACGGCGGCCGCATCGTGTCGATCAGCTCCATCGCCGGTATCGCCGGTAACCTGGGGCAGACCAACTAAGGCACCTCCAAGGCCGCGGTCATCGGCATGATCGACACCTATTCCGAGGAGTACGCGGACAAAGGCATCACCGTGAACGCGGTGGCGCCGGGCTTCATCGAAACGCAGATGACCGCCGCCATTCCCTTCACCATTCGCGAAGCCGGCCGGCGCATGAACGCCATGAGCCAGGGCGGCCAGCCGGTGGACGTGGCGGAAACCATCTCGTTCTTCGCCAGCCCCGCCTCCCAGGGCCTCACCGGCAATGTGGTCCGCGTCTGCGGCCAGATGATGCTGGGCGCCTGATCGTCCGGAGGGAGCGGGCCCAGCCCGCTCCCACACCCCCTTTTCCCTTGAAACTCCCGCCCCCCACCGCCATCTAACCTTGAACGGCACTCACACGCCGCAATGAATTTCCGAGGTTTCGATGGGTTTCGGTCGCGTTTTCCTGACCATTTTCGTGCTCGCCCTGGTGGAGGTCATGGTACTGGCCGCCGTGGCGGACTTTATCGGCTGGCCGATCACCATTCTGATGGTGGTGGTTACCGCCCTGCTGGGCACCGCCCTGTTCCGCAGTCAGGGCCTGCAGACCTGGCAGCGGCTCAATCAGCGCATGAATCAGGGTGAAATGCCCGGCCGGGAACTGGCCGAAGGCATGATGCTGCTGCTCGGCGGCGCCTTCCTGATTACGCCCGGGTTTATCACCGACGCGCTGGGCTTCGCCCTGCTGCTGCCGTTCTCCCGCCGCGCCATGGCGGACTACCTGGTCCGCAAGGGCACGCTGCAGACCTTCGCCACCCGCGGTGGCCCGGGGGGCGGCGGCACCTTCTTTTATCAGAGCCGCACTATTTATCCCGGCCAGTCGCGGCCCGGCCCCGGCTCCGCCAATGACCCCGGCAACCCTTCCGTGGGCCGGTCGCGCCCCGGCGAGCGCCCGGGCGTCACCATCGAAGGCGAAGCCGACGAGCCCGACGACACCCGCCGATAACAGGGTGCGAAGCTCCCGGCAGGATGCCAGAAACTTTTCTCTCCAGAGAGGCCGCACCGAATACCTGAAGAACCAGGTCTCTGGAATCCTGCCGGCAAGCTCCGCTTGCCTTTCGCGGGCTGGGCCCGCTCCCACAAGGCCCGCTCCAGCCGGAATCAGAGTTTGGCGGCGGCTTCGGCGGCGTCTTCTTCGGCTTTGAGCTTGCGGTACTCAATGGGCGTCATGCCCACCCAGCGCTTGAAGGCACGGTAGAAGGTGGAGGGCTCGGAGAAGCCGGTCAGGTAGACGATCTCGTCGATGGATTCGTCGGTGCCGGCCAGCAGGCGCTTGGCCAGCTTGCAGCGGTAGTCAGCCACCAGCTGGTTGAAGTTGGTGCCGGCGTCGGCAAGCCGGGTGCGCAACTGGCGCGCCTTGATGCCCAGGCGCTCGGCCACTTCTTCCAGGTTGGCGTGGCCGGATTCCAGCAGCTCGGCGATCAGCCGGTTGACCTGGGCCACCAGGTCCTGCTTCTCCAGGCGCGCTACCTGTTCGCTGGCGAGTTGCTCGTGCAGACGCAGCAGCTCCGGCTCGTGGTGGGCGGAGGGCAGCGCCATCAGGCGGGAATCGAAATAAACCCCCACTGACGGCATGCCGAATTTCACCGGGCAGCCGAAGGCGCGCTCGTACTCAGCCTTGTCGGCGTGGTGTTCGTGGCCGAAGTGGACTTCCAGGGGTTCGAAGGCGTCGTCGGTGACGAAGCGGAAGAATTTGATCAGCCCCATCATCACGCATTCGTTGAGGTGCGCCAGGCGGCGGCCCCAGAACGGCTGACGCAGGAAGACCCGCTCGCCCTCCTCGAACAATTCGGCCCGTGCCGCGTCGGAGAGCAGCCGCTGATAGCTGAGCGCCCGGTGCAGCCCCTCGCCAAAGGTGGGGCTGGAGAGAAACAGATACTCCAACACCTGGCCCTTGTAGACCGGCATGTGCTTGCCCAGATGCAGGCCCACATGCTCGTCGTTGGAAACCTTCGCCAGCGCCTCCCAGAACCATTCCTGGCCATCGTGGGGCGTGCGCAGATCCGGCACGTTCAATATGGACGGGTCCAGGCCCAGTTCGGCCAGTACCGCGTCGGCATCAATGCCGGCGTTGAGCATGGCCCGGTAGGCCATGCGTAGAAGCACGCCGGAATCGGTCAGTTCTGCCATCCTGTTGCGACTTCCCCAAACGGTAGTTACCAAAGGGTGAGACTAGCACACCGTCCGGGGACCCGGAACCGCTTCACACCATGGCGTTTTTCGGCTTGCGCCGGGTCGGCAGCGCCAGGCGGTTAATACGCTTGAGCACGGCCCCGAACTGACGGCTCAGGCGGCCGCTGTTGTAGTGCAGACCGTAGCGTTCGGCGATCTCGCGGACCTTGGGCGCCACCTGCTTGTAGCGGTTGGACGGCATGTCCGGGAACAGGTGGTGCTCGATCTGGTGGCTGAGGTTGCCGGACATGATATGGAACAGCGGCCCGCCCTCCAGGTTGGAGGAGCCCAGCAGCTGGCGCAGGTACCACTGGCCACGGGTCTCGTTCTCGATTTCCGCCTCGCTGAACATTTCCGCGTGTTCGGTAAAGTGCCCGCAGAAAATGATCAGGTACGACCACAGATTCCGCGTCAGATTGGCGGTGGCGTTGCCCGCCAGCACCCAGGGCGCGAAGGGGCCGGCCAGCAGCGGGAACAGCAGATAGTCCTTGCCCACCTGCTGGCGCACCTTCTTCATGATCTTGCGGCGCTGCTCGCGGTATTCGGCGAAGCTTTTTTCACCCTTGAGCACGCGCTCCACTTCCAGGTCGTGGAACGCCACGCCCCACTGGAAGAAGGACGCCAGCACCCAGTTATAAGCGGGCTGGAACAGGTAGGCCGGGTTCCAGCGCTGTTCGTCCGACATGCGCATGATGCCGTAGCCCACGTCCCGGTCCTTGCCGACCACGTTGGTGAAGGTGTGGTGCATGTAGTTGTGCGAGTGCTTCCACTGCTCCGCCGGGCAGGTGTTGTCCCAGTCATAGGAGGAGGAATCCAGCGCCGGGTCACCCAGCCAGTCCCACTGGGCGTGCATCACGTTATGGCCGATTTCCATGTTTTCCAGAATCTTGGAGACCGACAGCAGCGCCGTGCCCGCCAGCCACGCCGGCGGCAGCACGCCCAGGAACAGCAGGCCACGGCCGGCCAGTTCCATGCCTTTCTGGGTACGCACCAGGCGGCGAATGTAGCGCGCGTCCTGCTCGCCCAGGTCCGCCATGATCTCTTCGCGCAGGGCGTCGATTTCACGGCCGAACGTCTCCACCTGGGAGCGGGTCAGGGTCACGCCCGGGCGTTCGAATACGATGGGGTCGAAATGATCTACTTTGGCATTCATAGCGTGCCTCCTTAGAGATCCAGTTCCACGTCGCCCTCGGCGGCGTGAAGACAAATACGAACTTCCTGGCCGTTCAATTCACG
>DGNT01000076.1 GCA_002389055.1 Alcanivorax sp. UBA4485
GGCGGCGCTCAGGCTCAGGGCGGCGGCGATGGCGGATGCGATGACTCCGTTTTTCATGGTCCTTTCCTCACTCATTCGGTCGTTCCAAATGCGTGGCGGGACCCTGTGTCTGCTTGGTCTCCCACGCTTGATGGGGACCATTATGTTGACTAGTTACGGTATTGTCAACTTGTAACCTGTTAACCTTTCGCTATCGCCGCGATAGCCGCGACCCGCATTACCGGCGCCGCCGGTCAGGGCGCCAGGCTGCGCAGGATCAGGCCGGTCACCGCCGCCAGGTTGCGCTTCAGCTCGTCCGGGTCGTTGAGCTCCAGCAACACCGGATGGCCGTACACTGCCGCGGTCTTGCGGATCGCGATGGTTACTTCGTCCAGCGGCGTCTTGCGCTCGAACTCGCCGCTTTCCCGGCCGTCGGCGACGATACGACGGATCGCCTGATAGATAATGTCGTCGTGCACGCTCATGTGGTGCCACTGGTTTTCGATCGCCACTACCACAATGTCGTGCATGCGCCGCTCCCGGAGGAACAGCTCCAGACCCTTTACCAGAAGGCAATCGAGCAGATCGCGCAGGCGCTGGGTGGCGCTGTCGTCCCGTTCGGCGATCTCTTTGAGGGCCACGTCGATCTTGGCCAGGGTCATGGCGCACACCGCTTCGCCGATCGCCTGTTTGGAATCAAAGAAGCGGTACAGATAGGCGCTGGACACCCCCACCGCCTTGGCGATGTCGGTGACCGAGGTCTTGCGG
Organism: Alcanivorax sp. UBA4485; assembly: GCA_002389055.1. GTDB lineage: Bacteria > Pseudomonadota > Gammaproteobacteria > Pseudomonadales > Alcanivoracaceae > Alloalcanivorax. The sequence goes on from DGNT01000076.1 coordinate 748, forward strand.
TAACCGTGGGCGCTGAACAGCTCGTTGGCGAGTTCCAGGATCTGATCACGCCGCTCATGTTCCGCCGGGCCGCGCTGGCCGGCCAGGTTGTTGTCCGTCATGGTGCTCTCCCGGTGCTCGTCGGCACCTTCTCAAACGACGTCATCCGAGACGTCATATTCAAGTAATGAATATCGTTATATGTAACTTTGGGTAAGCATAGCATAAAGCCGGCCGGTGAGGGCCAGTGGTGACGGAAGGGCAGAACACAGACCCGCTCGGCAGCTAGCGGAACCGCTCCGGGTTATCGCTAGCGCCGAACCTTTCTGCAACGTTCCTGGCAGTTGGTCTGACACGGTCGGTCTGACCCGTGGCGGTGCCGCTGCCTAGTGAGCGGGGCAATGGTGGTGCCTGCAGGGACCTATTTGGCCAGGGATGGCCAAATGAGAGCGCCCAGGGACGGCTTGAGCGATCCCGGAAGGCACCACCATTGCACCGCGTCCCTAATGGAGACACCGATGGCCGAAAGAAGGGGGAGCATGGGGGCTCCGATAGCCCCCTATGCCAATCGGTTTACTTGACGCGCGGGTCGAGCTCGCCGGCTTCGTAGCGCTGGTACATGGTTTCCAGGTTGATCGGCTTGATCTTGTCGGCGTTGCCGGCGGTGCCGAAGGCTTCGTAGCGGGCGATGCAGATGTCACGCATGGCCGTCACGGTTTCCTTGAGGAATTTACGCGGGTCGAACTCGGCCTTGTTGTGGGCCAGGAAACGACGCACCGCGCCGGTGGACGCCAGACGCAGGTCGGTGTCCACGTTCACCTTGCGCACGCCGTGCTTGATGCCTTCCTGGATTTCTTCCACGGGCACGCCGTAGGTTTCCGGGATTTCACCGCCGTACTCGTTGATGATCTGCAGCCACTCCTGGGGCACCGAGGAGGAGCCGTGCATCACCAGGTGGGTGTCCGGAATGCGCGCGTGGATCGCCTTGATCTGCTCGATGGCGAGGATGTCGCCGGTGGGCGGACGGGTGAACTTGTAGGCGCCGTGGCTGGTGCCAATGGCGATGGCCAGGGCATCCACCTTGGTGCGCTTGACGAAGTCCGCCGCTTCTTCCGGGTCGGTGAGCATCTGGTCGTGGGTCAAGGTGCCGGAGGCACCGATGCCGTCTTCTTCGCCGGCCTGGCCGGATTCCAGCGAGCCCAGGCAGCCCAGCTCGCCTTCCACGGACACGCCGCAGGCGTGCGCCATGTCCACGGTGCGGCGGGTCACGTCCACGTTGTACTCGTACTCGGTGGGGGTCTTGCCGTCCTCGCCCAGGGAGCCGTCCATCATCACCGAGGAGAAGCCCAGCTGGATCGAGCGCTGGCACACCGACGGGCTGGTGCCGTGATCCTGGTGCATCACCAGCGGAATGTGCGGAAACTCTTCCGTGGCGGCCAGAATCAGGTGACGCAGGAAGGGCGCGCCGGCGTACTTACGGGCGCCGGCGCTGGCCTGCACGATCACCGGTGAATTGGTCTGGTCGGCGGCCTCCATGATGGCGCGCATCTGTTCCAGGTTGTTCACGTTGAACGCCGGCACGCCGTAGCCGTGTTCGGCGGCGTGGTCCAGCAATTGACGCATGCTGATCAGTGCCATGATGTCTTCCCTTTCGTCTTCGGAGCGAAATGTACGTGTGTATTAATCCCGGGCGCGCTGTTCCAGCACCGCCACCGCCGGCAGGGTCTTGCCTTCCACGAATTCCAGGAAGGCGCCACCACCGGTGGAAATATAGCTGATATCGTCGGCGATGCCGTACTTGTCCACGGCCGCCAGGGTATCGCCCCCGCCGGCGATGGAAAACGCTTCGCTGTCGGCGATCGCCTCGGCCAGCTCGCGGGTGCCCTCGCCGAACTGGTCAAACTCGAACACGCCCACCGGGCCGTTCCAGATGATGGTGCGGGCTTCTTTCATCAGCGCCGCGAACACATGGGCGGTCTGCGGGCCCACGTCGAGAATCAGGTCGTCCTCGGCCACGTCCTCCACCTTCTTGGCGGTGGCTTCGGCGTCCTCGGCGAAGGCCTTGGCCACCACCACGTCCACCGGCAGCGGGATGTGCACCTTTTCCGCCAGCTTTTTGGCCGCCGGAATCAGGTCTTTTTCACACAGCGACTTGCCCACCGGGTGACCGGCGGCGGCCAGGAACGTATTGGCGATGCCGCCGCCGACAATCAATTGATCCACTTTATCGGCCAGGGCGTCCAGTACTTCCAGCTTGGTGGACACCTTGGAGCCGCCGACGATGGCCACCAGCGGCTTGGCCGGCTCCAGCAGCGCCTTGCCGAGGGCGTCCAACTCATTGGCCAGCAACGGCCCGGCACAGGCCACCGGCGCGAAGCGGGCCACGCCGTGGGTGGAGGCCTGGGCGCGGTGGGCGGTGCCGAAGGCGTCCATCACATAGATATCGCACAGCGCCGCCATGCGCTTGGACAGCGCCTCGTCGTCTTTCTTCTCGCCCTTGTTGAAGCGCACGTTCTCGCACAGCACCACCTGGCCGTCTTCCAGGTCGACGCCGTCGAGCCAGTCCTTCGCCAGCGGCACGTCCTGCCCCAGCAGCTGGCCGAGGTGCTCGGCCACCGGCTTGAGGGAGTACTGTTCTTCGTACTCGCCCTCGGTGGGCCGGCCCAGGTGCGAGAGCAACATGACGCGGGCGCCCGCCTCGATGGCGTGACGGATGGTCGGCAACGAGGCGC
>DGNT01000118.1 GCA_002389055.1 Alcanivorax sp. UBA4485
TCGGCAAGACCACCATCGCGCGTATTCTGTCCCGCTGTCTGAACTGCGAAGAGGGGGTCAGCAGCCGCCCGTGTGGGGTCTGCCCCACCTGCGAGGAAATCGGCGAAGGCCGCTTCGTGGATCTGATCGAGGTGGACGCCGCCAGCCGCACCAAGGTGGAGGACACCCGCGAGCTGCTCGAGAACGTGCAGTACGCGCCCACCCGGGGCCGCTACAAGGTGTACCTGATCGATGAGGTGCACATGCTCTCGGCGCACTCCTTCAATGCGTTGCTGAAGACGCTGGAAGAACCGCCGCCGCACGTGAAATTCCTGCTTGCCACCACCGATCCGCAGCGTCTGCCGGTGACGGTGTTGTCCCGTTGTCTGCAGTTCAGCTTGAAGGCGCTGCCCGCCGAGCAGATCGCCGGCCACCTGAAGGCCCTGCTCGAGCGCGAGATGATCCGCTTCGAGGAGCCGGCGTTGTTGGCCCTGGGCCGGGCGGCGCAGGGTTCCATGCGCGACGCTTTGAGTCTCACCGACCAGGCGATTTCGTTCGGCGGCGAGCAGCTCAGCGCGCAGTCGGTGAGCGCCATGCTGGGCACTGTGGACCGGGGCCATGTGCATACCCTGCTGGAGGCCCTGGCCGGTGGCGAAGCCGCCGGTGTGCTGCAGGGGCTGGCGGCGATCGCCGAACACGCGCCGGATGAGTTGGCCCTGCTGGATGAGCTGGTATCCGCCCTGCACGAGCTGGCGGTGATCCAGGCGCTGGGCGGGGAGGGCGCCGACGAGACCATGGCCGCCCTGGCGGCGCGCTTCCAGGCGGAGCAAATTCAGCTGTATTACGACGTGGCGCTGCGCGGGCGTCGGGATATCCAGGACGCCCCGGACGCCCGCGCGGCGCTGGAAATGATCCTGCTGCGCATGGTGCTGTTCTCCCCGCGTGGCGTGTTGCCGGGCGGGGAGGCCCGCGCCCCGGCAAAAAAGCCTGACGCCCCGGCGCCGTCGCCCCAGGGCGGCGGGCCGGGGGATCTGCGCGCCTTGCTCGGCGGTGACACGCCCCGGCGCGCGGCGCCCAAGGAGCCGGTGGCGCCGGAGCCCCGCACCGAAGCGCCGCCGACCGCCGAGCCGCCGCCGGCTGAGAGCGCGCCCGCCGAAGCCCCCGCTGCGCGCGGTGAGCCGTCGTCGGCCACGTCATCCGCCCCGGCGCCGGCATCCGAACCCGCGCCCGAGGCTGAGGCCGCGCCCACGCCGATGCCGCTGGCGGAGCCGGAATCCGACCAGGACGTGGGCTCCTGGTGGGCGGCCCTGGTGGAGCGCCTGCCGCTGGACGGCGCGGCGCGCAACCTGGCCCGCAACACGGTGCTGGCGGCGCGCCAGGAGAACCAGTGGACCCTGCGCCTGAGCACCGGCCACCAGGTGCTGGTGAACCCGGAGCGCACCCAGGAGCTGGCCGGCGCCCTCAGCGACTATTTTCAGCGCCGCATCCGGCTGAATCTGGAATACGACGCCGAGGCCGGCGACACCCCGGAGGCCATCGACCAGGAGCGCCGGCGGGTGCGGCTGGAGGAAGCGCGCGGTGCCTTGCTGGAAGACCAGACCGTGCAGACCCTGATTCAGCAGTTCAACGCCCGGCTGGATGAAAGCAGCATCCAGCCCCGGGACCACGACCAATCCACCGATTGAAAAAGGTGTGTCATGGATTTCGATATGAACAACCTTCTCCAGCAGGCACAGCAGATGCAGGAGAAGATGAAGAAAGCACAGGACGAAGCCGCCAACGCGGAAGTCACCGGTGAAGCCGGTGCCGGCCTGGTGAAGGTGGTCATGAACGGCCGTCACGATGTGAAGAATGTGGTGCTGGATCCGAGCCTGATGAGCGAGGACAAGGAAATGCTGGAAGACCTGCTGGCTGCGGCGGTCAACGACGCGGTGCGCCGCGTGGAAAGCAGCCAGAAGGACATGATGAAGGGCATGACCGACGGCTTCCCCTTCCCGCCGGGGTTCAAGCCGTGAAGCACACTCCCCTGGTGGAGAAGCTGATCCAGTCGTTCACCTGCCTGCCCGGGGTGGGGCCGCGCTCCGCCCAGCGCATGGCCTATGCGCTGCTGGAGCGGGGCCGCGACGACGGCCGCGCCCTGGCGACGGCGCTGAACGCGGCGATGGATGGCGTCAAACAGTGCCGCCGCTGCCGCAACTATGCCGAGCAGGAACTGTGCCCGGTGTGCCAGGACCCGCGCCGTGACCCGGGCCTGGTGTGCATCGTTGCCTCGCCGGCGGACGTGCTGGCGGTGGAGCAATCGGCGGAATACCGGGGCCACTATTTCGTGCTGATGGGCGAGCTGTCGCCGCTGGACGGCGTCGGCCCCCGTGAGCTGGGCCTGGACGTGTTGGAAGCACGCCTCAACGAAGGTCAGATTCAGGAACTGATCCTGGCCACCGGCACCACCGTGGAAGGCGAGGCCACCGCGCATTACGTGCTGGACCTGGCCCGGGAAGCCGGCGTCAGCGTCACCCGCATCGCCCAGGGCGTGCCCATGGGCGGCGACCTGGAATTCGTCGACGGCGCCACCCTGGCCCAGGCCCTGCGCGGCCGCCGGCCGTTCTCGTCTTGATCCCTTCCTGATCCGCGCGGGCGCCGCCCGCGTGTCTCTTCCTGTTGTGTTGCTGCTTTTCCTCCACGGGGCTACCATGCGAACCAAGCAAGCGCTTGGTTTATGACGCTCTATCCAATAAGGAGATCCCGTGCCTGAACTGTCCTATTTCGACGATACCCACCGCATGGTCCGCGACACCGTGCGCAGCTTCGTGCAGCGTGAAATTTTGCCCTACGTCAACGATTGGGAAGAAGCCGGCGAATTCCCCCGCGAGCTTTATAAAAAGGCGGCGGAGGCCGGCATCCTCGGTATCGGCGCGCCGGAGCAGTGGGGCGGCAGCGGCGAGGACGTGTTCATGAAAGTGGCCGCCTGTGAAGAGATGGTGCGCTGCACCTCCGGCGGCGTGGGCGCCAGCCTGGGGTCGCTGGACATCGGTTTACCGCCGGTCTGGAAGTGGGGCTCGGAAGCGCTTCAGGAAAAGGTAGTGCCGCCGGTGCTGGCCGGCGACAAGATCGCCGCGCTGGCGGTGACCGAGCCGGGCGGCGGCTCCGACGTGGCCAACTTGCGCACCCGCGCGGTCCGTGACGGCGACCACTATGTGGTGAACGGCAGCAAGACCTTTATCACCAGCGGCGTGCGCGCCGACTATTACACCGTGGCGGTACGCACCGGCCACCCGGGCTTCGGCGGCATCTCACTGCTGCTGGTGGAAAAGGGCACCCCCGGTTTCACCGTCGGCCGCAAGCTCAAGAAGATGGGCTGGTGGGCGTCCGACACCGCGGAACTGTTCTTCGAGGATTGCCGGGTACCGGCGGAGAACCTGATCGGCGCGGAAAACGGCGGCTTCTTCTGCATCATGAGCAACTTCCAGATGGAGCGCCTGATTCTCGCGGTCACCGCCAACATGACCGCCCAGGTGGCGCTGGACGAAGCCATGGCCTATGCCCGCGAGCGCGAGGCGTTCGGCCGCCCGATCGCCGGCTTCCAGGTGACCCGCCACAAGCTGGCGGAAATGGCCACCCAGGTGGCCGTGAGCCGGGAATTCACCTACCGGGTGGCGGCGCGGCTGGCCAACGGCGAAGACTGCGTGCTGGATGTGTCCATGGCCAAGAACCAGGCCACCCAGTGCGCCGACCGGGTCACCTGGGACGCGGTGCAGATCTTCGGCGGTGCCGGGTACATGCGTGGCACCGTGGTGGAGCGGCTGTTCCGTGACAACCGCATCCTTTCCATCGGCGGCGGCACCTACGAGATCATGAACGAGGTGATCGCCAAGCGTTTGGGTCTGTAAGCCGTTGGTTCTGGCGCCGGCACTTAACGGCGCCGCTTACGGCGCCTCACCTCACCGGGTGTGGTGCCGGTCCAGGCCCGGTAGGCTTTACTGAAACTGGCCTGATCGCTGTAACCCAGCCACTCGGCGATGGCGTCCAGCGGCAGGCAGGATTCCGAGAGATAGCGGGTGGCCACGCTTTGCCGCACCTCGCTGCGAATATCACTGAAGGAATAGCCGGCCAGGGCCAGATGCCGGCGCACACTGCGCGTGCTCATGCCCAGGCGCTGGGCCACGCGTTCCAGCGTACTCTCACGGCCGGGACGCTCGATCACCTGGCAGCGTACCCGCATCACCATCTCCATGGCGTCACCCATGCCGTTGTCCTCCGGCGCCCATTCGATACGCTCGGTGGAGGTCGGCGTTAGCAGGCCATCGCCGGCTAACGGAATTGCCACTTCGTTACGTTCGCCCTGAAAGCGCACCGGCGCCCCGCCGGTAATCAGATGCCATCCCGCTGAACCGGGCTCACTGGGAAAGTCGAATTCAATGAAGCAGGTCCGCGACACCAGGGTGGCAAGCGCGTGGATGCCACCCATATAAATCTTGATCACGAAGTGACGGAGGTCGCCCAGATCCCAGACATCGACCAGGCGAACGCGCACACTGGCCCGGTCGTAGTGGATCTCAAGGTCCATGATCGGCACGCACACTCTCAGGTATTGCACGATCATGGCCGCCAGGTTGCGGTAGTCCTTCTGCCCTAACTGGGCGAAGCCCGTCAGACCATGGCAGTTGAGGTCCACCGCCTGGCCGAATTCAAAGGGCGCCCGTTCATCATTGAGCAGCGTCCGTGCTCTGCGCAGCAGCGAGCAGACCTGTTTCATGGACAGATACTGATCCGCGTCATCGAGCGTTGTCCGTTCCAGACCCGACCCTTGGAGAAACTGATCCGCGACGATGCCGCGTTGCTCGATGAAGTGAATGAATCGCCGTACATAGCGTACGGAGATCAAGGGCAAGTTATAATCTGATACTGTCGTTCCATCCATTTTTTTACCCGCGAAGAGTATTTGTAATCCATTTCCTACAATTTCTGTGATGGTCGTCCCAATAAGCTAAGCACCAAGAGCGTGTTCCGAAATCGTTGCCTCTTTTAACAAAAACGTGGCCGCTTTTACTATTAAAAACTTCCGTTTCTGACCACAAGATGTCCGCGGCCTGAAGTTACTGGGAACAGACGGAGTCGGACATGGCAAGGAAAGGGAAGACGCTTCTTAAAGCGCGCTACGTGCCTATTTGTAGGGTTTCCGTGGATCTCATGCACCGAATGTATGAGGTCTACCGGCGCTATTACGAAAATATCAGTCTCGAGGTGTTCTCGCGGGACATGGTGGAAAAGAACGGTGTTTTTGTGATTCAAGAACGCGTCAGCGGTCGTACGGTTGGCTTCTCCACACTAAAAGTAATGGATATGGAGGTGGCCGGGAAGAAAGTCACCGGCGTGTTCAGTGGCGACACTATTATTGAAAAAGAATTTTGGGGAAACAAAGTACTGCAGTTCCAGTTTTTCCTGAGATTGATAAGAGAGAAGTTGAAACGGCCGGGTCGTCCTTTGTTCTGGCTTTTGATTTCCAAGGGCTACAAAACCTACCTGTTATTAGCCAATAATTTTTATACCTATTACCCCCATCCCGAGGGCCGGCACGACTATCTTGCCGAGCACGTCGGTACCTATTGTCGGGAATTATTTCCCGGATATTTCTGCGAACGCCGCTATTTGCTCGACTTTGGAAACGGCTACACCCATCTGAAGGATGACGTGGCCGGTATTACTGACGAGATGCGTCGCGCCAGCGCCAAGATCCGCTTTTTCGAGGAGCGCAATCCCTCCTGGCACCGGGGTACCGAGCTGCCCTGCATCGGTCTGGTGGACAGCCACTTGCTGATGCGCTACCCACTGGATGTCTGGCGCAAGCGCCGCCGCAAGGCCGCGCCGGCGGCGCGCCCTGTCGCGTACGAGTAGGGGGTGGCCGTGTTGGGACATCGTTTACTGAACCTGGCGGCGGCGGCGGGGCACCGCCGTTTTGTCACCGGCCTCAAGGACGTCGAAAGCGCCCAGCGGCGTCAGCTTTCGGATCTGGTGACGGCCGTGGCCGCCTCCGGGAGCGGCCGGCGGCTGGGTGTTCGTGCCGACTGGTCCTGGGAGCAATTTCGCGATCGTCTGCCGGTAACCGGTTACGAAGACTGGCGGGACACCGTTGAGCAGGCCCGGGCGGGGGACGGCGAACCGTTGATCGATTCGCCGCTGGTGCGTTATCAGCCCACCAGCGGTTCCACCTCGGCGATCAAATGGATTCCCTACAGCAAGCGCTTTCTTGCCGAGCTGGACGCCGCGATCAGCCCCTGGATCGTCGACCTTTACCGTCAACACCCCGGGCTGCGCCGGGGCGGGCATTACTGGTCCATGTCCTGGATGCCAACGGCGCTGCGCGATTCCATGCGCGAAGACGTCAATGACGATCTGCAGCTTATGTCCCTGGGCAAGCGCTTGCTGGCGGGCGCCACTCAGAGCGTGCCGCAATCCGTAGCCCTGGCGCGCAGCTCGGATGATTCCCTGTTCGCGACGCTGGCGTACCTGGTGGCCGATCAAAGGCTGAGCCTGCTATCGGTGTGGAGCCCCACCTTCGGTCTGGGGCTGTTGGACGCCCTGGGTGTGTGGCGAGAAGAACTGGCGCAGGTACTGGCCGATGGCGACTGGGGCCGCCGCTCCGGCGCCATGGCCGGCGTCGCTTGCCCTCGCTCCCGCCGTGCCGCCGGCCTTCTGCGTGACTGGAACGGCCGGGATGAAAGCGCGTTCTTGGCGGCTTTATGGCCCCAGCTCGCCCTGGTAAGCGCGTGGGACACGTCGGCGTCGGCGCCCTGGGCGCGCCGTCTGCAACAACGTCTGCCCCAGGCCGCGTTCCAGGGCAAGGGTCTGTGGGCCACCGAGGGCGTGGTGACGTTTCCTTTCCAAGGTCGTAACCCGCTGGCGTACCGCAGCCACGTGTATGAGTTCCAGGACCCGCAGGACGATCGTGTCTACGCGCCCTGGGAGCTGCGGCCGGGGCAGCGGGTGGTGCCCCTTATGAGCACCGGCACCGGCCTGCTGCGCTACCAGCTTAATGATCTGGTGGAAGTCGACGGCCATCTGGGCACAGTGCCGTCACTGCGTTTTCTCGGCCGACGCGGCAGCACCGATCTGGTGGGTGAAAAGCTCACCGGTGAGTCGGTGAGCCAGGCGCTGAATAAGGTTGCCGTGCCGTCGGGGCTGGCGCCGGTCGGCGTGGTCGCGGTGGACGACAATCACACCGGCACGCCCGGCTATGTGCTGTTGTTGGACGGGGAGCCGGCGCAAATGCCGGCGGCCCTGTCACGCCATCTGGATGACGCCCTGCAAGCCAACTTCCATTACCAACTGGCCCGCAATCTGAAGCAACTGGCGCCGGCCAGTTGCGTGGCACTGCCCGGCATGCGCGATATCTATCTGGACCAATGCCGGCGGCGCGGCATGATTGAGGGCAACATCAAGATGGAGATCCTGCAGCACTGGCGTGGCCGCCTGCCCGACGCGGTGTGCCCCGTGGCGGAGACGGCGCAATGAGCCATCGCATTCGCCGCGCTGAACCACGGGACAATGCCGGCATCCTGGCGTTACTGGAGAACACGCCGCAGCAGGGCGCCGTATCGCTGAATTTCGAACGTCGTCCAGACTATTTTCTTGGCGCCCGGGTGACCTGCGAAGAGCCCGACGTTTGGGTGGCGGAACGGCGGGATGACCCGCAACGCATTGAGGCGGTCTACAACGTTGGCCGTCGGCGTGTCTGGGTGAATGGCGAACTGCGCCGGGTCCGTTACGCCCACGATCTTCGCATCGCCGCGGACTGCGGTAACGGCATGCTGTTGCCCCGTTTGTTCCGGCAACTGCGGGCCCTGCTCGAACCTGGTGAATGGATGCAGACGGTTATCCTGCGTGACAATCACGCCTCGCTGGGCACCGTGGCCAGCGGCCGCGCCGGCCTGCCGCACTATTACCCCTGCGGCACCATCGAAACCAGTTTGATCTACACCCGTGCCCACCGCCGGCGCCCGCCCGCTGGCGTGATGGTACGCCGGACCGGCCCGTCGGACCTGCCCGCCATGGCCGCGCTGCTGCACCGGGAAGGTGCCCAAAAACAGTTCTTTCCGCACTGGGAGCCGGACCGCCTGGACGGCGACGGCTATTATCAGGGTCTGGATGCCAGCAGTTTCCTGGGCGTCTGGGAAGGAGACCGGCTGCGCGGGCTGTTGGGCTTCTGGGACCAGAAGCGTATCAAGCAGACCCGGGTGCTCGGTTACCGGGGCGGCCTCCAGTGGCTGCGTCACTTCTACAACCTGCACAGCCGGGTGCGAGGTGGTTTCCGGCTGCCGAAGCCGGGCGGCTATCTTTCCTATCTCACCCTGCATTCGGCGCTGGTGGAGGACAACCAGCCGCACTGGCTGCGTTGGTTGCTGGACTACGCGGTGCACGCGTTCCACGCTCAGTACGACGCGCTCGTCTGCGGCTTCTTCGCCTCGGATCCGCTGTCCCGGGTGCCGGCGCGCTACCGGCGGCAAGTGCTGCACAGCGACCACTTTCTGGTCAGTTACGACGGCGATCCGCGTCGCGATCTGAACCGGGACAGGATCCCCTATGTGGATGTGGCGCGGTTATGAACGGCAACGATTATCTGGGTATGTGGTACCGGGCGCGAGCGCGCTACGGCGTGGACGACCGCATTCATTTCGCGGTGATCGAGCCGGACGACGGTGGCCGTTTCGACTTTCCGGTACGCCATCGGGAGCACGACGGTATCGGCGGGTTGTTCCACCTGCTGCGTGCCTGGAACGTACCCCAGCCGGCGATGCCACGCAGCCGTCAAACCGGCGCCCCACCGCCGTGGCGCTGGCTGCGCCGCGCCCCGGTTGAAACCGTGCCCGCGCCACGCTGGCGCGACTTTTCGGGCGCCGGCGATGGCGGTGTACAAAGCGTCTGGCTGGATGCCGAACCTACAGCGGCGCTGCGGCGCCGGGCGCGGCACGCTGGCGTATCGCTGAATACCCTGTTGCTGCTGGCGCTGAACCAGGCGGTGGCGGCGACGTTGTTGCAAGCGCCGGTGGCGGGTCGCTGGCTGTACCCGGTGAATATGCGCGGTGCCGTGATACGTGACCGGGACGATATGAATCTATCCAGCGGTTTCTATCTGACGGTGGCGCCGGAGGACACGCCGGCCCGGCTGGACCGCCGGGTGCGTCAAGCGCTGGCCGACAACCGTCACTGGCTGTACTGGTACGCCGCTCAGGTGGGCCGGCTGGTGGGGCAGCGCGGGGTGGACTGGCTGTGCGGCCGGTTTCTCCGTGGCGCGCCGCACCTGGGTTCCTTTACCAGCCTGGGGGAGTGGCGTCTGGATCTTACCCAGGCGGGTTTCTCGCCGCGCGCGCTGGTTACTTTGTGCGGGCCGGGCAGCCCCAACCATCCGGTATCCAACGGCGCCATGATCGTCAACGGTTGCCTCACCTTGTCACTGAAACTGGATCCGGTGTTGGCGGCGGACGCCGCGGTCACCCGAACCTGCCTGGAACATTGGCGCGCCGGCCTGGAGGCGGAATCTTGACTGTGACACGCGGCTGGAAACGCTCACTGGCGGCGCTGAGCACTTTGCTTTTGGTGGCCTGCGCGGTGGGGGCACTGTATGCCTTGCCCCCCAAGGCACCGGCGCCGACCGAGGCGCCACCGCCCCTGGCGCTGGAGACCCGTTCGGTGCAGCCGGGCGAGGTGGTGATCCCGGTCCACAGCCAGGGCCGGGTGCGCGCGGCCCGGCGCATTCCTCTCAGCCTGGAGGTGTCCGGGCGCGTGGTGGACACCGCCGATGCCTTCGCCGACGGCGGCCGGGTCGCCGAAGGCGAGGTTCTACTGCGGCTGGATCCCGAGCCTTTTGATCTGGAAGTCACCCGACGTCAGAACGACGTGGGCGCCGCGCAGCTGCATTTGGCGCGTACCCGCGCCCAGGCCCGGGTCGCCCGGGGCCGCAACAGCAACGCCACGCCGCTGTCCCGCCATGAGCCGCAACTCGAGGAAGCGTCAAGCCGGCTGGCGGCCGCGCGGGCGGGGCTGCGCGAAGCGCGCCGGCAGCGGGAACAGGCCACCCTGGAGGCGCCGTTCGGCGGTGTCCTCGCCGAGGTCCAGGTGGAGACCGGCCAGCATCTGCCCGCCGGACAAACGCTGGCGTACCTGTCCGGGCTGGACCGCATGGAAGTGCGCTTGCCGGTGCGCGATGAGTGGCTGGCGTTGCTGGGTATCAAACCCGGTCAGGAAGACAGCCTGGATTCGGTGACCGTGAATCTCAGCGGGCGGTTCGCCGGTTTTGAGGGGCACTGGCGTGGCCGGGTGGCGCGCCGTGAGGGCGGGCTTAACCGCAATCAGATGGCCTACCTGGTGGTGATCGTGGACAACGCCGGCCAGACATTGCCACTGGAACCCGGCGTCTTCGTGCGCGCCGAGCTGAGTGGGCCGGCCCGTGACGGCGTGGCGGTGTTGCCCCGCGAAGCACTGGCCGATGACGACGCGGTCTGGGTGCTGGATGACGAGCAGCGGGTGCGGCGTCGAACGGTAACGATTCTGCACCGTGACGCGGAACATCTGTATATCGGCCAGCCGTTCACCCGGCCGGTGGTGCTCGCCGGCGACCGGCGGTTGCTGGAGGGGATGCGTATTACGCCGCTGCCGGACGCGGCGGCGGGTGTCGCCCGGGCAGAGGCCGGTGTGCCGTGACGCGCAGTATCGAATGGTTTGTCGCCAACCCGGCGGTGGCCAATTTGTTGATGGTGTCCTTGCTGCTGGGTGGTTTGCTGGCGATTCCCAACACCCGCCAGGAGACCCTGCCCAACGTGCCGCTGGATCGTGTCGGGATTTACGTGAGCTACCCGCAGTCGACGCCGGAAACGGTGGAGTCGCTGGTGTGCACGCCGCTGGAAACCGCCGTCGACGATGTGGAAGGCGTCACCGAATTGACCAGCGAAGCGCAGCAGGGTCTGTGCACGGTGCAGCTGGATGTGCTGGAGGGCTACGCCACCGCCCGGGTGCTGGAACAGATCCGCACGCGCATGGACGCGCTGGACACCTTGCCCGACGGCGCCGGACGGCCGCGGGTTCAGGAATTGATTGTGCGCAACCGGGTCGCCCGGCTGTTACTCAGCGGCGCGATACCGCGTGCCGACCTGTACCGTCTTGCCCATCAGGTGCGGCGCGATCTGCTTGCTGATCCAGCGGTGTCCAGCGTCGACGTGGAGAGCCTGCCGGAGCGGGAGATGGCCGCATCGGTGCGGCGCGCGGATCTGTATCGCTACGACCTCACGTTTGAGGACATCGCCGCGGCGGGGCAGAGCGCCGGACGCCTGGCCGGCGGTGTGCTGCGCAGCGACCATGGGGAGTGGATGCTGGAGACCGGCCGCCAGCCCCGTGATGAAGCCGCCTACCGTGAACTGGTGATTCGCCAGGCCGGGGAGGGGGATTTGCTGCGGTTGGGGGACGTGGCCCGCATCCAGGACGGCTTCTCCCGCGATACCCTGGCCGCGTGGCTGGATGGCCAGCCCGCGGCGGCCCTGGACGTCTACCGTATGGGGCGCCAGAACGTGCTGGAGGTGGCGGACGCGGTGAACGCCTATCTGGCCGATGCCGACCTGCCCGACGGCGTGGCCCTGACCCTCTGGCGTGACGACGCCCGCCAGTTCCGTGACCGCTCGTCGCTGCTCTGGCGCAACGCGCTGCAAGGGCTGGTCTTGCTCACCTTGCTGCTGGGCGTGTTTCTCACCTTGCGTCTGGCGGGCTGGGTGGCGCTGGGCATCCCCGTTTGCATGGTCGGCGCCTGCCTGGTGCTGCCGTTGCTGGGCGAGTCGTTCAATACCATCTCGTTGTTCGCCTTCATCCTGGTGCTGGGCATCGTGGTTGATGACGCCGTGATCGTTGGCGAAAGCGTGGATCAATGTCGTCGCCAGGGCCTGAACGGGCGTGCGGCGGCGGTGGCCGGCGCGCACCGGGTGGCGCGGCCGTTGTTGTTCGCGGTGTTGACCACCCTGGTGGCGTTCGCACCGTTACTGTTTTTACCGGGGCCGGAAGGCGCCCTGATGCGGGTGATCCCGATTGTCTCCATCGCTATTCTGTTGCTGTCGCTGGTGGAGTCTCTGTGGATACTGCCCTCGCATCTTGCCCACCAACGTCCGGCGCGCGGCTGGATGGCCCGCTCCGAAACGCTCGCGGCCGGCGTCAATGCCAACCTCGAGGCCTGGCTGGCGCGGCGGGTCAGGCCGCTGTTGCGTGCCTGTTTGCGCTGGCGCTATGTGCTGATTCTCGGTTTCCTTGGTGTGTTCGTGTTCTGTCTGGCCCTGGTGCACAGCGGCTGGCTGACGATGGTGCTGTTCTCCCGGGTGCAGGGGGACCAGGTGGTGGCCGAGGCGGTGTTTCCCCAGGGCACCGGCGAACAGCGGCTGCATGACGCGGTGAACGCGCTTGAAATGTCGGGCAACCGTCTGCGCGAGGAGCTCGAGAACGACGATGCGGGGGTGCGCGTGACGCGGGTGTTCGCCGAACAGGGCGTGCGCCGCAAAGTGTCCAACGCTCGCGATCCGGGCGCCCGGTATCGGGTGCGGGTGAGCCTGGCCCTGGAGACCCGTGACGGTGCTGGCCCGCGTGTCACACCCCGACGTTTGGCGGCACGCTGGCGGGCACTGCACGGCGCGGTACCGGATGCCTTGTCGCTGAAGTTTCATGCCAATCTGATGACGGTGAAGCCGGATATTCATATCAACCTGTTTCATCCGGACCTGGACCGGTTGCAGACCTTGAGTGAGCGCCTCTCGTTGCGGCTGGAACGGATGGAAGGCGTGCACGAGGTCGCTAACAGCGCCCGGGCCCGGCGGACCATTGTGGACATCAACCTGCTTGAAGAGGGCCGTCTGGCCGGCTTGAGCAGCGAGCAACTGGGCCGCCAGGTGCGCAATGCCTTTCACGGTATCCAGATCGACCGCTGGTTCGAGCGGGATCAGGAAGTGCCCGTGATGCTGCGGTTGGCGTCCGCGGACAGCCGGCGGCTGGACGATCTGGCGTTGCTGCCGGTGCGCCTGCCGGACGGCGATATTACCCTGCTGGGGGCGGTGGCGGAGGTTTCGCGCCGGTTGTCACCGGCCGCCATCAACCATTACGACACCCGCCGTAACGCCACGGTCAGCGCCTATGTGGACGAGCAGGTCACCTCACCGGCGCGGGTGATGGCGGCGCTGCGCGCTTCGGTGCTGAATCCGGCCACGGCTGAGGACGCGGCGGCGGACTGGGACGTGGCCGGTAAGCCGGCGGCCATCGAACGCTTCCTGGATCGATTGTCGATGGGGTATTTGGTGGCGCTCGGGGTGATGTTCTTTCTGCTCACCATTCTGTTCGGCGGTTACGCCCAGCCATTGCTGGTGATGATGGCGATACCGTTCGGCATGGTAGGAGCGTTCCTGGGGCACTTCCTGCTCGGTTACAGCGTCACGCTGTGGTCTCTGGTGGGTGTGATCGCGGTGAGCGGCGTGGTGGTGAATGACAACCTTGTGTTGATCGATGGCATCAACCGTTTAAGACGGGAGGGGGTGGCCCTTACCGAGGCCATCGTCGAAGGCGCCAGCGACCGGTTGCGGCCGATCCTGCTGACCTCCCTGACCACCTTCGCGGGGGTCGCGCCGCTGATGCTCGAGACCAGCGCGCAAGCTCGCTTTCTGGTGCCAATGGCGATCTCGCTGGCGTTCGGGGTGTTGTTCGCCACCCTGGTCAGTTTGCTGTTGGTGCCTTGTTTGATGGCCGCCGGGCAGGACCTGCGGCCGTCGTCGTGGCGGGTCGGGGCACGACCCGCCAGCGTGGATCGCTGACCGTCAGGCGCCGGTACACTCGGCCCGGGAGCTGTTCAGTTTGCAGCGGATTTTGCGCAGCAAGTCGAGCATGTCCGGGTCGTAGTGGCCCTCGTTGCGCATCTGATCGCGGGCGTCCTGCATCATCACTTCGTATTCCTGCTTGTCCTTGGCGGGGATGTCGACCCACCACTTTTCATCCACCACGGACGCTTCCCGCTCCACCTGCTCGAGCACCTGATCCAGGCTGTTGTAGAAATACTCGCGGGAAGTCTGGGCCATCTCCTCGGGGAAGCGGTCGGCCTTGGCGATCAGCTGGATTGAGAGTTGCACCAGCGGATAGTCGATGATGCCACCGTCCGGTTCCAGGCCCTTGTAGAGTTCCAGCACGTTGTAGGCCACCAGCGGGGCGGCGATCACGTCGACCACGCCGTTATTGAACTTGCCGGCGAAGTTGGTGATGTCCGAGGGCACCGGCGTGGCGCCGGCGGCGGCCACCAGTTTGGCCTGGGTGGGGTCGTAGTCGAGCACCGCCACTTTTTTGCCGGCCGCCTTGGCGAGGGTGTTCACGCGCCGGTCGTTGACGAAGATGTAGGCGGCGCCGATCGGCGCGATGCCCATCACCTCGTAGGAATTGGCGGTCAGCTTATCGGCGCTGTTGGGGTGGGCCATCACCTGCAGCGCGATCTTCATGTGTTCCATGGTGGGAATGGCGCCAATGGAATCCAGGGTGCCGGCGTACTTGTTGAACTGGCGCGCGCGGATGCCCGTCATCAGGGCGGCGTCGCAAACTCCGGCTTTGAGATCCTCCGCCACCACCGATTCGTTGGTGTAGACCTTCAGGTTGGCACTCAGGCCCCAGCTCAGGGCTTCGGTGCGCCAGTCCTGCATGGCGGCCATGGTGGGGCCCACCTTGCCGGCGATATCGAAGACGCAAATGTCCCGTTCGATGGTTTCCGCCGTGGCCACGGAGGAGGCCAGTAAAAGACCGCCGGTGAGAAGCGCTTTAAGGGTTGTTGTCATGATTATGGTCCTTCATGGAAAAAGCTGCCGAATACCCGATGTTAGAGGGGTGGGGCAAGGACACAAAACCATGGCGCCGGGCGCGCCGAGCGTTTCGGTCACCCGGCCGGGGAACTTTCGCCCGCCGTTTCCGGCGGGCGGCTTTGGGCGGGCAAGGCGGCCCGCTAGAAGCTGTAGTTCTTCAGGCGGTTGGCCTGCTGGCGATACAGGGTCACCGGGTCGGTGCTCCAGATATCATGCAGGCCCAGCACCTGGTTGACCTCGTCCAGGTGGTTCATGCGGTAGTCGTCGCGGATCACCATGCCCAGGTGGCTGGAACAGCTGCTCACCAGGCCGTCGTTCTTCTCGCCCAGGAAGACGATGGAGGTGGCGCCGAGCAGCGCGTCGGACGGGTCGAAACCGTTGGTCAGAGGCTTGGCGCCGCTCCAGGAAAAGTAGGAGACGCCGTTGCTGCCCTGACGCTGGCCGTCCCCGCAGTATTCGGCGGGCACGC
>DGNT01000123.1 GCA_002389055.1 Alcanivorax sp. UBA4485
TGTCGTCGACGTGCACGAAGCGTTTGGCGCGCATCATCATGGCGCCGATGCCGTCGGTGGCGGCGACGATCTCGGCGATCACCAGGTAGGTCCAGCTCACCGCCAGCATTTGGCGGCAGGTGTCCAGGTAGCCCGGCAGCGAATGGCGGAACACCACCGTCCACAGCACCGCGCGGCGACCGCCGCCCAGGGTTTTGGCGGTTTCCACGAACGCCGCCGGCACCTGCCGGGTGACGTCGGCGAGCATGATGGAAAGGAAGAACACCACACCGATCAGCAGCAGCGCGATCTTCTGGCTGTCGCCGGTGCCCAGCCACATCAGCAGCAGCGGAATGAACGCCGGCGCCGGCAGATAGCGGCAGGCGCCCAGGAACGGGTTGAGCACGCCGTCGACGCGGGCGAAAGCGCCCATCAGCAGCCCCAGCGGCAGCGCCACCGACACCGCCAGCCCGAAACTGACCAGAATCCGGCGCACACTGGCCAACACGTCGCTGAGGAAGGCTTTCTCGAAGAACAACTCCTGCAGGGAGGCGAGCACTTGCAGCGGCCCCGGAAACAGGCGGTCCGGCGCCAGCCCGGCGTTGGCGGCCAGATACCAGCCGGCGAAAAACACCAGCCAGCCGACGCTGCCCAGCAGCAGCCGCTGACGCCAGTTCAGGGTCTGCCCGAAATCCAGCCAGCGGCGGCGCGGTCGCGCGGCGGCGGGGGCCGCACCGTCCGCGCGGGAACCGGCGGCGCCGGTGACGAGGCGGTCCTGCAGGGAAACGGTCATGGACAACTCCTCTTCCATACTCGGCAAACGAATCGACAAAGGGTTCAAAACGCGGTCAGGAAGCTGAGCCCGTAGACCGGCACCGCCTGGCCTTCGCGCATCGCCTGTTGCGCCGGCACCTGGCCGTAGGTTTCGGCGTGGATGCCGGCCAGACGGTGGCGGTGATAGCTGCGCAGCTGGTCGCTGAACGCCAGGGTGCGCTGGTACTCATCGCCGTACTGTTCCCGGTGCAGGGCCGGCAGCTTGTACCAGGGCAAGGTGGGCTTCACGTGGTGCGCGTTGTGGTAGCAGAAGTTGAGCACCAGCAGGTTGAGCACCGGCCAGCGGCGCGACACCGGGTTGCTGTAGGTGTTGTCGTTCTCGTAATCGCGGTCGCCCTTGTGGGGCAGCGGCGCATCCGGATTGTTGAGAATCGCGATGATCTCGTAGTTGTGCTGAAAGGCGTCGAAAAAACGCAGCACGGTGAGCATCAGGGTGTAGGCCAGCGCGTACAGCAGCACCGCCTTCAGGCTCCACAGCGCCAGCAACGCCAGCGCGCCCAAACGCACCGCCAGCACCAGCGCCGCGCGCGGCCGCTGGGCCTTGTCCGCGTAGCCAATGAACGGCGCCACCATCAGAACCGCGTGCATCATGTAATCCACTGCCGGCACATAGGCCCATTCCAGCGCGAACACCAGCTGCTCGGCGCGCGGGTGGGCCTTGAGCCAGGCCCGGTAATCGAACGCGATGGTGTCGGCGTTATCCACGTGATGGCGCATGTGCTTGTAACGCAGATCCTCGTAGGTGCCATAGCAACCACCGGTGAGCCAGTTGAGCGCCCGTCCCAGACGGGTGTTGTGTTCCACCTTCTTGAACAGCGCGTTGTGGGCACAGTCATGGACCAGGTAGGCGGCGATCACCATGGCGTGGCCACAGGCCAGCACGCCCAGGGCGGGCAGCAACCCGCCCGGCTGGGCCATCAGCAGCCAGCCGCCCACGTAACCAAGCAGGATGTAGGCCAGGACCAGCAGATTGGGTACCAGGGCGTCCGGATGACGCAGGGTTTGCTGTATCGATTTCATCACCGTGTCCTCCTCAAGCCACCCGGTCGCGGCCGGCGGCAGCGGCGCGCCAGCGATGGAAATGGCGTTGTTGGCAATCGCCGATCCAGCGGTTGAGATCCCACAGATCGGCCACCGGNNGGTGTGCAGATAGCCGTCGGGTCCGAACTCCGGTGTCAGGGTGGTTTGCGGCAGGCCGCGGCGGCGCTGGGCCTGCCAGACCGCTTCCCAGCAGCGCTGGTGGGACGCCAGGGCGCCGGCGTACTCCGGCGCGCCGGGGTGCGGCACCTGGGGGCCCTGGTCGTAGCCGACGCGGGCATGGACGTGCAGGGCCTGCTCGGCGACCCGCTCGATGCAGTCCCATTCGCTGTCGGGCAGGCGTTCGCAGACCACCGCCCAGTGGCTGAAGTCGCAGGTCACCGGAAGCGTCGGCACCCGGTCGAGCACCGCCACCGTGGTCCAGGGGTTGAAGAAACTGCGCCCGCGATGGGTTTCAAAGCTGGCGGTGACGCCCAGCCGCTCGGCGATCCCGTGGGCCTCGGCGAAGAAGCGCACGCTGTCCTCCAGCGGCCAGGCGTCGCAGCCGCCCATCACATTGGCGAACTCGGCGCCCAGGGCGCGGCCGTCGCGCAGCTGGGTTTCGAAGTCTTCCAGGTGCTCGGCGACGCTGGCGTCCCGGCGCGGCACATAGCTGCCGGCGGTGCAGATTTCCTGAATCCAGCGCAGGCCGTGCCCGTGCAGGGCTCCGGCCAGGTCGTCGCGGGCGGCGCCGGCTGGCGGCAGCGGTGCTTCCAGGCCGTCGAAGCCGGCGGCCACGGCCAGGGCGGCGGCCTGCTCCGGGGTGCCCGGGTGGCCCCACAGGGTTTTGAATCGCAATAACTGCATGGTGCTCCTCGTGGTTCCGGTTGATCGTTAACAACGCTCGTTAACCGATCAGGAGCAACAGCTGTGCCAACCCTCCAAACACCCATAAATACATGCAATTCTGCATATTTAAAGACAGAAACGCCCGACATCGCACCGACGGCCCGCCCCATTTCGGGGAGGGCGCACCAAAAAGAAGCGGAGAGGCCGGGGTCAGGCGGCCTGGCGGCGGGCCAGCCAAAGGCGGCCGGCCACGGCGCCATTGATCAGCCAGGCCAGCGCCACCAGCGCGCCCGCGACGGGCCAGCGCCGGGCCTCATCGAGCAGCGCCGCGTCGGGCACGGTAAGCAGGAATAACGGGGTCTCCAGGGCCGCCAGCATCAGCGGCGCCGCCAGCACAGCGGGCCAGTGCAGTTGGATACCACCGGCATTGAGCAGCGCGCGACCGCCGCTCAATGCCAGCCAGATAACAATAATGCCGCCCGCCAGAACTGCCGCCACGGAGACTCCTTGAAGGTTGAAGAGGTCGGACCTGAATGATGGGGCGGCAAACGGCGGGCTGCAAGCGCGGGGCGCATCATAAAAGAATGCTAAAGATTCGCCACCCCCCGGGTTCCCTGAGGCATACTCCAGGCTCATTGGAGCGTTACCGCATGGAGGTAGCAATGAACAGCGATCAGTTGAAAGGCAATTGGAAGCAACTCATGGGCAATGCCAAGCAACAGTGGGGCAAGCTCACCGATGATGACCTGAAACAGGTCGAGGGCCGCAAGGATAAGCTGGTCGGCAAGATTCAGGAGCGCTATGGCTCCAGCCGCGAGGAAGCGGAAAAGCAAGCCGATGACTGGCTCGGCAAGCACGGCTGATCTCAAAGCCTGATCCACCTGAGTACCAAGCGGGCCGGCGTCACAGCCGGCCCGTTTTTTGTCGGGCCCGGTACTTTTATAAAAGCTCTATAAAAGCGCGTACAACTCCCGCCACGGCATCGGTTTGCCGAACAAATAGCCCTGCCCTTCCCGGCACCCGAGCTGCCGCAGCACCTCCGCCTGTTGTTCGGTCTCTATGCCTTCGGCGGTGATCGAGAACCCGAACGTTTCCGCCAATTGAATCATCGCCTGCACCACGGCGTGGTCCTCGCCGGACTCGTGAATGGCGTCGACGAAGCTTTTGTCCACCTTGAGCCGGGTGATCGGGAATTTCTTGAGCATACTGAGGGAGGCGTAGCCGGTGCCGAAGTCATCGAACGCGAGCTGGCAGCCCAGGGCCCGCAGGTCGTTGAGCGTGTTCTTGAGACGGTTGTCGCTGTTGATGATCACCCGTTCGGTGATCTCGATCTCCAGCCCTTCGCCGGGCAGACCGGTCTCGCGCAGGGTATCGGCGACCATGCGCGCCAGCCCACCCAATTTGAACTGGGCGGAGAACAGGTTCACCGCCATGCACAGCGGGCGGCCCTGACGGTGCAGCAGCGCGCCCTTGGCGCACGCCTGGCGGATCACCCAGTCGCCGAGAATGCGCGCCATCGGGCTGCCCTTGAGCAACGGCAGGAATTCCCCGGGCGCCAGCAGGCCGCGGCGCGGATGGTGCCAGCGCAGCAGGGCCTCGGCGCCGACGATCTTGCCGTCGCTGAGCCGTACCTGGGGCTGGTAATAGAGCTCGAACTGCTCGCCGAGCACGGCGGTGCGCAGGTCCGCGCTCATGTCCTGGCGTGCCCGCAGCGCCTTGCGCAGTGCCGGCTGGTAGACCCGGCTGGCGCCGTAGCCGGCGGCCTTGGCGTCGGCCAGCGCCAGGTGGGCGTCGCTGAGCAGGGTTCTGGCGCAGCCCCGCGGGGCCGCGAGGGCAATGCCCACATGCCCGCTG
>DGNT01000094.1 GCA_002389055.1 Alcanivorax sp. UBA4485
CGCCTGGACGATCCCGCCGCCGCCGCCGAGCTGTTCTTCGGCATGCTGCAGAGCTGCCGCCACATGCAGCTGGTGATCGGCTGCGGCGAAGCGCCTACCGAGCAGGACGCCAAGGCGCACGTCCGCGAGGTGGTGCGCGTCTTCTTGAAAGGCTATGGGGTGGCTCCCTCCTGACAGAGCGGCCCGGCCTTTCGCGGGCAGGGCCCGCTCCCACAGGCAAGTCCCACAGTCGGGTCCGAAAACGGCGAGTCGGGTGCCTCCGCACCGTCTATGATGACCCCATGTGGATCAATGACGATGTCTGTTATCAGGCGCTGACCGCCCGCGACGCCCGTTTCGACGGGCAGTTCTTCGTCGCCGTGGTGACCACCGGGGTGTATTGCCGGCCGGTGTGCCCGGCGCGCGTACCGCGGCGGGACAATTGCCGCTTTTTCGCCAGCGCCGCCGCCGCCGAAGCCGGCGGCTACCGCCCCTGTCTGCGCTGCCGCCCGGAGCTGGCCCCCGGCCACGCCAGCGTCGATGCCCGCCGCCGGCTGGCGCGGGCGGTGGCGGCGCGGATTGACGAAGGCGGTCTCACCGACAACCACCTTGGCGCCCTGGCGGCGGAGCTGGGCGTCAGCGATCGCCACCTGCGGCGCACCTTCGGTGACGAGTTCGGTGTTTCGCCGGTGGCCTACGCCCAGACCCAGCGCTTGCTGCTGGCCAAGCGGCTGCTCACCGACACCGGCCTGCCGGTCACCGAGGTGGCGCTGGCCGCCGGGTTCGGCAGCGTGCGCCGTTTCAATGCGTTGTTCCGCCAGCGCTACCGGCTGCAGCCCTCGCAACTGCGGCGCCTGCCCACCAGCCGCCACCAGGACAGCCTGGATTTTCAGCTCGCCTACCGCCCACCCCTGGACTGGCCGCGTCTACTCGCGTTTCTCGGTCAGCGCGCCATCGCCGGTGTTGAAGCGGTGGACGGCGGCGTCTACCGCCGCACCGTGGCGTTGTCGCGCCAGGGCCAGGCGCTGCGCGGCTGGCTGGCGGTGCGGCCGGTGCCGGGCCGGCCGGTGCTGGCGGTGACCCTGTCCGCGTCGCTGGCACGAGCGGTGCCGGAGGTGCTGGGGCGGCTGCAAAGGCTGTTTGATCTGGGCTGCCAGCCGCAGGAAGTGAGCGCCCGGCTCGGCGCGCTCGCCGCTGACCATCCAGGACTGCGCGTGCCCGGCGCGTTCGACGGTTTCGAGGCGGCGGTGCGTGCGGTGCTCGGCCAGCAGATCACGGTGCGCGCTGCTTGCACCCTGGCCGGCCGGGTGGCCGCTGCGCTCGGCGAGCCGCTGACGGCCCCCTTCGCCGGGCTTACCCATACCTTCCCGGACGCCGAACGGGTGGCGGAAAGCAGCCCCGACACCCTCGGCGAACTGGGCATTATCCGCACCCGGGTGAAGGCGATACAGGTGCTCGCCCGGGCCTGCGCCGACGGCGATCTGGTGCTGGCGCCGGGCGCGGCGGTGGAGGACACCCTGGCGCGCCTGCAGGCGCTGCCCGGCATCGGCGACTGGACCGCCCAGTATCTGGCGATGCGCGCCTTGGGCTGGCCGGACGCTTTTCCCGCCGCCGACTACGGCGTGCTCAAGGCGCTCGGCGAGACCTCCCCGGCGCGCGCCCGCGAACGGGCCGAGGCGTGGCGCCCCTGGCGGGCCTACGCGGTGATGCACCTTTGGCAAAGCCTCGAGAAAGGTGAAGAGAAAGGCAACGACGAGAAAGGAGAGCGACGATGACGGACTATGTAGCGATTCCCGGCCCCCTGGGGGCCATGTTGGTGGCCGCCGACGACCGGGCTCTGCTGGGTATCTGGTTCGAAGGCCAGAAATACCACCCGGACCCGACCGGCTGGACCCTCCGCCCGGAGAACCCCTTGCTGGCCCGCGCCGCCGGGCAGCTGCGCGGTTACTTCAAGGACCGGGGGCGCGCTGGCTTCGATCTGCCGCTGGCGCCGCGGGGCACCGCCTTTCAGCAGGCGGTGTGGGCGCAGCTGCGGCGCATTCCCGCCGGTGAAACCTGGACCTACGGCACCCTGGCGGCCCATTTGGGGCGCCCGGCGGCGGTGCGCGCCGTGGGTGCAGCGGTGGGGCGAAACCCCTGGTCGTTGCTGGTTCCGTGCCACCGGGTGGTGGGCGCCAACGGTTCCTTGACTGGTTATGCCGGTGGAGTGGGGCGCAAGGCCTGGCTGCTGGACTGGGAAAGCGGCCGGCAGCCGGACGCTTATTCGCCGGCGGGGCAGGCGCTGGCCGACACCGGCCGGTAGCCCTGGTGGCGGCGGGTGCGCCAGCACAGATAGACGCCGCCCACCATCACCAGACAGCTGCCCGCGAAGGCCACCCGGAAGCCCTCGGTCCACTCCACCACCAGCCCGGCCAGCGCCGGCCCCAGGAACTGGCCGGTGGCGTAGAACAGGGTGACGAAGCTCACCGCCACCGGCGCCTGGTGGGGCGGCACGGTTTCCGTGGAGGCGGCCAGAATCGACGTGAACAGGCCGGCCACGCACAGCCCCAGAATTACAAAATGGGCGGCGAACGCCCAGGGCTGCGGCCAGATCACCGGCAGGGCGGTGGCCAGCAGCGACAACGACATGGACAGCACCAGACCGTTGGAATAGCCCAGCTTGTCCGCCAGCCAACCCCAGAACGGCCCGGCGAAGATCGATAGAATCCCCATCAGCGACACCAGATGCCCCGCGCTCAGCGCCGTCAGGCCGCCGTCCAGCGCGAAGCTGTACATAAAGGTGACCTGCACGATGTAGGTGAGCCCGAGCACGCCGTACACCAGCCCCACGGTGACCACATGGGGGTTACGGAAGATCGGTTCGCCGGGGCCGCTGACGCCGGTGGCGGCGTCGGTGCTGGCGGCCATGGGCCGCTCCGGATTGCGCAGAAACAGCAGCACCAGGGTGGTCACCAGGGCGCCGCCGGCGGCGAAGCTCAGCCACACGTGGCGCCAGCCGTCGCTGGTGTCTGCCTGGGTGAGCGCCGGCACCAGGGCGCCGGCGAGCAGCATGCCGGCGCCCACGCCGCTGTTGGTGAAGCCGATCACCGAACCGCGTCGCTTCGGGTAGGTGTTGGCGAGCAGTGAAATCAGCGGTGTGTAGCCGAAGGCGGTGCCCATGCCCAGCATCACCATCAGCGCCAGCAGCACCCGGTAGTCGCTGGCCTGGCTAAGACCGATAAAGCCCAGCGTCACCAGCACCAGCCCCAACAGCACCGATTGCTTGCCGCCGAAACGGGCGGCGAACACCCCGGCCACCATCACCAGCAGCAAATAGCCGAGCGCGGTGGCGGTGCTCAGGTTGGCCGCCTGGGCGTAGCTCAGCCCCAGCCCGTCGCGCATCGCCGGCAGCACCAGGCCGTAACAAAGGCGCGCGAACACCAGCACCACCACGGTGCACATGGCGCCGGTGGCCACCATCAGGACAAAGGGGGGACGCTGCTGGAAAAAACGCATGGTGATCCTTAAGGGCGCTGAGCGCTCCGTTATTATCTCTCGCCGTCCGGCCAGGAAGGGCAAGCGGCTTTACCCGAGTTACCCGGTCGAGTGTAGCTCAGCCGCGTACCGCGCGCATACCAAAGGGTATGTGCGGCGTTCCCTCCGCTGGTATCGCACTCATGGTGCCCGCTGCCGTGATAAACTGCCGCTTTTGCGCGAGCGAGCCCATGACCGACGACATTCCCACCCTGCGCCTCAAGAAAAACGAGGAACGCCGCCTCAAGGCCGGCCATGAATGGATCTACGCCAACGAGGTGGATACCGCTCACAGCCCGCTCAAGAGCCTGCCCGCCGGCACCGCCTGCGTGGTGGAAGACAGCCGCGGCAAGGCGCTCGGCCGGGCCTTTATGAGCCCCAATTCACTGATCGCCGCCCGCCTGTACAGCCGTGACGTCAAGCAGGAACCGTCGCGGAGCTTCTTCAAGAAGCGCATCGAGCAGGCGCTGGCGCTGCGTGACACCCTCTATCCGCAGCCCGGCTACCGGCTGGTGCACGGCGAAGCGGACGGCCTGCCCGGCCTGGTGGTGGACCGCTACCAGGACACCCTGGTGATGCAGGCGGGCACCGCCGGCATGGAAGCCCATCTGGATGCCGTGGCGGCGGCCCTGGACGCGGTGCTGGCGCCGGCCAATATCGTGGTCAAGAACGAAGCCGGTGTCCGCGAATTGGAAGACTTGCCGCTGTACACCCGCGCTCTTAAAGGCGAGGTCCCGGAAAGCGTGGAACTGCACGAGAACGGCGGCCGCTTCCAGGCGCCGCTGCGCGAAGGGCAGAAGACCGGCTGGTTCTTCGATCACCGCAGTGCCCGGGCACGCATGGCGCCGCTGGCCAAGGGCGCCCGGGTGCTGGACGTGTTCGCCTACTGCGGCGGCTGGGGCGTGCAGGCGGCCATGGCCGGTGCTTCCGAAGTGACCGGCATCGACAGCTCGTCGCTGGCGCTGGAATACATGCACCGCAACGCGGAAATGAACGGCGTGGCGGAGCAGCTGCGCACCCTGGAAGGCGACGCCACCACCGCCATGAAGCAACTGCTCGCCGACGGCGAGAAGTTCGATCTGGTGATTCTGGATCCGCCCGCCTTCATCAAACGCCGCAAGGATTTCAAGAACGGCCTGGCCGGCTACCACGCCATCAACGAACTGGCGGTGCGGTTGGTGAAGCCGGGCGGTTATCTGATTTCCGCGTCCTGCTCCATGCACCTGCCGGCGGACAAACTGCTCGACGTGGTGCGTTCCTCCGCCCGGCACATCGACCGTTCAATGCAGGTGATCGGCTTCGAAGGGCAGGGGCCGGACCACCCGGTGCACCCGGCGATTCCGGAAACCGCCTACCTGAAAAGCTGGTTCGCGCGGCTGCTGTTCCGTTTTTAACGGAACAACAGCGAGCCGGCCTTAAAGCCAGACCGCCGCCGCGACCAGCACCAGCACCATCGCGGTGGCGCGTTCCACCTTATCGTGGTGCCGGCGCAGGGCCGCGAGCACCGGCCCGCGCGCCAGTAACAGCGCCACCAGGCTGTACCAGCCACCGTCGATCACCACCGCCGTGGCGGCCACCTGCACCCGGGCGGCCATCGCCATGTCCGCGCTCACGAACTGGCTGAACAGCGCCAGGAAGAACAGCGCCACCTTGGGGTTCAGAAACGCGATCAGAAACCCGTCGCGCACCGCGTTGCCGCCGGCCTCGGCGTCCGGCTCCGGCGCCGGTCCCGCGGCGGCGCGCCAGCTGCCCAGCGCCAGCCACAACAGGAACAGCGAACCCGCCAGCCGGATCGCGAGTTCCAGCTGCGGGAAGCCGCGCAACACCACCGCCAGCCCCGCCACGGTGGCGACCGCGTACACGCCGATGCCGGCGGCGTGGGCAAGACCGGCGCTGACCCCGGCGCGGGCGGAGCCGCGCAGCGTGTGGCGGGTCACCACCGCCAGGCTGGCCCCCGGGGTCATGGCGCCCAGTGCGCACACGCCGATCAAAAGCAGCCAGTCGGTTACAGCAAGCATAATGTCCTCGTCGGTTCCCGGGGTTTGGTGATGATGCCTTTTATACGCGCTAGGTAAACTTAGGTGTTGTTTTTTCCTTTATTGCAAACCTGGCACCGGGCCGTTGGCCGCCGCCGGGTCTTTCTGATTACTCTCCCAGCCTTTGTGGTTATTTATCCGCCCGCGCGGATTGTTTGCTGTGCATAAAAAAGCAGGTATCGGGAGAACAACAATGTCAGGTATTTCCGTGCACACCGGGCGCGGCGCCGCGATGGCGCTGTGCACTTTGCTTGCGTTGACCGCCTGTGGTGGTGGCGGTGGCGGCGGCGAGAGCACCGCCGCCGCGCCGCAACAGCGCGACGCCGCCCCCACCGCGGTGGACCGTGGCCGCGAGATATTCCGCTTCGAGACGTTCGGCAACCAGGGTTTCTGGACCACCGCCATGCGCTTGCCCCAGGGCATCGAAGACAGTGGAATGACGCCGTTGCAGGCCCTGGAAATGGGGCTGAACATCAACACCGCCGCGCTGGAACCGCAACAGGCCGAGGCGCTGCGTAACGCCGCCGCCCGCATCGAGGCCGGCACCGACCCCGCCGACACGGTGCTGGCGGAGCCGACCCGCCTCAACGCCTGGCTCAACCAGGGCGCCGTGATCGGTCTGGTGCCGTTCCGTGCCGATGGCGAACGCAAGCCCCTGGGCAGCAGCGACGGCTTCAC
>DGNT01000174.1 GCA_002389055.1 Alcanivorax sp. UBA4485
TCACCACGCCGTGGTCGGCCTTCACCCGGGCCAGCTCGGCGGCGCTGGCGGCGCGCACTTCCAGGCCCAGCGTGTCGGATTCGCCCTGGGCCGGGTCCGGCTGGCCGGCCATGCCCGCCTGGGGGTTGTCCGGCAACTCGCCGACGGTCACTTCCAGGGTCTTCTCCTTGCCGTCGCGCACCACGGTCATTTCCGCCTCGGTGCCGGCTTTGAGCACGCCCACCCACTTGGGCAGCTGCGCGGAGCGCTGAATCTCACGGCCGTTGAAGGCGATGATCACGTCGCCGGGCTCCAGGCCGGCTTCCGCCGCCGGCGAGCCGCTTTGCACCTGGGCCACCAGGGCGCCCATGGGCTTGTCCAGGCCGAAGGATTCGGCCAGATCGCGGTCCACTTCCTGGATCAGCACGCCCAGCCAGCCCCGGCTCACTTCGCCGGTTTCCTTGAGCTGGTCGGCCACGTCCATGGCCAGGTCGATGGGAATGGCGAAGCTCAGGCCCATGTAGCCGCCGGAGCGGCTGACGATCTGCGAGTTGATACCGACCACCTGGCCGTTAAGGTTGAACAGCGGGCCACCGCTGTTGCCCGGGTTGATGGCCACGTCGGTCTGAATGAACGGCACATAGTTATCGGTGGGCAGGCTGCGGCCCTTGGCGCTGACAATGCCGGCGGTCACGGAGCTGTCGAAGCCGAACGGCGCGCCGATTGCCAGCACCCATTCGCCCACCTGCAGGTCGTCGGACGAGCCGATATCGACCACCGGCAGGTCGCTGGCGTCCACTTTGATCAGCGCCAGGTCGCTTTGCGGGTCGGAGCCAATCAGCTCGGCGTCCAGTTCGCGGCGGTCCTGCAGACGCACCACGATTTCGTCCGCTTCGCCGACCACGTGGTAGTTGGTGAGCACATAGCCGTCGCTGGAAATAATAAAGCCGGAACCGAGGGATTCCACTTCCGAACGGGGCGCCGGACCGCCGCCGGGCCCACCGGGGCCGCCGCCGAACTCGTCGAAGAAGCGGCGGAACATTTCGGGAAGCTGGTCGAGCTGCGATTGCTGAGCGCGCTCGCGGCGGGTGACGGTGCTGATGTTGACCACCGCCGGGGCTTCTTTCTTCACCAGGGCGGTGAAGTCCGGCAGACCGGTGACCAGTGGCTCGCCGTCGCCGGCGCTCGCGTTTACCGGCGCCGTGTCGCGGCTGTCACCGTTGTTTTGCTTGGCGGTGTTGTCGGTGTCCTGGCCACAGGCGGCGAGCACGCCGGCCAGCGCCAGCATCAACAGAATACGAGACATTATCCCCATGGAAAGGCTCCCTTCTAACCGGTTCTCGGTTCAGGCCGGGGTCAGCGCGCGGGCCGCACCCGGATCGTGGTTTCGGCGTCGACGGCGGCGCCCGGACGGCTCAGCACGCGGGGCTGGTAACGTCCGGCGCCGGCCACACGGCGACCGTGCAGGCGGGTGATCAGAAAACCGAGAAGCAAACCGCCGACCCCGAACAGGGCGGCGCCGTCCACGGCGCGCCCGGCCAGCGTCAGCGACAGGGCGTCACCGAGCAGGGCGCCGCCGAACAGCAACGCCAGCGGCAGGGCGTATACCCAGAGCGCGCCGTAGAGCACTGCTTTTTCCGGCACCCCGATCACCACCGGGTCGCCGTCGCGAAAATTGAGATCGGTGACCACCCGCAGGCGGGCGCGCTGGCCGGCGGCCTGGCGGTTGATCACGCTGTGCCCGCAGCCCTGGCGGGCCTGGCACGACGAGCAGGTGCCGGCGCGCACCGTTTCCACCCAGATCGCGCCGGGCTCACGGGCCACCACGCGCCCCTGCTCTTCTATCATCGGCTGTCGGTGGCGCGAATCGCCACCGCTTCCATGATCCGTTCGGCGGTGGGTTGCGGGATTTCACCCACCAGGGTCATCAGGTAGATGCGCTCACCCAGGTTCTGCACCCGGCTGATCGCCACGGTGGGGCCGACACGGCTGACGCCCTCTTCGACTTGATCGCTGGCCACGCTCTCCACGAACAGAGTGAAGGTGGCCAGGCCGTCGGTATAGCTTTGCGCGGTGACCGGCTGGCGCATGTCCGCCACCCGCCGCCAGTCGCGGTCGGCGGCTTCAAAGCCGGACGGCAGCCAGCCGGCTTCCACATGGACGCGCTCGGGGCCGGCCGCGGCCACGCTCTCCAGGGAGCGCTCGGCGATCACCTTGGGCAGCTGGAAGTCGGCGCGCTTAAGGCCCGGATCCAGATCCAGGGACACGAACTCGACGCGCTCCACCGCCAGGCCGCTGGCGTCCACCATTTCGGATTTCAGCAACAGGCTGCTGTCGCGGTCCACCCACAGCCGGTAGCCGTAGCGGTGGTTGTCCAGCGGCGCCACGCGCATGCGGGTGGTGGCACGGCCGGCCACGCGGCCGTCGCCGTCCACCAGCACGTTGTATTGTTCGGGAATCGATGAGGACAGCCGGTCGCGGAACGCCAGCAGGCCGGTGTCGTTGTCGTCAATGCGGGTGAGGGTGCCGTTGGGATGCAGACACACCACTTCGTCGCCCAGTTGCAGCACTTCCACCAGGCGGCCATCGAGATGGGTGAGGCGCTGGTACTGCTTGCCGTCGATCACCGCGTGGCTGAGCTCCATGGTGCTCACCTCGCCCCCCAGCTGGTAGAGGAAACGGCCCCGGTACTGCAGCTGCTGGGAGGCTTCGGTCATCTCCTCCAGCAGCGCCTGGGCGGGCGTGGGATCGGCGATCGCGACGGGTGCGGCGAGGGGGCCGGCCAGGACAAAGCCGAGGGCGAGGATCCGCATCATGTCGTTAGCGTGCTCCGTTGCGGGCGTCCATGCTCACCAGGCGGGCGTAGGGCATCATGCCCTGGCTGCTGTGGCGAGCGGTGAATTCACTGTGGCGCAGCAGCATGGCGTTGACCCGCGGCTGGGCGGTGTTCACGGTGCCGGTGGCGCGCTCGCTCTGGCGGGCGCTCTGCGCCACCAGGGAGGTCTCGCCGAACGGCCGCGTCAGGCGCTGTTCAGCGGCCACCGGGGTGGCGCCGA
>DGNT01000007.1 GCA_002389055.1 Alcanivorax sp. UBA4485
TGGCGGACCGCTTCATTCAGGTCTGCGGCGGGCTGTCCGACCGCGAGCTCAAGGAGCAGGTGCTGGACTCCATGGATCTGGAGCGCGAGCGCGGCATCACCATCAAGGCGCAGAGCGTGACGCTCTACTACACCGCCCGGAATGGTGAGACCTACCAGCTCAACTTCATTGATACGCCGGGCCACGTGGACTTTTCCTACGAGGTGTCCCGCTCGCTGGCCGCCTGCGAGGGCGCGCTGCTGGTGGTGGACGCGGCGCAGGGCGTGGAAGCGCAGTCGGTGGGCAATTGCTACACCGCCATCGAGCAGGATCTGGAAGTGCTGCCGGTGCTTAACAAGGTGGACCTGCCCCAGGCGGAGCCGGACCGCGTCGCCGAGGAGATCGAGGAGATCATCGGCCTGGACGCCACCGACGCCTGCCATGTGTCGGCGAAGACCGGCCTGGGCGTGGACGATCTGCTTGAGCAGCTGGTGGAGCGCATTCCGGCACCGGCGGGCAAGCGTGATGCCAAGCTGCAGGCGCTGATCATCGATTCCTGGTTCGACAACTACATGGGCGTGATCTCGCTGGTGCGGATCCGCTATGGCCGCCTTAAGAAAGGCGACAAGATCCACGTCAAATCCACCGGTCAGAATCACGTGGTCGACAGCCTGGGTGTGTTCACCCCCAAGCGGAAAGAGACCGACATTCTGGAAGCCGGCGAGGTGGGCTGGGTCAGCGCCACCATCAAGGACATCCACGGCGCGCCGGTGGGCGACACCCTGACCCACGCCAAGACCCCGGACGTGGAAATGCTGCCCGGTTTCAAGAAGGTCAAACCGCAGGTGTACGCCGGCATGTTCCCGGTCAACGCGGACGACTACGAGGACTTCCGCGACGCGCTCTCCAAGCTGGCGCTTAACGACGCCTCGCTGTTCTACGAGCCGGAAAGCTCCGACGCCCTGGGCTTCGGCTTCCGGGTCGGCTTCCTGGGCATGCTGCACATGGAGATCATCCATGAACGCCTGGAACGGGAATACGACCTGGACCTGATCACCACCGCGCCCACCGTGGTCTACGAGCTGATCCTCAACGATGGCTCCACGCTGTACGTGGACAACCCGTCGTCGCTGCCGGACAGCAACCTGATCGAGGAATTCCGCGAGCCGATCGCGCGGGTCAATATCCTCGTGCCCCAGGAGTACGTGGGCAACGTGATCACGCTGTGCACCGAGCGCCGTGGCGATCAGATCAACATGCAGTTCCTGGGCAAGCAGATCGCGCTCACCTACGACATCCCGATGGCCGAAGTGGTGCTGGATTTCTTCGACCGCCTGAAGTCCGCCAGCCGGGGGTACGCATCGCTGGAATACTCCTTCGAGCGCTTCCAGGACACCAAGCTGGTGAAAGTGGATGTGCTGATCAACGGTGACAAGGTCGACGCCCTGGCGATGATCTGCCACCTGGACCAGTCCGCCCATCGCGGCCGCGCCCTGATCGAGAAGATGAAGGAGCTGGTGCCGCGGCAGATGTTCGACGTGGCGATCCAGGCCGCCATCGGCAGCAAGATCATTGCCCGCCAGACCGTCAAGGCGCTGCGCAAGAACGTCACCGCCAAGTGTTACGGCGGCGACGTGTCACGGAAGAAGAAGCTGCTGCAGAAACAGAAAGAAGGCAAAAAGCGCATGAAGCAGGTGGGTAACGTGGAAATCCCCCAGGCCGCCTTCCTGGCCGTACTCAAGGTGAACGACTAAATGGATATCGATGTGGGAATGTGGCTGACCCTGGCGCTGTTCGTCACGGTAATCATCTGGCTGGCGGACAAGGCGCTCAAACTGCGCCAGCGCAAGGGCATGCTCGGCAACACCGTGGAGACTTCCAATTCGCTGATCTCGGTGCTGTTCATCGTGCTGGTGATCCGCTCTTTTATTGTCGAGCCGTTCACCATTCCCTCCGGTTCCATGTTGCCGACCCTCAAGGTTCATGATTTTATTCTGGTGAATAAGTTTTCCTACGGCCTGCGCCTGCCGGTGACCAATACCAAGATCATCCCGGTGGGCGAGCCGGAGCGCGGCGACGTGATGGTGTTCAAGTACCCGGAGGACACCGGGCAGAACTTCATCAAGCGGGTGGTGGGGCTGCCCGGCGACCGCATCGCGGTGCGTGACAACGTGCTGTACGTCAACGGCGAAGCGGTGCCCCGGGAGCTGGTCGGTCGTGAGCGCAACGCCCGGGTATGGCGCCGTGAGTACGTCGAGACACTGGGGGACCAGCCGCATCTGATCTGGCAGGAAGGGCCGGTCAATCCGTACAGCGGCGACGCCATGATTCCGAGCCGCACCCAGGGCGAGTGGCAGGTGCCAGAAGGCAGCTACTTCGTGATGGGCGACAACCGGGACAACAGTAACGACAGCCGGTTCTGGGGCGTGGTGTCCGAGGACCTGGTAGTGGGGGAAGCCTTCCTGATCTGGATGCACTGGGACCTGATCTTTTCCTGGCCCAGCTTCTCTCGTAATGGGGCGATCGACAAAGTGGAGGCAGAATAATGATTACAGGACCTTCCCGTCAGCGGGGACTCTCTCTTATCGGCTGGGTAGTGGTGCTGATTATCCTGGCGGTGTTCGGCACCGCCGCGTTCCGCATGGTGCCCGCGTACATGGAATACAGCACCATCCGCTCGGCGATCAACTCGGTGCTTTCCGACAGCAAGACCGCGCTGATGTCCGAGCGCGAAGTGTACGACGCCATCGGCAAGCGCTTTACCATCAACCAGGTGAACGCCATTGGCGTGCGTGATCTGGACATCCAGAAAGCCGGCGGGCAGTTGTCCGTGGGCGTTGATTACGAAGTCCGCGAGCCGATGTTTTATAACGTCTTCGTGGTGATGGAGTTCGACCACACCTTCAGCAAGAATATTGGTCAGTAATGGATGATCTGGATCGTCTTACCCGCCGTCTCGGTTATCAGTTCAAGGATCCGGCGCTGCTGCAACTGGCGCTGAGCCACCGCAGCGTCAGCCGCCGCCGTAACAACGAGCGGCTGGAGTTCCTCGGCGACTCCCAGCTCAGCCTGATTATTTCCTCGGAAATTTTTCACCGCTTTCCGGAGGCCGCCGAAGGCCAACTGACGCGCATGCGCGCCTTCCTGGTGCGTGGCCAGACCCTGGCGGAAGTGGCCCGGGAACTGGGCGTCGGCGAATACCTGATTCTCGGCGGCGGCGAACTGAAAAGCGGCGGCAACCGCCGTGACTCGATTCTCGCCGACGCCCTGGAAGCGTTGATTGGCGCCATCGTCATCGACGGCGGCGAAGACGCCTGCCGCGACGTGGTGCTGAGCTGGTTCGCCGCCCGCCTCGAGCAGATATCCCCGCAGAGCGTGCGAAAAGACGCCAAAACCCGCTTGCAGGAATGGCTGCAAGCGCGCAAGCATGAGTTACCCGCCTACGAAGTGCTGTCGGTGACCGGACAGGCGCCGAAGCAGACCTTCGAAGTGGCTTGCAGCCTGCCGGACCTGTCCCGGCAATTCACCGCCAGCGGGGCCAGCCGCCGCCGCGCGGAGCAGCAGGCCGCGGAGCAGGCCCTGGACTGGTTGGAGCAGTCAGCATGAGCGACACCCGTTGCGGCGTGGTGGCCATTGTCGGCCGCCCCAATGTGGGCAAATCGACCCTGATGAACCATCTGATCGGCGAGAAGGTGAGCATCACCTCGCGGAAGCCGCAGACCACCCGTCACCGGATCCACGGCATACTCAGCCGCCCCGGCTATCAGATCGTGTTCGCCGACACCCCCGGCATCCACACCGGCCAGGAGCGCGCTCTCAACCGGGCCATGAACGACGCCGCCCAGTCGGCGCTGTCCGACGTGGACGTGATCTGCTTCATGGTCGACGCTCTGAAATGGACCGAAGGCGACGAGCACGTGCTCGACCTGCTGCAGCGCGCCGGCGATACGCCGGTGATTCTGCTGGTCAACAAGGTCGACAACCTGGCCGACAAATCCCTGCTGTTGCCGCACCTGGAAAGCCTGGCGGCGCGCTTTGCCTTCGCCGAGGTAATTCCAGTGTCGGCGCTGCGCGACCACAACCTGGACGTGTTGGAAAAGGCGCTCTCCAGCCGCCTGCCGGAAGGGGATTTCTGGTTCGACGATGACCAGCTCACCGACCGCAGCCTGCGTTTCATGGCCGCCGAGATCATCCGTGAAAAAGTGGTGCGCCAGCTGGGCCAGGAAGTGCCCCACCAGATCACCGTGGAAATCGATATCTGGGAAGACGGCCCCAAGGTCACCGACATCGCCGCCACCATTCTTGTGGAGCGACGCGGCCAGAAGAAAATCCTGATCGGCGACAAGGGCTCGCGCATCAAAAGCATCGGCACCCAGGCCCGCGAGGACATGGAGCGTCTGATCGACCGCAAGGTGATGCTGACGCTGTGGGTCAAAATCAAAGCCGGCTGGTCCGACGACGAACGCGCCCTGCGTTCGCTGGGCTATGACCACCGCTGAGCCCGACGGCCCGAACGGCCTCGCCCCGGCCTGGCTGTTGCACCGCCGCGCCTTCCGCAACACCAGCCTGATCGTCGATCTGTTTCTGCCCCGCCAGGGCCGGGTCGGCGCGGTGGCGCGCGGCGGCCGCCGGGAGGCCACACTGGCGCCGTTCACGCCGCTCTGGGTGGACCTGAAAGCCGGCGGCGAGCTGTTCACCCTGCGCCAGGTGGAGCCGCGCGGCCCCAGCCTGGCGCTGCACGGCAAAGCGCTCTACTGCGGCTTCTACGTCAACGAGCTGCTGGTGCGCCTGTTGCATCGCGACGACGCCCACCCGGATCTGTGGCCGGTGTACGAACGCACCCTGGCGGAACTGGCCGGCGACACACCCCTGGACATCACCCTGCGCCGCTTCGAGATGATGCTGCTGGAAGACGTGGGCTACGGCCTGGCCCTGGACCACGATCTGCAGGGCGAGCCCCTGGACCCGGCCAGCCGCTACCGCTGGGAAGGCGGCGAAGGCCTGCGGCCCGCCGTTGACGGCTACTACGGCGAGCACCTGCTGGCGCTGGGCCGCGACCAGTGGGACGCCGACGTGCGCCGCACCGCCAAGGCGCTGCTGCGCGAAGCCCTCGCGCCCCACATCGGCGATCGCCCCCTGCGCAGCCGCGAACTGTTCCGCTAGACCGGTTCTGCTACCATTCCCCCAACTTTTGAATTCGCTGCTGGAGCACCCCCATGTCCGTTCTTCTCGGCATCAACATTGATCACGTGGCCACCCTGCGCCAGGCCCGCGGCACCCGCTACCCGGACCCGGTGCAGGCCGCGCTGATCGCCGAGCAGGCCGGCGCCGACGGCATCACCGTGCATCTGCGCGAAGACCGCCGGCACATCCAGGACCGCGACGTGGAGCTGCTGGCGCACACCCTGCAGACGCGCATGAACCTGGAGATGGCCGCCACCGAGGAAATGGTCGGCATCGCCCGCCGCATCGGCCCGGCGCACAGCTGCCTGGTGCCGGAAAAACGCGAGGAGCTGACCACCGAAGGCGGCCTGGACGTGGTCGCCAACGAAGACTGGATTCGTGACTGCTGCGACCGGCTGGCGGACGCCGGCATCGAAGTATCGCTGTTCATCGACGCGGACCCGGCGCAGATCGAGGCGGCGGTGCGCTGCCGGGCGCCGGCCATCGAGATCCACACCGGCCACTACGCCGACCTGACCGCGCCGGAAGCCCGCGACGTGGACGCGGCGGCCCGCGAGCTGACCCGCATCCACGACGCGGTGGCGCTGGGCCGCGAGGCCGGGCTGATCGTCAACGCCGGCCACGGCCTGCACTACCACAATACCCGCGAGATCGCGGCGATCCCCGGCATCAACGAGCTGAACATCGGCCACGGCATTATTGCCCGGGCGGTGATGACCGGCCTGGACGAAGCGGTGCGCGCCATGCGGGCGCTGATCGACGGTTCCCTTTAGTCAGGTGCCGCAGAAGGTGCGCAGCACCTGCTCGTCGGGCGCCGGCGGCTGCCGGTACGGGTCGTCCGGCCCGCGGTCCCGGTAGGGGGCGTCCAGCGCCGCCAGCAGCGCCTTCACCGGCGCCATGTCGCCATCACGCACCGCCGCTGACAGCGCCGCCTCCACCTGGTGGTTGCGGGGAATCACCGCCGGATTATGGCGGCGCATCAGTGCCCAGGCGTCCTTGTCGGCCTTGCCGTTGCGGCCCAGCCGCGCCTGCCAGCGGCGGTGCCAGTCGGCGAATTCGTCGTTCTCAAAGGGCTCGCCCGCGGGCGTGGCACCGCCGATCAGGTCGCGGAAGGTGTTGGTGTGGTCGGCGTCGTGGCGGGCCATCCAGTCGAGCAGGTCGGCGGCCAGGGCCGCATCCCCGTCCTCGTCGCCGAACAGCCCCAGCTTGCCGCGCATCATCACCAGCCAGCCCTGCGCGTAGCGCTCGGTGTGGCTCTTGATCAGCGTTTCCGCTTTTTCCACCGCGCGATCGGCGTCCTCGTCGATCAGCGGAATCAGGGTTTCCGCGAAGCGCGCCAGGTTCCACTGGGTGATCACCGGCTGGTTGCCGTAAGCGTAGCGGCCGCGCTGATCGATGGAACTGAACACGGTTTCCGGGTGGTAGCGATCCATGAAGGCGCAGGGGCCGTAGTCGATGGTCTCGCCGGACAGCGCCACGTTGTCGGTGTTCATCACGCCGTGGATAAAGCCCACGCGCATCCATTCGGTGATCAACGCGATCTGCCGGTCCATGACTCCCTCCAGCAGCGCCAGCGCCGGCACGTCGGCGCCCACCCGGTCCGGGTAGTGGCGCTTGAGGGTGTAGTCCACCAGGGTTTCCAGCAGCGCCGTGTCCTGGCGGCCGGCGGCGTACTGAAAGGTGCCCACGCGCAGGTGCGACGCCGCCACCCGGGTGAGGATGGCGCCGGGCTGGGCGGTGTCGCGCAGCACCGGCTCGCCGGTGCCGACCACCGCCAGCGCGCGGGTGGTGGGCACGCCCAGGGCGTGCATCGCTTCGCTGATGATGTATTCGCGCAGCATCGGGCCGAGAGCGGCGCGGCCGTCGCCGCCGCGCGAAAACGGCGTGCGCCCGGAGCCCTTGAGCTGAATGTCGCGGCGCTGGTCGTCCGGGGTGAGCTGCTCGCCGAGCAGTACCGCGCGACCGTCGCCGAGCATGGTGGGGTTGCCGAACTGATGGCCGGCGTAGGCCTGGGCCAGCGGCTGGCCGCCGGGTATCGGCTGGTTGCCGCCCAGCACGGCGGCGCCGGCGTCGCTGTTCAGTGCTTCGGCGTCGAGCCCCAGTTGCGCCGCCAGCGCGCTGTTGAACAACAGCAGCTCCGGCGCCTGCACCGGCTGCGGGTCACAGAAGGCAAACAGGGTTTCGGGCAGGTGGGCGTAACCGGTGTCGAACCGGAAGCCGAACGGGTTGGCGGACATGCGGGTACTCATGCGGGTACTCCATAAGGTCGTCACTGCGGCCCCAAGGGTAACAGACTCCACCGGCCGGGCCGGACCTAAAGCCGCGCCGCCTGGCCGTACTGACGAACGCTTTCGATCTCCGCCAGCAGGGTCGCCACCAGATGCTCCAGGCGGTCGTCGTCGACATCGGTCTTGAGGCCTTCTTCCAGCTCCCGGGCGGCCCGCTCCAGGCGCGGCGTGCCGCAGTAGCGGCAGGCGCCGTGCAGCTTGTGCACGCGCTCCAGCAGCGCGTCCCGGTTGTTGCTCTCGGACAGGGCGTTAATTCCCGGCGCGTCCTGCTCCAGGCTCGCCAACAGCATGCTGAACATGTCCCGGGCCAGGTGCTCACGGCCGCCGGCGCGCTGCTTGCCGAGCGCCTCGTCCACCACCTGGTCGGTGGTGTCCGGCTCCGGCGCCGGCGGCACTTCCTCGCTGGCCGGTTCGCACTCCGCGCCGTCGCTGCGGGTCCAGCGCTCCAGGGTGTGGCGCAACTGCCCTTCGGTGATCGGCTTGCTCAGGTAGTCGTCCATGCCCGCCGCCAGCAGTGAGCGCCGTTCGCTTTCCAGGGCATGGGCGGTGAGCGCGATAATCGGTGTGCGCAGCCCCTCGCCCTCGCGCTCGCGCATCTGCCGGGTGGTTTCCAGGCCATCCATGCCCGGCATCTGCACGTCCATGAACACCAGATCAAAGGTGCCCCGGGAAAACGCGGTGAGCGCTTCCTCGCCGCTGGCGCAGGGCACCACGTCGACGCCCATCTCTTCCAGGAACACCCGCGCCAGTTTCAGGTTGCCGGGGTGATCGTCCACCACCAGCACCCGGGCGTGCAGCACCGCGCCGCCGGCCGCCGCGCCGGCGCACGCCGGTTCCGCCAGGCCGCCCAGCTCCAGCAGCCCGTCGCGCAGCCGCCGGCGGGTCGGCGGCTTGCCCAGCACCCGGCAGTGCTCGGCGTGGCCGCTGAGCTGGCCGGACAGGGCGTCGGCGTGGGCGGTGAGCACGATCACCGGTTTGCCGGTGGTGTCCAGCAGGCGTTCCACCAGCGGCGTCAGCGGTGAGGGGTCCGGCAGGGACGCCGGCGCCGCCAGCAGATAATAGTCGGTGCTCGCCAGGGTGCCGGTTTCCAGGTGGCCGTGCAGTTGCTCCAGGGCCTGCAGCTCGGTCACCGCCATGCGCCAGCCGCTGAGCATGTGGTACAGCGCCAGGCGGGCGTGTTCGTTGGCTTCCACCAGGGTCACGCTGAGGCCGTTGAGGGCGGCCGGGGCGGCCTCCGGCTCGCCGCCGCCGTCCCGTTCGGCGCGCACCGTGAACCAGAAGGTGGAGCCGCGCCCGGAGGTGCTGTCGATGCCGATTTCGCCGCCCATGCCTTCCACCAGCCGCTTGCAGATCGCCAGGCCCAGGCCGGTGCCGCCTTCGCGGCGGCGGGCGCTCTGGTCCACCTGGGTGAAGGCGTTGAACAGGTTTTTCTGCAGGTCCGGCGACAGGCCGTTGCCGGTGTCGGTGATGGTGATCTTGACCACCGCCTCGGCGCCGCGCTCTTCCTCAAGCATGGCGCGCACCACCACCGAACCGCGCTCGGTGAACTTGATCGCGTTGCTGACCAGGTTGGTGAGCACCTGGCGGAGGCGCAGCGGATCGCCCAGCAGGCCGGTGGGCACGTCGGAGTAAATGATCGCCGCCTGCTCCAGGCCTTTTTCCTGGGCCATCGGCGCCAGCATGGTCTGCACGTCCTCGATGATGTCGTGCAGATCCAGTGGAATATGTTCCAGCGACAGCTTGCCCGCCTCGATCTTGGAGAAGTCGAGAATGTCGTTAATGATCGACAGCAGGGATTCGGCGCTTTTGCGGATGGTGCCCAGATAATCCTGCTGGCGGGGCGACAGGGTGGAGCGCTCCAACAGGCGGGTGAAGCCGATGATGCCGTTCAGCGGCGTGCGGATTTCGTGGCTCATATTGGCCAGGAATTCCGACTTGATCTGGCTGGCCTTGAGCGCCTCCTTGCGGGCCATGTCCAGCTCGATGTTCTGAATCTCGATGGTTTCCAGGGTCTCGCGCAGATCCTGGGTGGCCTGGTCCACGTTCTGTTGCAGCTCGGCCTGGGCCTCGTCCAGGGCCGCCACCATATTGCCGAGCGCGTCTTCCAGTTCCTTGAGCTCGCCCTGGGCGCCGGCCGGCGGCGGCGGGCTGAGGTCACCGTCGCGCACCCGGCGCACCGTGTCCACCAGCGTGTCCACCGGCTGCGTCAGCCGTTTCGCGAAGCGCACCGCCGGCACCACCGCCACCAGCACCAGCACCGCCACCACGGCGATCATCGTCAGCACCGCTTCCAGGATCTCGATGTACTGGCCCTGCCGGGAAAACTCCACCGTCAGCAGCCGGTTGCGCTGGCCGGGCAGGGCGCGTACCAGCTGCCAGCTGGAATCGGTAACCAGGCGGCGGTCGCCGCCTTCCAGGCTCTCCGCCTCCTGAACCGGGCGCAGCCGCGGGCCGGCGTGGGACTGCCAGCCGGACGGGTTGTCCAGCAACGAGGCGGCGCGCACGTCCGGCTCTTCCAGCAGGGCGCGCAGCAGCGGCTCATAGGCCGCCTGGTCGGCGTCGCCCAGCGCCGCCAGACGGGCCGCGTAGCTCTCGATGATCAGTTGCTGGCGGTGGGCGGTGTCGGCGCGCACCTCCAGCACCCGGTGGACCAGCGTGTAGCCGCCGATCACCAGCGCCGCCAGAAAGGCGGGCAGGGCGGTCATCATCAGAATGCGTGTGCGCAGGCTCGAATGGGCCATGGTTCCCCTGAACGTTGTTCTTGTGTCGCCATTATGCCGCAGTTGGCGGGCGGCGCATCCCGTCCTGTCACGGCCCGGGAGTTAAGCTACAATGCGCCCCATGACTTACAAGACCATTGAATCCACGGTGGGCCACACGCCACTGGTGCGCTTGCAGCGCCTGCCGGGGAACACGACCAACACCCTTCTGGTGAAGCTGGAAGGCAATAACCCGGCCGGGTCGGTCAAAGACCGGCCGGCGCTGAATATGATCATCAAGGCGGAACAGCGCGGCGAGATCAAGCCCGGCGATACCCTGATCGAAGCCACCAGTGGTAACACTGGCATCGCTCTGGCGATGGCGGCGGCCATGCGCGGCTACAAAATGAAGCTGATCATGCCCGCCAACCAGAGCCAGGAGCGCCGCGACGCCATGGCCGCCTACGGCGCCGAGCTGATCTCGGTGACCAAGGAAGAGGGCATGGAAGGCGCCCGCGACCTGGCCCAGGCGATGCAGGCGCGCGGCGAGGGCCGGGTGCTGGATCAGTTCGCCAACCCGGACAATCCGCTCGCCCATTACGAAAGCACCGGCCCGGAAATCTGGCAGGAAACCGGCGGCAAGATCACCCACTTTGTCAGTTCCATGGGCACCACCGGTACCATCATGGGCTGCAGCCAGTTCTTCAAGGAGAAGAACCCGGAGATCCAGATTGTCGGCCTGCAGCCCACCGACGGCGCCTCGATCCCCGGCATCCGCCGTTGGCCCGAGGCCTACCTGCCGAGCATCTTCGACGCCGCCCGCGTCGACCGGGTGGTGGACATGGGCCAGGACCTGGCGGAGCGCACCATGCGCCGGCTGGCCCGCGAGGAAGGCATCTTCTGCGGGGTGTCCTCCGGCGGCGCCGTGGCGGCCGCCCTGCAGCTGTCCGAGGAGCTGGAAAACGCCGTGATCGTGGCCATCGTCTGCGACCGGGGTGACCGTTACCTGTCCACTGGCGTGTTCAATGCGGAGGCCGGCCAATGAACGTGCTGGTGTTTGATATTGAGACGGTGCCCGACCTGGAAGGCGGCAGCCGCATTTACGATCTTGAGGGGCTCAGCGACAAGGACACCGCCAGCGCGCTGTTCAATCTACGCCGCCAGGAAAACGGCTCCGAGTTTCTGCGTCTGCACCTGCACCGGGTGGTGGCGATTTCCGTGGTGCTGCGCTCCGCCCAGGGGGTCAAGGTCTGGTCCCTGGGCGACGAGGACAGCACCGAGAAGGAGCTGATCGAGCGCTTCTACGACGGCATCGACCGCTTTACCCCGCAGATCGTCAGCTGGAACGGCGGTGGCTTCGACCTGCCGGTGCTCAACTACCGCGCCCTCAAGCACGGCGTGGTGGCGCGCCGGTTCTGGGAAACCGGCAATGAAGACACCAGCTTCCGCTTCAACAACTACCTGAGCCGCTTCCACCAGCGCCACCTGGACCTGATGGAGCAGCTCGCCATGTTCAACGGCCGCGCCAACGCGCCGCTGGACCAGATCGCCACCCTGCTGGGTTTTCCCGGCAAGATGGGCATGAGCGGCGCCAAGGTGTTCGACACCTTCCAGGCCGGCGACCTCAAGGCGATCCGCGATTACTGCGAAACCGACGTGCTCAACACCTGGCTGGTGTTCCTGCGCTTCCAAATGCTGCGCGGCGAACTCGACGCCACCGGCTACCAGGCCGAGCTGGACCTGCTGCGGGACTACCTGAAAGCCGAAGGGCATCCGCACTTCCAGGCGTTTCTGCAAGCCTGGGAGGGCAGTTGACAGTTGATAGTTGACAGTTGACAGCGTAAAACCCGCGCTCGGACTTTCGGCGCGGCTCCTCACGGTTCTGTCTCTGCAAACCCCTATCGCGTAGCTATCAACTGTCCACTATCAACTATCAACTGAATTTTGATTTATGGCTCGACGTCGCAAGAAGCAGCTGCCGGAAACCCCGGTGGCCGCCACCATCGAGAGTCTCAGTCACGATGGCCGGGGCATTGCCCGCCTGAACGGCAAGACCACCTTTATCGACAACGCCCTGCCCGGCGAGCAGGTGTTCTTCCAGTACACCTTCATGCGCCGCAAGTTCGACGAGGGCCGCGCGGTGGACATCCTCGAGCCGTCCCCGGACCGGGTCACGCCGCCCTGCGCGCACAGCCTGATCTGCGGCGGCTGCAGCCTGCAGCACCTGGACCCGGCGGTACAGATTCAGCGCAAGCAGGCGGTGCTCGCCGAGCAGCTTGAGCACTTTGGCGGCCTGCGCCCGGAGCGCTGGCTGGAGCCGCTTACCGGGCCGGTCACCGGCTACCGGGGCAAGGCGCGGCTGGGCGTGAAGTACGTGGACGCCAAGGGGGACACCCTGGTCGGCTTCCGCGAGAAACGGAACAGCCTGATCGCCGACCTGGCGCAGTGCGAGGTGCTGATTCCCGAGGTGGGGCACCGCTTCCGCGACCTGCGCGCGCTGATCAACGGGCTCGATGGCCGGCGGCGCCTGCCGCAGATCGAGGTGGCCCGGGGTGACGACGCCGTGGCGCTGGTGTTCCGCCATCTGGACCCGCTGTCCCAGGCCGACCAGGACGCGCTGGTGGCGTTCTGCCGCGAGCACGGCCTGCAGTGCTATCTGCAGCCGGGCAACGAGAGCACGGTGCACCGGGTGTGGCCGGAAGAG
Organism: Alcanivorax sp. UBA4485; assembly: GCA_002389055.1. Taxonomy (GTDB): domain Bacteria; phylum Pseudomonadota; class Gammaproteobacteria; order Pseudomonadales; family Alcanivoracaceae; genus Alloalcanivorax. The sequence goes on from DGNT01000007.1 coordinate 12,855, forward strand.
GGCGAGGAACGGCTCTACTACCGCCATCCGGAAGCGGACGTGGAAATGGCCTTCCACCCGTCGGACTTCACCCAGGTCAATGCGGAGATCAACCGCCGCATGGTGCCCTTGGCATTGGAATTGCTGGAGGTGCAGGCGCACCACCAGGTGCTGGACCTGTTCTGCGGCCTGGGCAACTTCACCATCCCCGCCGCGCGTCGCGCCGCCGGGGTGGTGGGCGTGGAGGCCAGCGACGCCATGGTGCGGCGCGGCTACGAGAACGCCCGGCGCAACGGCCTGGAGAATCTGGCCTTCCACGCCTGGGATCTGGACAGCGAGCCCAAGGGCCAGCCCTGGGCGCGGCAGCGTTACGAGCGGGTGCTGCTGGACCCGCCGCGCAGCGGCGCCTTGGAAATGGTGCGCATGATGCCCCAATTTGGTGCGGAGAAACTGGTGTACGTTTCCTGCAACCCGGCCACCCTGGCCCGCGATGCTGGGGAACTGGTGGCCCGGGGTTACCGTCTTAGTGGCGCCGGGGTGATGGATATGTTCCCGCACACCGCGCACGTGGAATCGATTGCCGTGTTTGATCGTCGTTAAAGAGCGACCGTCGTTAGAGGATAGCCAATGGTAACCGTACGCCGGCAACAGCCCGCCGAAGTGGATGCGCGGGACTGGAACGCATGGCTGGAACAACTTAATGCCCGGGTGCCGGTGCGCGACCCGGCGCTTCTGGAGCGTGCCTGCCAGGTGGCCGAGCGCTGTGAGCGGGCCGGCGAAGCCGCCGGTCGCCTGTGGCCCTACGGAAAGGGCTGCCTGACCATTGGCCTGGAAATGGCCGATGTGCTCGCCGACCTGGGGGCCGACGCAGAAGCGCTGCCGGCGGCGGTGCTGTACCGGGCGGTGCGCGAAGGGCAACTGACCCTGGCGGACGTCAACAAGGATTTCGGCGAGCCGGTGGCGCGCCTGATCGAGGGCGTGCTGCGCATGGCCGCCATCGGCACCAGCCTCAACCCCACCCGCAAGGCGGTGCTCGGCCAGCAGGACGGCCAGCTCGATAACGTCCGCAAGATGCTGCTGGCGATGGTCGACGACGTGCGCGTGGCGCTGGTCAAGCTGGCCGAGCGAACCGTGATTATCCGCGCGGTGAAGGAATCCGACCCCGAGCGCCAGCAGAAAGTGGCCCGCGAGATTTTCGACATCTACGCGCCGTTGGCCCACCGCTTGGGCGTGGGGCAGTTGAAATGGGAGCTGGAGGACCTGTCGTTCCGCTACCTGCAGCCCGGCGCCTATAAAAAGATCGCCAAGCTGCTGGACGAAAAACGCCTGGACCGGGAAGGCTACATCGACGAGGTGATCGACAGCCTGCGCGGCCATCTTGACCGCAACGGCATCAAGGGCACCCAGGTGTACGGCCGCGCCAAGCACATCTACAGCATCTGGCGGAAGATGCAGAAAAAGCATCTCGATTTCGGCGAGGTCTATGACGTGCGCGCGGTGCGCGTGCTGGTGCGCGAAGTGCGCGACTGCTACGCCGCCCTGGGCATCGTCCACTCGCTGTGGAAACACGTGCCCAAGGAATTCGACGACTACATCGCCAGCCCCAAGGACAACGGCTACCAGAGCCTGCACACCGCCGTGGTCGGCCCGGAGCGCAAGATGCTCGAGGTGCAGATCCGCACCTTCGACATGCACGAAGAGGCGGAGCTTGGCGTGTGCGCCCACTGGCGCTACAAGGAAGGCAGCAAGGCCGGCCGCAAGAGCCGCTCCTACGAGCAGCGCATCGCCTGGCTGCGCCAGGTGCTGGAGTGGCACGACGAGCTGGGCGACAACGCCGACACCATGATCGACGAGCTCAAGCACGGTCTGGTCAGCGACCGGGTTTATGTGTTCACGCCGGACGGCCATGTGGTGGATCTGGAAGCCGGCGCCACGCCGGTGGATTTCGCCTACCACATCCACACCGAGGTGGGGCACCGCTGCCGGGGCGCCAAGGTGAACGGCCACATCGTGCCGCTCAACTACAACCTCAACACCGGCGAGCAGGTGGAGATTCTCACCGCCAAGGAAGGCGGCCCCAGCCGCGACTGGATGACGCCGTCGCTGGGCTATGTGGCCACGTCCTCGGCGCGGGCGCGCATTCAGCAGTGGTTCAAGCGCCAGGACCGGGACGTGCACATTGCCCAGGGCCGCGCCATTCTGGAGCGGGAAACCTCCCGCCTGGCCCTGGACCGCATTGATCTGGACGCCCTGGCGCCGCAAATGAACCTGAAGACCGGCGACGACCTGCTCGCCGCCCTGGGCGCCGGCGACCTGCGCCCCGGCCATGTGGTCAACCAGGCCCAGTCCCTGCTCGGCGACGACCCGCAGCAGGAGCTGGCGTTCGTGCCGGCGCGCTCCAAGGCGTCGGAAAGCGGCGACGTGACCATCCAGGGGGTGGGCAACCTGCTCACCCACATGGCCGCCTGCTGCCGGCCGGTGCCCGGCGACCAGGTGATGGGCTTCATCACCCAGGGGCGCGGCGTCACCGTGCACCGCGCCGACTGCCACAATCTTCTGGCGATGCAGGGCGAAGAGCCCAACCGGGTCATCGAAGTGAGCTGGGGGGAAGCGGACCGCATCTTCTACCCGGTGGATATTTTTCTGCGCGCCTGGGACCGGCAGGGTCTGCTGCGCGACGTGATCGCCGTGCTCGCCAACGAGAAGGTCAACGTCACCGCCGTGCACACCGAATCGCACACCGAGGACAACACGGCCACCATGCTGCTGACCCTGGAAATCGCCTCCCTGGGCGGTCTCGGCAAGGTGCTGGCGAAAATGGACCAGCTCAAGGGCGTTCTCGAAGTCCGGCGCTATAAAAAATAAAGGAGCCTGCCGATGACCGTTAAGCTGCCTTCCGCCGAAGCCGCTATCGCCGAGTTGCTGTCGATCATGGCGCGGCTGCGCGACCCGGACGGCGGCTGCCCCTGGGACCTGAAACAGGACTTCGACAGCATCGTGCCCTACACCGTGGAAGAGGCCTTCGAAGTGGCGGAAGCGGTGGCGCGGCGGGATTACCCTGAGCTCAAGGAAGAGCTCGGCGACCTGCTGCTGCAGGTGGTGTTCCATTCGCAGATGGCCCGCGAGCAGGGGTTGTTTGATTTCAGCGAAGTGGTGGCGGTGCTCAACGACAAAATGGTGCGCCGCCACCCGCACGTGTTCGGGAACCGGACCGCCGAGGACGAGCAGGCGGTGAAAGTAAACTGGGAGGCGATCAAAGCCGAGGAGCGCGCCCGCAAGGGCCGTGAGTACGACAGCGCCCTGGACGGTGTGCCGGAGGGGCTGCCGGCCCTGCAGCGCGCTCACAAGCTGCAGAAGAAAGCCTCCAAGGTGGGCTTCGACTGGCGCGCCACGGCGCCGGTGCGCGCCCATGTGGACAGCGAACTTGAGGAACTGGATCAGGCGATGGCGTCCGGCGACCGCGACGCCATCGAGGACGAATTCGGCGACGTGCTGTTCACCCTGGTGAATCTGGCTCGGCACCTGAAGCTTGACCCGGACCTGGCCCTGCGCCGTGCCTCGGACAAGTTCGAGGGCCGTTTTCGTCAAGTGGAACAGCTGGCCGGCGCGCCGCTTTCCGACTTCGACGATGATCACCTGGACGGCCTCTGGCGCCAGGCCAAACGCAAACCGGGTTAGGCCCAAGGCCGTCACCCGACCTTCCTACTCCGACCGGTAACCGCCTCAGCCGGTCGTTCTAGCTCGGTAAAATCCACAAAAGTTCCGAGTGAAATAAAAAGTTCACATTACAGAAACTTTTCCGTCATCGCTGCTCCCCATACTCCGCCCCCAAGCACTCAAGATGTTCCGGCGGACCAAGCGGCATGGCCGGAGCATCTATCTGCTTCTCAAAATTGCCTGATTGATAGGAGATGCTCCGATGAAAAAGAACTTGCTTGCGATCGCTGTGGGGGCGGCCCTTGCTTCGCCGATGATGATGCCGGGCGTGGCCCTGGCCGACGGCCCGAAAGTCTACGGCAAAGTGAATGTTTCCCTGGAAAACATGAACTATGATCCGGCGCCCGGCGCTCCCAACAACGATGACGAGTGGGAGCTGCAGAGCAACGCATCCCGCCTGGGTGTGAAAGGTGACTTCGATCTGGACGTGGCCGGCCTGAAAGCGGTCTACCAGGCCGAGTTCGAAATCAGCGTCGACGACGGTGACAAAGACGGCCAGACCTTCTCCCAGCGCAACATCTTTGGTGGTTTGAAAGGCGGTTTCGGTACCCTGATCGCGGGTAAATTCGACACCCCCACCAAGAAAGCACAGATGGACGTTGACCAGTTCAACGATCTGGACGGCGATATCAAGAACATCGCCGCCGGTGAAAACCGCGTCTCCAACATCATTCAGTACAGCACCCCGAAACTGGCGGATCTGGTCACCCTGAACGTGGCTTTCATCCCCAACGAAGACAACGACGACTTCGACAACGACGGTGAGAACGAGAACGGCCTGGCCGACAGCACCTCCATCTCCCTGACCATGGAGCAGGACGCTTTCTACGCCGCTCTGTCCCGTGACACCGACATCCAGGACGACCTGATCGTCGACGGCACCGGCCTGCCGGTTTCCGTACTCGACATCACCCGTGTGGCCGCCGGCCTGAACATGGACGTGTTCGAAGTGGGCGCCCTCTACCAGATCGCCGAAGAATCCGAAGGCGACGGTGAAGAGAACAGCTACGTGGTCAGCGGCGCCTTCAAGATTGATCGCGTCAAACTGAAAGCCCAGTACGGCATGGTCGACGGCGACCAGACCGACAACGAAGGCACCCAGTACGCCTTCGGCGCGGACTACAAGCTGGCCAAGAACAGCAAGGTGTACGCTTACTTCAACGAACTCACCTACGAAGACGGCAACACCGGTGACGAAGAAGAAGAGCGCACCCTGGGCGTGGGCATGGAACACAAGTTCTAAGAAAACCTTATCGGGGCGGCATCGGACGCCGCCCATTTTTCCTCGACGCAAGTGACAGTTGCCCGCCTTTACGGCGGGCTTTTTTTTGCGCGCCTTTCCGGTCCCTGGAAATGGGCCCGGAAAAGGGCGCTATTCCGGTTTGGCTGAGTCACAAAAGCGTCATATAGTGCACCCTTCGCGAGAACCCGAACACAATGGGAGAAGGGACATGAACAGATTTACCCGGCTGGCCACCCCGGCGCTGGCCCTGGCGGCGGCCATCGCCGCGCCACTGACCGCGCACGCGGCCCCGCAATTCTACGGCCGGGTGAACGTCAGCCTGGACCGCCTTTCCGATTACCCCGACGGCTCCCTGTCCGGCCAGCTCAATGACGTGCAGGCCGGGCGCTCGCCGCTGGAAGAAGGCTGGTTTCTGGAGAGCAACAGTTCACGTCTGGGCGTGCGCGGCCGCGAGCCGCTGGAAGTGGGCGAGCTGAGTGTGCTCTATCAACTGGAAGTGGGCTACGACGTGGACGGCGACAGCGATACGTTCTCCACCCGTAACAGCTTCGTCGGCCTGGGCTCGGTGATCGGTGATGTGTTCGCCGGCCGTTACGACAGCCCGGTGAAAATGGCGGAAGGGCGCGTTGACCAGTTCAACAACACCGCCGCGGACATCGGCGGCTACTTCTTCGGCCAGCGCCGCAACAGCAACACCCTGAACTGGGAAAGCCCGGATTTCAGCGGCCTGGTGGTGCGCGCGCAGCTGGCCCCGGGCGAGGGCGACACCTCCGGCGACGAGGAAAAAGACGGGCTCGCCGATACCTTCGGTCTGTCCGCCACCTGGACCAGCGAGTCCCTGTACGCGGCGCTGGCTTACGAGCGCGGCTATCAGGAAGTGGACAACCCGGCACCGCCGCCGGCGCTGGTGGACGCCGACCGTGATCTGCTGCGCGGCACCCTGGGCCTGACCCTGGGCGCGTTGGATCTGGGTGCGATGGTGGAACAGCTGCGCCTGGACCCGGACGCCGCCGGCGCCGATCGGCTGGACGCCACCTCTTACCTGTTGAGCGCCGGCTGGCGGCTGCTGCCACGGGTGACTCTGAAAGCCCAGGCGGGCCGTTTCGACGGGGACGACTTCGGTTACCAGGACGACATTCTCACCGCCGGCGCGGACTATAAACTGGGTCGCCAGACCAAGGTGTACGGCCTGGTGTCTTCCTCGGACGCGACCATCACCTATCCGGGTGGCGTGGACGCCGACGACAGCGGCAGCCTGTTCTCAGTGGGGATGGAGCATAAGTTCTAAAAGCAGCCGAGCGGGCCGGGCGGCCCGCTCTTCCTGGCCTGCTGTTACTGCCAGCGCTTGAGCGCCAGCGAGGCGTTGGTGCCGCCGAAGCCGAAGCTGTTGCTGAGCACCAGCTCGGGGCGCTGATCGTTGCTTTTGGTGAGGATCGGCAGGCCCTCGGCGTCCGCGTCCAGCTCGGTGATGTTGGCGGAGCCGGCGGTGAAACCGTCGCGCATCATCAGCAGGCAGTAGATCGCTTCCTGCACGCCGGCGGCACCCAGGCTGTGGCCGGACAAGCTCTTGGTGGAGCTGATCGACGGCACCTTGCCGTCGCCGAACACCTCGCGGATCGCCTTCAGCTCGGCCAGATCCCCCACCGGGGTGCTGGTGCCGTGGGCGTTGATGTAATCCACCTCGCCGTCCACCGTGGCCAGCGCCTGGCGCATGCAGCGCGCGGCGCCTTCGCCGTTGGGCGCGACCATGTCGTGGCCGTCGCTGGTGGCGCCGTAGCCCACCACTTCCGCGTAGATACGCGCGCCGCGTGCCTTGGCGTGCTCCAGTTCCTCAAGCACCACCATGCCGCCGCCGCCGGCGATCACGAAGCCGTCGCGGCTGGCGTCATAGGCGCGCGAGGCGGTTTCGGGGGTGTCGTTGTACTTGCTGGAAAGAGCGCCCATGCCGTCGAACAGACAGCTCAGGGTCCAGTGCTCTTCCTCGCCGCCGCCGGCGAACACCACGTCCTGCTTGTTCATCTGAATCTGTTCCACCGCGTTGCCGATGCAGTGCGCGCTGGTGGCGCAGGCGGAGGCGATGGAATAGTTGATGCCCTTGATCTTGAACGGGGTCGCCAGGCAGGCGGACACGGTGCTCGCCATCACGCGCGGCACCATGTACGGGCCGACGCGCTTGACGCCGCGGGTGCGGGCGATGTCGGCGGCTTCCACCTGGTTGAACGACGAATGGCCGCCGGAGCCGGCGATCAGGCCGGTGCGCTCGTTGCTGACGTCCGCCTCGTCCAGGCCGGCGTCGGCGATCGCCTGCTGCATGGCGATGTAGGCGTAGGCCGCCGCGTCGCCCATGAAGCGCCGCGGCTTGCGGTCAATATGGTCTTCCAGGTTGATATCCGGCGTCCCTGCGATCTGGCTGCGCATGCCCATTTCCTTATAGGCTTCCTTGAAGCGGATGCCCGGGAGGCTGTCCCGCAGCGCCTGGGAAACCTTGTCCGCCTCGTTGCCGAGGCAGGACACGATTCCCAGGCCGGTAATCACGACGCGACGCATATGGTGCTCCATCAAGGTGATATTGTCGTACTAGCGGGCACTAAAACCCTTCCGTCGAGGTAAACAGGCCGACCCGCAGGTCTTTGGCCTCATAAATGTCCTCGCCGTCCACCGAAACCACGGCGTCGGCGATGCCGAGAGTGAGTTTGCGGGCGATCACTCGTTT
>DGNT01000025.1 GCA_002389055.1 Alcanivorax sp. UBA4485
GGGCCCACCCGATCCCGGTGCGAGCTCTCTGGAGAGAAAAGTCTCTGGTATCCCGCCGGGTGGCTAAAGCCACCCTTTCGCGGGCAAGACCCGCTCCCACAAAACGCCAGCTTGGTGGAAAGGTCTGGTCGTTACTCGGGCCGGTGGCGGTCGTCATCGCTGCCGGCTTCGAGCAGGGATTCGAGTTCCTCGCGGCCCCGGGCGGAAAGCTCGATGAGTTTGTCGAGCTTGTCGCGGTGGGCAAACTGCTCGCGCAGCAGGCGCTCGTCCACGTCGCGGAAGGTGCGCACCAGATCGATGGCGGTGGTTTCCGGCATACCGAGCTGGGCCAGGGTGGTCTGGGCGGCGCGCAAGCTGGAATCCAGCGTTTCGCGGATAACGTGTTCGACGCCTTCCGCCATCAGTGAATAGGCGTGGTAGCGGTCGCGGGCGCGCACGATCAGGGTGATGTGGGGAAAGTGTTCGCGGATCAGGCGCACCGCGTGCAGCGAGGCCTGCACGTCGTCGATGGCCAGCACCATGATGCGGGCGTGCTGCAGCCCGGCGGTGTGCAGCAGGTCGAGCCGGGTGACGTCGCCGAAATACACCTCGTTGCCGAACCGGCGCACGGTATCGATGTGGTCCGGGTTGGAGTCCAGCGCGGTGAACGGAATGCGGCGGCTGACCAGGATCCGACCGATAATCTGCCCGAAGCGGCCGAAGCCGGCCAGGATCACCGCCGGCTGACCGTGCGGCGCGGGCTCGTCCTCGGTGCTGCGGTGGCCGGTCTTGGGTGCCGGCCAGAGCCGCTGCACCAGTTTCAGCAGCAGCGGCGTGGCGGCCATGGACAGGGCCACCACCAGGTTGAGCCGGGCGATCATTTCCGGTTCCAGCAGGTTGAGCGCCCCGGCCTGGGTGAACAGCACGAAGGCGAACTCGCCGCCCTGGCTGAGCAGCAAGCCGAACCGCAGGGCGTCACGACCGCTGACCTTCAACGCCTTGGCGACACCGAACAGCACCAGGGTTTTGATCCCCAGCAGCGCCGCACCCATGGCCAGGATCGACCACGGCGACGCTGCCAGCAGACGCAGGTCCATGGTCATGCCGATGGCGATAAAGAACAGCCCCAGCAGCATACCCTTGAACGGCTGAATGTCGGTGTCCAGCTGCTCCCGGTAAGGGGAGTTGGCCAGCAGCATGCCGGCCACGAAGGCGCCCAGACCCATGGACAGGTGCAGGGTTTCCATCAGTTCGGCGGCGCCCAGCACCAGCAACAGGGCGGTGGCGGTCATCAATTCCCGGTTATGCAGCCTTGCCAGCCAGCCGAGCCAGGGGTTGAGCAGGTAGCGCCCGGCCAGCCACATCAGGGCCAGCACCAGCACGCCCACCAGCAGGTTGGGCTGGGCGGCACCGGCGTCACCGCCGGCCAGCACCGGCAGCAGCAGCAATAACGGAATCACCGCCAGATCCTGGAACAGAAGAATCGAGAAGGCGTTACGGCCCTGGGGCGTACCGAGCTGATTGGTTTCCACCAGCATCTGTACCGCGAAGGCGGTGGACGACAGCGCCAGGGTGGCGCCGATGGCGAGGGCGGCCGGACCGGGCTGGCCCAGGGCGAAGAAGAAGCCGGTGAGCAGGGCGGCGCTGAACAGCATCTGGCTGGCGCCCAACCCCAACAACCGCCGGCGCTGCGCCCAGAGCTGCTCCGGGGCCAGCTCCAGGCCGACCAGGAACAGCATCAGCACCACGCCCAGTTCGGCGAAGTGCAGCACCGCCTCGGCGCCCGGGATCAGCCCCAGGCCCAGCGGCCCGATGACGATGCCGGCGGCCAGATAACCGAGAATGCTGCCCAGCCCGAGACGCTGAAACAGCGGCAGCAGCAGCACCGCCGCCGCCAGCAATATCAGCGCCTGATTAAAGTAGCCGCCCATTCGGGGTCAGTCCCAGTTCAACGGCATAGGCGAGGAGCCCGGGCTCTCCGGTTGGCCGGCGGGCTGCTCCATATCGGTGGCGGTGTCCCGGCCGGTGTGAGGGGCGCGCACGCGGTCGCCGGGGCGCGGTTCGCCGTCGCCCTGAGTGATACGGGCCACCGCGTAATCCGGGCGCACTTCGGTGACCCGCAGACTGGCGAGGGCGTCGCTTTCCATACGGATGGTGAGCCCGGTCTGCGGGTCTTCCAGGGACTCCACCGGCCGGTACACGTTGAGAATGGTGTCCGCTTCCAGGCGGCCCTGGCCGTGGCTCAGGTACACCCGGTCGCCGTCGGTCTTGAGCACCTGCACCGGATACAGGGTGTCGGAGGCCGCCGCCGCCAGGGCCCGGGCGATGCGCGGGTAGACCAGGTCGGCGAGCCGCTCCGGATGGTTGCGGTGGTCCAGCTTCTGCTGCCGGGCCAGTTGCCGCACGCTGGCTTCGGACTGCTGCCAGTCGTACAGGCCCGCCTCCAGCACTTCACCGCCGGCGGCATCGATCAGCCGGTAGCGCAGGCGCACATAGGGTTCGTACCCCTGGAACCGGGCACCGTAGAAAGTGCGCTCATCGTCGCCGATGTCGAACGCCTCGATGTGGCCCACCAGCAGCAGGTCCGCGCCTTTGGTTTTGCCCAGGCGCAACAGCTCCCGGGGTTCGCCGGCGCCGTCGCGCAGCAGCGCCTGCTCGGCCTCGCGCAAGTCCAGGTTGGCGCGGTCGAGCACGCGGAAGCGGCCAGACTGGGCGAAGGCGTCGATCAGGTTGGCGTGCAGTTGGCGGCGCACTTCCGCCGCCGGCAGGGTGGTCTCACCCAGGGTGTATTCGCTGGCGTCGCTGGTGAACGGCGCCACCACGATGGCCGGCAGATGGGAGCGGTCCGGGCCCGGCGCCTTCTGGAGCAGCAGCACCGCCTTAACGTCCGCCCGCCACAGGGCGTTGTCTTCCTGGGTCACGGCGGTGACCTGGTAGCTGTCCAGGCTGCCCAGCGTCGGCAGGCGCGGCTCCGCCACCGAGGTGCGGTTGCCGGTCCAGGTGGTGACGTCGCCCTGGCGCTGGATCACCCATTCGCTGACCTGGCGGCGGAAGTCCGGGTTCACCGACAGGGTCACGCCGCCGGCCTGGCGCACCGCGGCCACCAGGGCGTTGGTGACCGCCTGTTCCGGGTTGTCGCCGTAACCGCGGGCGGTCACTTCGCGGGTCTGCGCCGCGGACGCGGTGCCGGCGGCCAGCGCCGCCATCAGCACGAGCAAACAAAAACGCTTGAACATGGTTCCTCTCCCTGGTGCCAGGGTGTTCAGAAGCCGAACAGGCTGCGCTTGCGGGTCTTGCGGATTTCCTTCTCGCCGGACCACTCAATAATGCCGCTCTGGATGTTCAGCAGTTTCAGGGTGAACTTGTAGTAGACGTCCTTGGTGCTGTCGTCACGCTTCACGATCGAGGACAGGTTGCCGTAGAGCATGAATTCGGCGCCGATCTGGCGGCCCATCTGGGCGGCGCTGGCCTGGTCGACCATGCCGGAGTCCTGCTGGTACTCGAGTTGTTCGCGCACCCGGTCGACCACCGACATATCCACGAAACGGAACTTGCCGGAATTGATCAGCTTGGACTGGATGGTGTCGGTGACGGACTCGGTGTCGATGTGCTCGCTGGTCTTGTTCTTGATGCGGTCGACGAACAATACCGGGCGGCGGTCACGGGTCATTGCCACGATCGGCGGGAACACCATCATGTCGTCCACCATTTTGGTGGCGATCATCTGCAGATCGGTGGAGCCGAAATCGGCGGTCACCGTTTCACGGGCCTGGGCGTCGCCGTAGTCCACCCGGGAGGTACAGCCGGAAAGCACCAGCGCCATAGCCAGGGCGAGC
>DGNT01000026.1 GCA_002389055.1 Alcanivorax sp. UBA4485
TCGGCGGCTGCTCCAGCTTCGACGTGGTGCACATCCTGCGCAAAGCCCGCCAGGACGTGACCGGCTGTCGCTGCGAGATGGAAGCGGAACGGGCCGAGGATGAGATTCCCGCCGTTTTTACCAAAATTCACCTGCATTTCCGGGTCAGTGGCAATAACCTCAAGGAAAATCAGGTCAAGCGGGCCGTGGAACTGTCCGCGGAGAAGTATTGCTCCGCCGCGATTATGCTCACGCGTGGTGGCGTGGAAGTGACTCACAGCTACAGCATCGAATCCTGATACCGGCCAGCGGGGAAATAACGCCGTGGTGAAAGATCCCAATCCCAAGATTTCGGTTCATGGTTTTAACAACCTGACCAAGTCCCTCAGCTTTAATATCTTCGATATCGCCTATGCGAAAACCGAGCAGCATCGCAAGGAATACATCGAGTATATCGACGAGCTGTACAATGCCGAACGTCTCACAGAGATCCTCACCAATGTGACCCGGATCATCGGCGCCAACATTCTCAATATCGCCCGCCAGGATTACGACCCTCAGGGCGCCAGCGTGACCATGTTGATCGCCGAGCACGAGTCCCCGCCCACCGACGGCGACTGGGACGAGGAAGCCCCGGGCCCGCTGCCGGATTCGGTGGTCGCCCATCTGAACAAGAGCCATGTGACGGTGCACACCTATCCGGAGTCGCACCCGGACAACGGCATCTCCACCTTCCGGGTGGACGTGGACGTGTCCACCTGCGGGGTGATCTCACCGCTGCGGGCGCTCAACTACCTGATCCACAGCTTTGATTCCGACATCGTCACCATCGACTACCGGGTTCGCGGCATGACCCGCGACGTGGACGGCACCAAGCACTACATCGACCACGACATCAACTCGATTCAGAACTTCCTCACCGAGGACACCCAGAACGGGTACCAGATGATCGATGTGAACGTGTACCAGGAGAACATCTTCCACACCAAGATGTTGCTCAAGGAATTCGACATCAACAACTACCTGTTCGGCGCCGGCAGCGACGAGTTCAACGACAAGGAACTGGCCAACATCCGCGAACGCCTGCAAACCGAAATGCTCGAAATCTTCTACAGCCGCAATATGTAAAAAGGGCAGTTGATAGTGGACAGTTGATAGTTGATAGCTAAAACAACGCGGGCGTTGCCCGCGAACAGAAAACAAAGAGGCCGCGTCCTAAACCAGGGGCGCGGCCTCTTTCGTTTCAGGCTGGCAGCGGTTTCGTCCGCGAGCTGTCAACTGTCCACTATCAACTGTCAACTAGATCCGGTAGGTGGTGAACGTCATGACTTTGCTCATCAGCGCCATGGCGCCCTTGATCGGGGGCGGCAGGGGGGCGCCGCCGGCGCCTTCGGCGGTGACGGCGTGGCGCAGCTCGTCTTCGCGCATTTGTTCGAGAATCGCGCGGCTGCGGCGGTCGCCGTCCGGCAGGCGGGTGAGGTGATTCTCCAGGTGGCGCACTACCTGATGTTCGGTTTCCGAGACGAACCCCAGACTCCAGCGGTCGCCGGCCAGGCCGGCGCCGGCGCCGAGGGCGTAGCTGACGGCATAGAACAGCGGGTTCAGCCGGCTGGGCACACCGCCCAGTTCGCGGATGCGGTCGTCGCACCAGGACAGGTGGTCCTCTTCTTCGCGGGCCGCCGCCTCCATGGCGTGGCGTACATGGGGCAGGGTGGCGGTGCTGGCCTGGCCCTGGTAGAGCGCCTGGGCGCACACTTCGCCGGTGTGGTTGATGCGCATCAACCCGGTGACATGGCGGCGCTGTTCGGGGTTCAAGGGCGCTTCCGGCCCGGGGTCCGCGTTCGGCGGCTGCCGCTCGGCGCGGGCGGAGCCCGGCGTCAGGGTGCGCAGCGCGCTGTCCACGCGGCTGAGCAGGCGGTCCATGGGGCTAAAATGTCGTTCGGTCATCGTTCCGGTCTCCGGGCGCCAATCACGGGCATGCTAGCATAACCGCTTCATTGAACAGTGAACCAGAGGGCCAGGGCATCATGCACATCAGTCCCGCGGTGGCCGGCACCGACCGCAGCGTGTCCGCCGCCTTTGTCGACTCGGTGCTGCCGGATTTGCTGGCGCACTATCGCTTGCAGCGGGCCACGGTGCTGGAACAGGCGGGCATCGACGGCGCGGTGTTCAACGATCCGGGGCGGCTGCTGCCGCTGCTGGACGTGATGCGCTTGTTCCTGGTGATTTTGGAAGCTTGCGGCGACCCTGGCCTGGGTTTTGAAACCGGGCGCCGGGTGCGGCCCCGCTCCTATCAGGTGCTGGGCTACGTGATTCTCGCCAGCCGCGATCTGGACGAGGCTATCGGGCGGCTGATGCGCTTCGAGAAGCTGTCCGGCAATCTGGGGCGCACCGAACGCCACGATGAGGGCGACCAGGTGCGCCTGTGCTGGCAATGCCCGGTGGCGGGCGAGCCGGGCCGCATGCTCACCGAGGCGGCGATCACCGGCTGGGTGACCTTCATGCGCCCGCTGATGCCGCCGGGCGCGGCGCCGTTGGAAGTGTGCTTCCGCCACCCGTCGCCGGTGGACACCGCCCGTTACCAGGACTGGTTCCAGGCCCCGGTGCGCTTTGACGCCGCCTTCGACGGCGTGCGTCTGCCGGCGGGGTTGTTGCGCCATTCGCTGGAAAGCGCCGACCCCGGGCTGGGGCGGATGATGGAGAAAGAAGCCGGGGCCTTGCTGGCGGACTTCGACGCCCACGGCAATCTGCTCAGCCGGGTGCGCTCGGCGATTTACCGGCGTCTGGGCAGCGGCGACCCGTCGGTGGACGCGGTGGCCGCGGAACTGGGGCTCACCGTGCGTACTCTGCAGAGCCGGCTGCAGCGCCAGGGCCTGGCCTATCAGGACGTGCTCGACGGTCTGCGCCGCAGCCTCGCCGAGCTCTACCTGCGCGACCCGGCGCTCAACCTGACGGAAATCGCCTTGTTGCTGGGGTTCGCCGAATCCAGCTCGTTCAGCCGCGCGTTCCGCCGCTGGCGCGGTGAATCGCCGGTCAGTTGGCGTCGTCGTCTGCCGCGCCCGGATCCCGCCGGGTAAAGCGCACCAGCGCCTCGCGCAGCACGCTCATTTCCACCGGTTTGGGAATGTGCGCGTTCATCCCCGACGCCAGGCTGCGCTCGCGGTGCTCGCGCAGAATGTGGGCGGTGAGGGCGACGATCGGCACCGCCACCAGACCCTGGCGGCGCTCGAACTCGCGGATCCGCTGGGTGGCTTCAAAGCCGTCCATCTCCGGCATTTCACAATCCATCAGGATCAGGTCGTAACGGTTTTCCATGGCCATCGCCAGCGCTTCCTTACCGTTGGCGGCCAGGTCCGCGCTCAGACCCAACTTGCTGAGCATGCCGCGAATCACCTTCTGGCTGAGTTTGTGGTCTTCCACCACCAGCAGTTTAAGGGCCGGGTCCGGCGTTTCCGGCTGGCCGTGCTCGCGCACCGGCCGGCGCAGCCCCATTTCTTCCGCCAGCGCCTGTTTCAGGCGCGGCGCCGAGACTGGCTTGGTGAGCACCCGGTGGATGCTCACATTGCGCGCTTCGGTGGCGGTGGGCGCGTTGTTCACCCCGGTGAGCATGATCAGCGTGGTGGGGTGGGTGATCACCGGGTCCTCGTGGATGCGTGCCGCCAGCTGCAGGCCGTTCATGCCCGGCATGTGGTGATCCAGCAGCACGATGTCGTAGGGCTCGTTGATGTTGGCCTGGGTGCGCAGCGACGCCAGCGCTTCGCGCGGGTCGTGGCAGGCGGTGACACGCATGCCCCAGCCCAGCGCCAGATGGCGGATCACCCGGGTGACGGTGCTGGAGTCGTCCACCACCAGCATGCTGCGGCCCTGCAGGGCGCTGATGTCGGTGTCCGGCCCGCTGGGCGGCGCGTCCATGGCCGGCAGCGGCAGCACGAACCAGTAGGCCACGTCGCCGCCGTGCTCGTCGCGCTCCCCGGCGCGGCCCTGCATGGCGTCCACCAGCTGCTCGGCGATCGACAGGTTGAGGTTGCTGCTGTCCTGGCGGGCGGCGGGGTCGCGCAGGGCCCGGAAGGTGCCGGAGCGCAGGGCGGTGCCGCTGAATTCGAAACGCACCTGGCCGGCCCGCCCGGTGGGCTCCAGGGAAATATCGATGATCAGTTCGCCGGGCTGGGCATGGCGTATAAAGGCGCCCATCAGGTTGGTGAGCACCTGGCGCAGCCGGCCGGGGTCGCCTTCCATGCGCGCCGGCAGGTTGGTGTGCACGTGGGTGATCAACTCCACCTGCTTTTCTTCCGCCCGTTCGCGGAACAGATCCACCGCGCCCATCAGCAGCTCGTTGGCGTCCAGAGCCTCGCGGTTGATGTCCGCGCCCTGGTCGGACAGCTGCGAGTATTCCAGCACGTCGTTGATGATCTTCAGCAGGCTCTCGCCGGCATTGCGGATGCCGCCGACACAGTCTTTCTGGTTGGGGGTCAGCGGCGTGTCCTCGAGAATCTCGGCCATGCCGAGAATGCCGCTCAACGGGGTGCGCACGTCATGGCCCATGCGCGCCAGGGTTTCCCGGCGGGTGGTGTCAACGGTGTCCGCCACGCTCTGGCTGCGCCGGTGCTCCATCTTCATATGCAGATGCTGGTGATGCTGGATGCGCAGGCCGGCGGCCTGGATGAAGCCGGCCAGGTTGACGGTGATCATCACGCTCAGACCCAGATCCACGTTGCTTTGCACCAGGCCAAGCATGATCAGGCAGCCCAGCACCACCGGGCTGCCCACCAGCAGGCTGGTGAAGAAATACAGCGCGCCCAGCGGCACTTCCCGGTGCCAGGCCTGATAGCCCAGGGCCACCAGCACGGCCGCGGCCGCCAGGCCCAGCCCGAAGGCGGCGGCCAGGGCGCCGGTGATCGGCAGCCAGGGCACCGCCAGCAGAAACAGCAGCGCCAGCAGCGTTAAACCGCGCAGCAGGCGGTCCAGCAGCGGCGCGTTGAGGCGGCTGTCGACGAAGGTACGGCCGATGCCACAGGCGCCGATGATCGCCAGTAGCAGGCTGCCCATTTTGAGTTGCGGCAGCCAGTCGCCGATCAGCGAATGGCCGGCGAGCATGCCCGAGGAAAACAAAACCAGGCCGGCCAGGGCGAGCAGGAAGCCGGCGTGGTAGCCGTGGCTGATGCCGCCGCGCATGACCGCCACCAGGCCGTTGTAGCCGGCCAGCGCCAGCATCACGCCGAACAGCAGCCAATACAGCGCGAACAGCGGGTCGTTACCCAGGGCGGCGGGCAGGGTGCTCAGGTTGATGGAGTAAATCAGGCTGCCGCGCGGATTCACCCGCCAGTAAAACACCCGTGGCTCGCCGGGCGGCAGATCCACCAGATAGACCGGGGTGCGGTGGACAAAGCGTTCGCCGGGTCCGGCGGCCCGGTAGCCGTCGTCGTCGGGCAGGAAGAACTCACTGTCGAAGTAGTGGCGGGGGCCCTGCATCAGGGCGAAACGGCGCTGGTCGCCCAGTTCGTTTTGCACCGCGATGCGCACCCACCAGGGATGATCGCTCAGCCCCAGCCGTTCCACGAAGCGGGAGGCGGGTTTGAAGCGGCCATCGAAATCGCCGGCGGTGATCGCTTCCAGGCTCAGCGTGCCGTTCGGGTCGGGCAGGTATTCCGAGTAAATGGTGATGCGTTCGTTGTCGGGCAGGCTGCTGATCACGTACGGCGGCGGCGGGGCCCCCTGCACGGCGGTCGCCAACAGGACCAGCAGGCCGGGCAGCCAGCGTGCCCAGGTCCGCGCCCGTGGCAACCGCTTCCGTTCAGCCTTCGGCGTTCGCCGCCAGGCTCCGTTCGCTGTGTTCTTCTTCTTCCCTAGTGTCATCATGTCCCCGATCCAGCACATAGGCGTCCAAGCCCGCCTCGGAGAGGATATAGGCTCCCAGTTCACTGCGTCGACCTTCGGCGCAGAGGATGTAGGTGAATTCTTTCTCCAGCTTCGGGGCCTGCTCGCGTAATTGGTTGAGCGGCAGGTTGCGGGCGCCGGGAATCAGATCATGGCGGGCTTCCATGGGCAGGCGTACGTCGATCAGCACATGGGCCCGCTCGCCCTCCAGCACCCGGTCTTCCAGCTGATCCTCGCTGAGGCGGCGGATCACGGTGGCCTGCAGAATGGCCTGGAAGTCGGCTTTGTCCAGGCACATCAGCTCG
Source organism: Alcanivorax sp. UBA4485 (assembly GCA_002389055.1). Classification (GTDB taxonomy): domain Bacteria; phylum Pseudomonadota; class Gammaproteobacteria; order Pseudomonadales; family Alcanivoracaceae; genus Alloalcanivorax. The sequence continues at coordinate 6,159 of DGNT01000026.1, forward strand.
CCGTCGCTGGTCATGGTCACGGTGGCGTTGCGCGGCTGGTCGCTGATCAGGGCGTCCTCGCCGAAGAAGCGGCCGGCGGTCAGGCCGGCCAGCGGCTGGTCGCCGCCGGCGCCGGCCCGGCTGACCATCGCCTTGCCGCGCTTGATCACATAGAAGGTTTCCCCGCTTTCGCCCTCGCGCACCACGGTTTCGCCGAGCTCCACTTCACGGGGTTGGAACTTCACGAACAGGGCGTGCAGCTTGGCCGGCGGCATCTGCGCGAACAGCCCCGAGGCGAGCAGCGCGTCCATCCAGTTGTGGTCCTCGGCGCTGCTGTGCGGTTCGCCGGGCAGCAGTTCCGTGGCCTGGGTCCAGGCCATCAGCAGGTCCAGCTTGTCCCGGTCGATGCTGTAGAGGGTGGCGCTGTCGCGGGAGATGGCGTTGACCGTATGGCGGGGGTAGTTGTCCACGGCCAGGTAGTTCTCATCGTCGTCGGCGGCGAACGGGCGCACCGTGAAGCCGGCATCGATCAGGTCCAGTTCGCCGTCGATCAGGAAGTAGGCCTTGTCGCCGCTCTGGCCCCGCTTGAACAGCAACCGTCCGGCGGGGAGCCGGTGCACGGTGATCTGCTGCTCGATGTCACGCAGGTGCGACGGGCTCAGGCCGTCGAAGGGAATAAAAGCGCTCAGGCGGGACACGTCGGGCGTGCCGGCGGTGTCCACCGGTGTGGATGCGGTCATGGCTCCCCCGGGGTTTTCTCATTCGTTATTCTGAGGGGGTATGCTAAGCCTTTTCCCGTGCCACTGCACGGTAGCCGATGTCACTTCTGTGATAGGCGTCGTCCCAGCCGATGCCCTGCACCGCCTGGTAGGCGCGTTGCTGGGCCTGGGCCACGGTGTCGCCCAGGGCGGTGACGCACAGCACGCGGCCGCCGCTGGTCACCACCTGGCCGTGGTCCTCGCGGGTGCCGGCGTGGAATACTTTGACGGTGTCCGAATCGGCGCCGTCCAGGCCGTGGATCACGTCGCCCTTGCGGTAGGCGTTCGGGTAGCCGCCGGCGGCCAGCACCACGCCCAGAGCCGGGCGCGGGTCCCAGTCCGCGGTGGTGGTGTCCAGGGCGCCGTCCAGCGCCGCCAGACAGAGATCCGCCAGGCTGCTGTTCAGGCGCATCATGATCGGCTGGGTTTCCGGGTCGCCGAAGCGGCAGTTGTACTCGATCACCTTGGGGTGACCTTCCGGGCTGATCATCAGGCCGGCGTACAGAAAGCCGGTGTAGGGCATGCCTTCGGCGGCCATGCCGGCCACGGTGGGGCGGATCACCTCTTCCATGATGCGCTGGTGGACCTGATCGGTGACCACCGGCG
>DGNT01000132.1 GCA_002389055.1 Alcanivorax sp. UBA4485
CCAAAACAATAAAGAAAAACCGCGACGTGCGGGTGGTGATTCTACGCGGCGAAGGCAAGGCGTTCTGCGCCGGGCTCGATTTCGCCACCGTCACCAAAACGCCGCTGAAAATGCTGTTGGCGTTCACCAAGTTCGGCGTCAAGAAAACCAACCTGTTCCAGCAGGCCTGCTGGGCCTGGCGGGAACTGCCGGTGCCGGTGATCGCGGTGTTGCACGGCTACTGCTACGGCGGCGGCCTGCAGCTGGCACTGGCGGCGGATTTCCGCATCGCCACGCCGGACTGCGAGCTGTCGGTGATGGAAAGCAAATGGGGGCTGATCCCGGACATGACCGGGACCGTCACTTTGCGCGAATTAGTGCCCATGGATGTGGCCAAGGAACTGGCCATGACCGGCCGCCGTTTCGACGCCGTGGAAGCCAAGGCCCTGCACCTGGTCACGCAGGTGGCGGAACAGCCCGAGCTGGCGGCCCGGGCCCTGGCCGACGCCATCCTGGCCCGTTCGCCGGATGCGGTCAGTGCCACCAAGGCGCTGTTTCACAGCACCCGCCACGCCGCCGAGGATCAGGCTTTCGATCAGGAATCCAGCCTGCAGTTCAAGCTGCTGCGCGGCCGCAATCAGGGCGAGGCCATGGCCGCCAACATGAAAAAGCGCGAGCCCCGCTTCCGCCCCCGCCAGCGCGACTACTGACCCGCCCCGGCGAGGCGCCGCGGGCCGGGTCATGAAGATGGCACAATCTCTGCTTATATAATCTCTGTAAAATAGTCCCGACCCGCCGCCAGCCCTGGAAGTACGCATCGCATGATACCTCTGGCCGAACCCCTGGAAGGCCTGCCCGCTCTGGCCCGACACTACAAACAACTCGGTGACGACGTGATCCGCACCGTGCGTCAAACGCCGCACACGCTGTCGCTGCCCGCCACCGCCGACGCTCGCCGCGACGGCCTCGCCGACAACCGGCTCTACGTGGTGCGCGGCGGCACCCTGGCGGCCTGCTGCCAGGGCCGGCGCCTGCTGCTGTGGGACGAAGGCGATGTGATTATCCCGGACCACGGCGTTACCTTTCAGGCGGACAGCGCCGTGCTTCTCGCCGGCTACGATTTCGCCGACCTGCTCGGCGAGATTGTCGCCACGCCCGATTTGGCGCGGCGCTGGAGTGAACTGTTACTGGTACAGCAGGCGCTGCTGACCCGCTGCCTGGCCGCGCAGATGCCGGAGGACGGCCACACCGGCTCGCGCTTCGCCTATTTTCATCCTGGCGACGTAATACTGCGCCAGGGCGATCGTGCCGACGGCGTTTATAACCTGTTCGAGGGCGAAGCGGACGTGCTGGTCGACGAGGTGGTGGTGGGCCGGGTCGGCCAGGGTGAGGTGCTGGGCGCCATCGCGGTGCTCACCGGCGCGCCCCGCGGCGCCACCGTGCGTGCCCGCAGCCGCTGCTCGGCGATGCATATTCCCAGCGACGGCTTCCACCACCTGATCCGCGCCAAACCGTCGCTGATTCATGGCCTGATGACCGATATGGCCCGCCAGATCACCGAACTCAACGCTCAGGTGGTGGCGATGTCGTCTCCCCACACACCGGGCAGCCCGGGTCCTTCCTGAAGGCCACCTCACGCCAGCCCAGGGTGCGGCCGTCGAAGACTCTCAGCACCGGCGCCACCGGGGTGCCGGTGAGCAGATGGATGGCCAGCAGCGCCTGCAGGGTGCCCACGGTGCCGACTACCGGGCCGAGAATGCCGGCTTCGCTGCACGCCAGGTCGCCGTCGGTGCCGGCACCGTAGACGCAGGCGTAGCAGGCGCTGTCCGGGCGGCGCAGATCAAACACCGCGAGCTGGCCATCGAGACGGATGGCGGCGCCACTCACCAAAGGTTTACGGTGCGCCACACAGGCGGCATTGGCGGCCTGACGGGTGGCGAAGTTGTCGCTGCAGTCCAGCACCAGATCCACGTCGGGCACGTACCGGTCCAGCCATTCACGGTCGGCGCGGGCGGTGTGGGGCTCGACCAGCACGTCCGGGTTGAGCGCGCGTAATTGGGCGGCCAGCGCGCCGGCCTTGCCCTCGCCCACCTGGTCGCCGCGAAAGGCAATTTGCCGGTGCAGGTTGCTGGTGTCGACCCGGTCATCATCCACCAACAGCAACCGCCCCACCCCGGCGCCGGCCAGATACAGCGACGCCGGATTGGCCAGGCCGCCGCAGCCGACCAGCAGCACGCTGGCGCCGGCCAGCGCCTGCTGGCCGTCGAGATCGAATTCCTGAAGCAGCAGCTGCCGGCTGTAGCGCAGCAGTTGATCGTCGTTGAGTGCGTCGCCGTGGTAGTCAGACATGGCCCAAGGTTACCCTGTCGCGGCCTTCCAGGTCCTGCCGGGTGGTCACGTCCTGGAAACCCCGTTCCCCGAGCAAAGTGCGCACCGCGCCGCCCTGGTCGAAGCCGTGCTCGAGCACCAGCCAGCCGCCCGGCGCCAGGGTGTCGTGGGCCTGGGCGGCGATCACGCGCAGGTCGGCGAGGCCGTGATCGTTGGCGGCCAGCGCCGAGCGGGGCTCAAAGCGCAGGTCGCCCTGCTCCAGGTGCTCGTCCTGCGGATCGATGTAGGGCGGGTTGCTGACGATCAGATCGAAGGGGCCGCCCAGGCCGTCAAGCCAGTCGCAGCACACCAGGCCGACGCGGGCGCCCAGGCGTTCGGCGTTGTCCCGCGCCACCGCCAGGGCCGGCCGGCTGGCGTCGGTCAGGGTCAGGCTCCAGGCCGGGCGTTCCAGCGCCAGGGTGACGCCGATGGCGCCGCTGCCGGTGCCCAGGTCCACCGCCCGCAATTCGGTCTCGGGGAGGGTTTCCAGCACGGCTTCCACCAGGGTTTCGGTGTCCGGGCGCGGGATCAGGGTGTGCGGGCTGACCAGAAACGGCCGGCCGAAGAATTCGCGCTCGCCGGTGAGGTGGGCCACCGGTTCGCCCTCGGCGCGGCGCCGTACCAGCGCCTCGAACACCCGCTGCTGGCTGTCGCTGAGGGTGCGCTCCGGCCAGGTGCGCAGGTAGGTGCGGGATTCACCGATCACGCGGCAAAGCAGCAGTTCCGCGTCCAGGCCCGGGCTGGGCGAGGCGGCCAGCTGTTCGCGGGCCTGGCGCAGGGCGTCGTCCAGTCGCACCGCGACCGCCTAGCCCTGCCCGTCGGCAAGGGCGGCGAGCTGGCCGGCCTGGTGCTCGGACAGCAAGGCACCAATCACTTCGTCCAGGTCGCCGGCGACGATCTCGTTGAGCCGGTACAGGGTCAGGTTGATGCGGTGGTCGGTGAGCCGGCCCTGGGGGAAATTATAGGTGCGGATGCGTTCGGAGCGGTCCCCGGAGCCGACCATGGATTTACGCTCGGCGGCCTGTTCGGCGTGGGCCGCGGTCTCGCGGGCGTCGAGCAGCCGGGCCTTGAGCAGCGACATGGCCTTGGCCTTGTTCTTGTGCTGGCTGCGCTCGTCCTGGCACTCCACCACCACGCCGGTGGGCAGGTGGGTCAGGCGCACCGCCGAGTCGGTGGTGTTGACGTGCTGGCCGCCGGCGCCGGAGGAGCGGTAGGTGTCGATGCGCAGATCCTCGTTGCGGATCTCGATGTCGCCGGCGTCCTCCGCCGCCGCCAGCACCGCCACCGTGCAGGCCGAGGTGTGGATGCGGCCCTGGGATTCGGTGGCCGGCACCCGCTGCACCCGGTGGGCGCCGGACTCAAACTTGAGGCGCGAATAGACGTCGTCGCCGGCCACCTGGGCGATCACTTCTTTATAGCCGCCGTGCTCGCCTTCGCTGGCGCTGATGATTTCCACTTTCCAGCCGCGCTGGTCGGCGTAGCGGGAGTACATTTTGAACAGGTCACCGGCGAACAACGCCGCCTCGTCGCCGCCGGTGCCGGCACGGATTTCCAGATAAACGTCGGCGCCGTCGCGGGGGTCCCGGGGCAGCATCAGGCGCTGCAATTCTTCGTCCAGCTCCTCGATGCGCTGCTGGGCATGGCGGGCTTCCTCGGCGCCCATGTCACGCATTTCCGGGTCGCTGTCGTCGAGCAGAGCGCGGGCGCTTTCCAGCTCCTGCTCGCTGGCCCGGTAGGCGCGGTAGGCTTTCACCACCGCTTCCAGCTCGGCGTATTCCTTGGACAGGCTCCGGAATTGCTTCTGATCGGCAATAATATCCGGATCGGAAAGCAGGCCGCTGACCTCCTCGAACCGCTCCATCAGTTTTTCCAGTTTGCCGTTCAGCGATGCTTGCATGGGGTTCCCGCTATTCCTGATCGGATTGCTGGTCGTCCAGGCTATCCTGGTCGAGCAGTATTTCCCGCGCCATGGCGAGCGCCTCGGCGCGGCCTTCGGCGGCCAGCCGGCGCAGTCCCACGCTCGGCTGGTGCAGCCATTTGTTCACCAGGCTGTGTTTGAAGCGGCGCAGCACTTCTTCAGGGTCGCCGCCTTTTTCCAACTGCGCCAGGGCCCGCTGCAGCTCCTGGTCGGCCAGCTCGGTGCCCTGGCGCCGGTAGTCACGCAGCACCCCCACGGCCCGCTGCTCGCGGCGGCTGCGGTGGTGGCGGCGAATCGCCTCCTCGATCAGGGCGCCGGCCTGCTCGGCGGCTTCCTGTCGGGCGCGGACGTTTTCCTGGATCGCCTCCTGGAGGTGATCCACGGTGTACAGATAGACGTCGTCCAGTTCGCCGACTTCCGGCTCGATGTCGCGGGGCACGGCGATATCCACCATGAACATCGGCCGGTGGCGGCGGCGCTTGAGCGCCCGCTCCACGGTGCCCTTGCCCAGCACCGGCAGCGGCGAGGCGGTGCAGGAGATAACAATGTCCGCGTGTTCCAGCGCCACCGGCAGCTCTTCCAGGCCGATGCCGCGCCCGCCCACCTGGGCGGCCAGGTCGTCGGCGCGGGCCTGGGTGCGGTTGGCGATCACGATTTCGTGCACCTGCTGTTCTTCCAGGTGCCGGGCCACCAGCTCGATCATTTCACCGGCGCCGATCAACAGGGCGCGGCTCTGTTTCAGGTCGGCGAAGATATGCCGGGCGAACGACACCGCCGCGTAGGCCACCGATACCGGGTTGGCGCCGATGCCGGTTTCCGTGCGGATGCGCTTGGCCACCGAGAACACGTCCTGGAATACCCGGCCCAGCTCGCCGTTTATCAGCCCCGCCTCGTGGGCGCGGGCATAGGCCTCGCGCAGCTGGCCGAGAATCTGCGGTTCGCCGAGCACCATGGAATCCAGGCCGCCGGCCACCCGCATAAGGTGCTCCAGGGCTTTCTCGTCACGGTGGGTATAAAGAACCCGCCGCAGGGTATCCACCGGCATGCGCCGGGCATGGGCCAGCCACTCCCCGAAATCCGGCGTTTCACCGTCAATCAGGCAGTACACTTCGGTACGGTTGCAGGTGGACAGCAGCGCCGCTTCACGGATACCGGGAAGCTCGCGCAGGGCAACCAGGGCGTCGTCCGCTTGAGCGGCGGAAAATGCCAACTGCTCGCGCAGCTCCACATCCGCGGTGGTGTGATTAACGCCGACTGCGATGAGATTCATAAGAAATGACGACGACCCGATGGGGTTAGGCCCTGATACGCGCAAGGGTGTCGCATTTTGCGCGAAAGCGCCCCGCAAAACAACGTTGCCCCCGCCCTTGGGGCCGGCGCGCGCCTGTGCGATAGTAGCGGCTCAATGTCCTTTGATAGCCAGCCGATGAAATCACGCCCATCGCTCCTCGCCGCCGCCCTGCTCGCCCTGGCCGGCTGCTCGCAGATGCCGTCCACACCGCAAGACACCGCCCCGGCCGCGCCGCCCCGGGACCTTCCGCCGATCGAATACGACGGCGAGACCCTGGGCGATCTGCTGGTGGCGGAAAGCGCCGCCCAGCGGCAAAGTCTGCGGGTCACCATGGCCTATTACGCCCGGGCGGCGGAAACCACCCACGACCCGGAAATTATCGGTCAGGCCACCAAGCTCGCCACCTATCTGGAAGAGCATAAGCAGGCCCGGCACCTGGCCGGTCTGTGGCTGGAGCGCCAGCCCGATAACGCCGACGCCCTGCGCCTGGCGGCGCTGGCCGATATCCAGCTGGAGCGCCCGGAACAGGCCACCGAGTCCATCGACCGGCTGCTCGCGGTGCACGGCAGCGAAGCGCTGATCCCGTTGGTGGCGGAGGCGCGCGGCCTGGACGAAGGCGCCAACCAGCGGCTGCTCACCGCCCTGTCGGGGCTCGCCGAGCGCTACCCGGACCAGGCGCCACTGTGGTACGCCCGGGCCCTGGACCGGCGTCAGCAGAGCGATCTGGAAGGCGCCCTGGACGCGGTGGATACCGCCCTGGATCAGGATCCGGACCACGGCGAAGCCGCGCTGCTGCGCACCCAGATCCTGTTTGAGCAGGGGCGCCGCGACAAGGCGCTGGGCGAGCTCAGCGATATCGTCGACGAGGCCCCCGAGGCGCGCCGCCCGCGGGTCGCCTATGTGCGCCTGCTGCTGGCCGCCGGCCGCTATGACCAGGCCAGTGAGCAGCTGACCATCCTGGCGGAACAGAACCCCCGCGACCTGGACCTGCAGTATTCCCTGGCCCTGCTGGCGCTGGAGTCCGGCGCCATGGATTCCGCCGAGGCGACGCTGCGGCGGCTGCTGCGCCAGGGGTACCGCCCCAATGAAATGCGCCTGCACCTGGGCCAGGCGGCGGAGCAGCGCGGCGACACGAAAAGCGCCATCGACTATTATTTGAAGGTCAAAGGCGGCGAAAGCCTGCAGGCCCAGGTGCAGGCCGCGCGGCTTATGTACAGCGAAGGCCGTGGCGACCAGGCCCACGCGCTGATCACCAGCCTGACCCATCAGTACCCGGAACAGGCCACCCTGCTGTGGATCAGCGAGGCCGACATGCGCGCCGCCAACGGCGACCCGGAATCCGCCCTGGCGCTGCTCGACCGGGCCCTGGAAACCGCCCCGGACAACCCCGAACTGCTCTACGCCCGGGCGATGACCGCCGGCGGCCTGGAAAATTACCAGGCCATGGAGGCGGACCTGCGCCGGGTGCTGGAACAACAGCCCGACGACCCGGCGGCGCTGAACGCCCTGGGCTACACCTGGGCGGACCAGGGCGTGCATCTGGAGCAGGCCCACGAGATGATCCGCCGCGCCCTGGAACAGCAGCCCAACGACCCGGCGATTCTCGATTCCATGGGCTGGGTGCTGTACCGGCTGGGCCGGCCGGAGGACGCGCTGCCGTTCCTGCGCCGCGCCTACGCCCAGTTCCCGGACCCGGAAGTGAGCGCCCACCTGGGCGAGGTGCTGTGGGTGCTGGGTGAAGAAGACGACGCCCGCCGGGTCTGGGCCACGGCGCTGGAGCAGAGCCCGGAAGCCGAGCCGATCATGGAAACCCTGCAACGCCTGGAGGTGACACTTTGAGCAACGCGAGCCGTTTTTGGTGGCTGCCCCTGGCGCTGTTGCTGAGCGCCTGCCAACAGGCCCCGGTGGCCCCCACGGACTTCACCCGCGCCGACCAGATCCAGCGCTGGGAAATGAGCGGCAAGCTGGGCTACCGCACCGCCGACGACGGCGGCTCCGCCAGCTTCGACTGGCAGCAGGCGCCGCGCTACGGGGAAATCCGCTTTTCCGGCCCGCTCGGCTTCGGCAGCGCGGAACTTACCTGGCAGCCGGGCATGGCGCGCCTGGAAACGTCCCAGGGTGAATGGCAGGCCCGCACCCCGGGCGAGCTGGCCTGGCACCTGACCGGTTTCTGGCTGCCGGTGTCGGCGCTGGAATACTGGAGCCGCGGGCTGGTCTGGCCGGGGGCGCCGGCGCAGTCGGAGGAAAACGACGACGGCCGGCTCAGCCAGCTGAGCCAACTGGGCTGGGACCTGGAATTCGACCGCTACGAGACCGTGGGCCGGGTGGCGCTGCCCCACCGCATCAAGGCGCGCCAGGGCGCCGACAGCTTTACCCTGCTGATCCGCGAGTGGCAGCCGCTGCCCAGCCAGCCCTGACCATGGCTCCGTTTTCCCTGCCGGCGCCGGCCAAACTGAACCTGTTTTTGCACATCAACGGCCGGCGGCCGGACGGCTACCACCTGCTGCAGACCCTGTTCGTGCTGCTCGACCACGGCGACACGCTGGATTTCGCCCCCGCCGACACCCTGAGCTTGCGTTGCGACAACCCGGCGCTGCCGGTGGACGACGACAATCTGGTGCTGCGCGCCGCACGCCTGCTGCAACAGGAAGGCGGCCATCGCGGTGGCGCGCGCCTGCATCTGCGTAAAACGCTGCCCGCCGGCGGCGGCGTGGGCGGTGGCTCCTCCGACGCCGCCACCGCGCTGTGGGGGCTGAATCTGCTCTGGGGCCTGGACCTGGACGTGGATACCCTGGCGCGGCTGGGGCTGAGCCTGGGCGCGGACGTGCCGGTGTTCGTGCGCGGCCGCAACGCCTGGGCGGAAGGCGTGGGCGAGCGTTTGCAAGCCGTTGAATTGCCGCCACTCTGGTTTCTGGTGGTCGATCCCGGGGTGTCGGTTCCAACCGCTCGAATTTTCGGCGACGGGGAATTGACAAGGCACACCCCCGCCATTACATTACCGGCCTCGCTTGGGGCGGCCACTTTCGAGGCCTTTCTGAAGGAAGGGCACAACGACTGCGAAGCCGTGGCCCGGCGCCTTTTTCCCGCCGTGGATAAAGCGCTCGACTGGCTCCAAAGCGAAGCGGGTAACGCCCGCATGACCGGTACCGGCGCTTGTTGTTTCGCACACTTCGCCGAGCGGCAAGACGCGCAGAACGCAATGCGGCACTTGCCGGAATACTGGACAGGTTTTGTGGCTCGAAGCACTGAAATCTCACCTCTCCATGAGGCACTGGCGACGCTTCGAGCCAGACAGAATTCAGGGCCGGCGTGACACGCCACCTGAGCAAGTTAGTGTTGGGGTATAGCCAAGTTGGTAAGGCAGCGGGTTTTGATCCCGTCATTCCCAGGTTCGAGTCCTGGTACCCCAGCCATTTCTTTCCGTAAGGACAAACCCTAAATTCATTACTTGAAAGCCAGGGGACGCCAGTGTCCAAACTCGTTATTTTCGCCGGCAACGCCAATCCCGAACTGGCCAGCTCCATGGCCGAGCAGATCAACATTCCCCTCGGCGATGCCGACGTCGGCGTTTTCAGCGACGGCGAAGTGGCCGTGGACATTCAGGAAAACGTGCGCGGCAAGGACGTGTTCATCGTCCAGTCCACCTGCCAGCCCACCAATAACAACCTGATGGAACTGCTGGTGATGGCCGACGCCCTGCGGCGCTCTTCCGCCGGCCGCATCACCGCCGTGATCCCCTACTTCGGTTACGCCCGCCAGGACCGCCGGGTGCGCTCCGCGCGGGTGCCGATCACCGCCAAGGTGGTCGCCGACATGATCACCGCCGTGGGCATCGACCGGGTGGTGACCGTGGACCTGCACGCCGACCAGATCCAGGGCTTCTTCGACATCCCGGTGGACAACGTTTACGGCACCCCCCTGTTCGTGGCCGACATCGAGCGTCAGAAGCACGACGATCTGATGGTGGTGAGCCCGGACGTGGGCGGCGTGGTACGTGCCCGCGCCCTGGCCAAGCAGCTCAACGACGCGGACCTGGCGATCATCGACAAGCGCCGCCCCAAGGCCAACGAATCCCAGGTGATGCACATCATCGGTGAGGTGGAAGGCCGCACCTGCGTGCTGGTGGACGACATCGTCGACACCGCCGGCACCCTGTGCAAAGCCGCCCAGGCCCTGAAGGACCACGGCGCCGCCAAGGTGATCGCCTACTGCACCCACCCGGTGCTGTCCGGCCCGGCGATCGACAACATCAGCAACAGCGCCATGGATCAGCTGGTGGTCACCGACACCATCCCGCTGTCCGAACAGGGCCGCCAGTGCGACAAGATCCGCGTGCTGCGCCTGGCGCCGATGCTGGCGGAAACCATCCGCCGGGTGAACAACGAGGAATCGTTGTCCGCCATGTTCGACCGCCTGGAACTGGTGTAGGCCAGGGATTTCCGGCATAATCCGCCCCCTCCCCGTTCCGGGGACGCCCGTTTCGGGCTTATCGCAACCTTTTCGGTGCGCCTGGTCGCGGGGTGCCGGAGAGCTTAATGGAGACAGGACCATGTCCAACGAATTCGAATTGACCGCTGAAAGCCGCAGCGACACAGGGAAAGGTGCGAGCCGCCGCCTGCGTCGTCTGCACGGTCGCGTACCGGCCATTATCTATGGCGGCCACGCCGACCCCGTGATGGTGTCACTGGAGACCCGTGAACTGAAGAAAGCCCTGGAAACCGAGGCCTTCTACAGCCACATCCTGACGCTGAAGCTGGATGGCAAGAAGCAGCAGGCGGTTCTGCGCGATCTGCAGCGCGATCCGGCCCGCGGTTTCCCGATCCACGCCGACTTCATGCGTGTGGAAGCCGGCCATGAAATCACCATGACCGTGCCGCTGCACTACACCAACGAAGAAGCCTGCATCGGTGTTAAGAAGCAGGGTGGCGAAATCCACCGCAACATTTCCGAAGTGGAAATCAGCTGTCTGCCCAAGCACCTGCCGGAATACATCGAGGTGGACCTGAGCGCCGTGGAGCTGGACCAGGTGCTGCACCTGTCCGACATCAAGCTGCCCACCGGCGTGGCGCTGACCCAGCTGGCCTACGGTGAAGACCACGACCAGCCCATCGTTGCCGTGCACGCACCGAAAGTGCGTGCCAGCGAAGACGATGAGGACGAGGACGATCAGCAAGCCGGCTCGAAAGACGGCGAAGAGAAGCCCTCCGAAGACTGAGTGCGATGATGGCGGAACCGGTACGACTGATCGTGGGCCTGGGCAATCCGGGCCCCGAATACGACGCCACCCGCCACAACGCCGGAGTCTGGTATGTGGATGCCCTGGCCCGTGCCCAGGGCATCTTTCTCAACGAAGACAAGAAATACTTCGGTGCCACCGGCACCTTCACCTTTGAAGGCGAAACCATCCGCCTGCTGGTGCCCACCACCTATATGAACCGCAGCGGCCAATCCACCTCGGCCCTGGCGAACTTCTTCAAGATTCCCGTGACGCAAATGCTCGTGGCCCACGATGAACTGGACCTGCCCCCCGGCGTGGCCCGCTTCAAACAGGGCGGCGGACACGGCGGCCACAATGGTCTGCGCGATATCGTTGCCCGCCACGGCAACAGCAAGGACTTCTACCGCCTGCGTCTCGGCATCGGCCATCCGGGCAGCGCCCAGCTGGTCACCCCCCACGTATTGAACAAACCCTCCGCGGCCGACCGTGAACTGATCGAACGGGCCATCGACGAAGCGGTGCGGTTTACCCCGGACATGCTGCGCGGCGAATTCAGCCACGCCATGAACGGCCTCAACGGCTTCCGCGCCTCGTAGGAGCGGGCCTTGCCCGCGAAAGGCGCGCTAGCGCGCCGGTAGGATTCCAGAGACGCCGTTTATACCGCCATTTGAAAAGTCTCTGGTATCCCGCCGGGTGGCTAAAAGCCACCCTTTCGCGGGCAAGGCCCGCTCCTACAAGTTCTAACGATCCTCGGTGTAGCGTGCCAGCACCCATTGACCCGCCGGGCGCTCGCGCAAATCATCCAGCTGCTTCCGCAGCGCGGCGGGCAGCGAGCCCTCCTCGAACATATCCCAGGGCGTGCCAGCCGGGCTGACCAGCGGCGCCAGCAGACTGGCGGCGGCGATGTCCGCCAGCGTGAACGCATCGCCCACCAAGTAACGACCACCACCGCGTTGCAGAGTCTGCTCGACCAGCGCCAGGCCCTCCTCCACTCTCTGCCCGGAGTGCGCCACCGCTTTGGGTTCGATGCGGTAGAGGCGTCGTACGCTCTCCCGGGTGATCGGCGTCCAAACCTTTTTCAGCGGCTCCGGCAGCCGGTAGGGGTCGAGCATGGCGTCCATCACTTCCGGGCGGTCGATAATCTGGCCGTAGAGCCAGCGGCGCACGTGCACCGCCACCCGGTCGAGCTGCTGTTCAAGCTCGATCACCCGGGCGCGGGACTCCGCGTCGGTGGGGATCAGCGACCGTTCCGGGTAATGCTTTTCCAGGTAGTAGGCGATTTTGGTGGAATCCCCCACCACCCGCTGGCCGTCACGCAATACCGGCAGGGTGTTGATGCGCGCCATCCACTGGGTGCGCAGCCGGTGCGGCCCCGGCAGCAGGTTGCGGGTGCGGTATGCCAGCCCTTTATAGTCGAGCTGCCAGCGGGACTTCTCGCAGTAATGGGATATCGGAAATTGATAGAGGATGCGTTCGGTCATGGTGTCCTTCCCTCCTTGATGCGGCCAGTCTAGCGGCGCCCCCGGTCACGCTGAGCGGCGGCAGCGCCCCCCGGGGCCGGCTCCCTGGCAACCCGTCGTCTCTCGCCTGTCGCATTTTGGCCCGCGCTTGAGTAGCATTGCGCCCTCGAAAACGGAGGTGCAGTTATGGGTATTCAGTGCGGTATCGTGGGCCTGCCCAATGTGGGCAAATCCACTCTTTTCAACGCCTTGACCAAGGCCGGCATCGACGCCGAGAACTTCCCGTTCTGCACCATTGAGCCGAACACCGGCGTGGTCCCGGTGCCGGACCCGCGGCTGGACAAGCTGTCCGCCATCGTCAATCCGGAGAAGGTGATCCCGGCGACCATGGAGTTCGTCGACATCGCCGGCCTGGTGGCGGGCGCCTCCAAGGGCGAGGGCCTGGGCAACCAGTTCCTGGCCAACATCCGCGACACCGACGCCATCGCCCATGTGGTGCGCTGCTTCGACGACGAAAACGTGATCCACGTGGCCGGCAAGGTATCGCCGCTGGATGACATTTCCGTGATCAATACCGAGTTGGCGCTGGCCGACATGGACTCCGTGGACCGCGCCCTGCAGCGCGCCCAGAAAGCCGCCAAGGGCCAGAACAAGGACGCCCAGGCGCTGATCCCGGTGCTGGAAAAGCTGCTGCCGCTGCTCAACGAAGGCGAGCCGGCGCGCGCCGCCAACCTCAGCGATGACGAGCGCAAGGCGATCCGCAGCCTCAACCTGCTCACCCTCAAACCCACCATGTACATCGCCAACGTGGAAGAGGACGGCTTCGACAACAATCCGTTGCTGGACCTGGTGCGCGAGCAGGCGGAGAAGGAAAACGCCTCGGTGGTGCCGATCTGCGCCAAGATCGAATCCGAGATCGCCGAACTGGATGACGAGGAAAAAGCCGACTTCCTGGCCGACCTGGGCATGGAAGAACCCGGCCTCAACCGCGTGATCCGCGCCGGCTACGAGCTGCTCGGCCTGCAGACCTACTTCACCGCCGGCAAGAAGGAAGTGCGCGCCTGGACCGTCAAGATCGGCGCCACCGCGCCGCAGGCGGCCGGCGTGATCCACACCGACTTCGAAAAGGGCTTCATCCGCGCGCAAACCATCGCCTACGACGATTACGTCGCGGGCAACGGCGAACAGGGCGCCAAGGAAGCCGGCAAAATGCGCGCCGAAGGCAAGGAGTATGTGGTCAAGGACGGCGACGTGCTGAACTTCCTGTTTAACGTCTGACGCAGACGATCCGGGGGACGGCGGTATGGCTTCCGACACACAAAAAGGCACCGCCCTCGCCCTGCTCGCCAGCGCCCAATGGGGCGCCACCGGAATCTGGGTGGCGCTGCTGCGCGACCTGCCCACCGGCACCACCCTGGTGTTCCGGTTTCTCACCGCCGCCCTGCTGCTCACCGTCCTGCTCACGCTGACCAGAGGTTTTCAGCGCCCCAATCAGCGGACGCTGTACGGCGGTGTGCTGCTCGCCGCTTACTATGTGCTGGCCACGGTGGGGTTCTATCTCAGTGACGTGGTGAGCGTGTCGTTGCTGGTCTCCACATCGCCGTTCTTCGTAATGCTGCTGAGAGTGCTACGCCGCCAGCCGGTGGCCGGCCGCGAAGTGCTGGGCGGTCTGCTGGCGTTCGCCGGGCTGGCGGTGGTATTGCTGGGCGGGCCGGTGACGGCCCCGGACGCCGACCAGGGCCGCCTGATCGGCGACGCCTGTGGGCTGGCGGCGGCCCTGGCGATGGCGCTGTACTCGCAGGCCGGCAGCCGCCTGCAGGGCCAGGGCTGGAGCGTGGTGCTGATCGGCTGCGTGCTCGGCCTGCTGGTGAGCGTGCCGTTCGCCAGCCCGGCGGCGGCGGTGCCCGATGCCGGCCAGTGGGGCCTGTTCCTGGGCCTGGCGGCGGTGTCGACGCTGGCGCCGGGCTACCTCTATCCGCTGGCGTGCCAGCACATCACCCCCACCGCCGCCACCGTGGTGCGCCTGTCCACGCCGTTCTTCACCGCCCTGTTCGCGTTCCTGGTGCTCGGCGCCGCGCTCGGCTGGCACCATCTGCTAGGCGCGCCCTTGTTGCTTGTCGGCGTGTACCTGACGCTGCCCAACGAACGGCGCCGCTAGCGGCAGATCCGGAAGCCCCTCAGGCCCAGGTGGAAGTGGTCCGCGTGGGCCTGGTTGTAGTCCGGCCCCAGGACGGTGCCGAAGTACTCACAGGCCCGGTTTTGCACGTTGCGCAGAAACGCCGCCTTGTCGCCCTCCCCGTCCCAGTCGTCCTGCACCGAAATGCGAGTGCCGTCGGCCAGGGTCAGCGCGGCCAGGTCCAGCGCCGAGGCGGTGGCGTGATCACTGCGCCGGTCCTCTTCCCGGTTGTAAATATTGCGGCAGGAAAAGGTGCCGTAGTGCCACACCGTTTGTACCGGCTGATTGAATTGTTCGCGGGCGGCGGGCTGCAGGCCGTGGCGCTCGAACATCACCCAGGCCAGCGCCAGCGGGCAACGGGCCACGAAGCTGTTGTTGAACGTCACCCCGGTGCGGCGCACCCGCACCACATTGGTCAGCGGGCAGCTCTCCACCGGGGTGTAGTCCTCCAGCGGCATATGGTCGAGGGCGTCCTCCGGCGCGGTGCCTAACGCGTCCAGGCAGGCCTGCGGACGGTCCTCGAGGCGCGACAGCTTCCAGCCGGTGACCGGCGTCACCGGATCAGTGACGTGCAGCGGCATAAAGGGGTTCCAGTGACGCGGCACCGACCACCACTGCTGGTGCAGGCCGAGCACGAACAGCGGCGCCGCGATCGGCAGCAACAGCACGAGGATTTGGGAAAGGCGTTTCATCAGGGTCAGTCTGCCAGCCCGGCGGCGCTCCGGCAGGCCGCGTTACCGTCTTTTACGGTTGCCGGCGCCGCCAGTACCAGGCCAGCACCGACCCGGACAGATTGTGCCAGACGCTGAACAGCGCCCCGGGCAGCGCGGCGCCGGCGGAGAAATGCTTCACCGCCAAGGCCACGCCCAGGCCGGAATTCTGCATCCCCACTTCGATCGCCAGCGTGCGGGCACGGCGCGGGTCGAGACGCATCAGCCGGGCGCCGCCGTAACCCAGCGCCAGCCCCAGGCCATTGTGCAGCACCACCGCCAGCATCACCGCCGCGCCGCCCACCGCGATGCGGTCCCGGTTGAGCGCCACGATCACGCCGATCACCAGCACGATGGCGGCCACCGACAGCAGCGGGAACACCGCCCGCACCGGCTCCAGGGGGCGATGAAACAGGGAGTTGAGCAGGGTGCCGGCAATCACCGGCAGCAGCACGATCTGCACCAGGGAACCGAGCATGGACATCACCGGCACTTCGATGCTCTGGCCCTGGTAGACCCACACCAGCAGCGGCGTGGCCACCACCGCCACCAGGGTGGACACCGAGGTCATGGTGATGGACAGCGCCACGTCCGCCCGCGCCAGATAGCAGATCACGTTGGACGCGGTGCCGCCCGGGCAGGCGCCGACGATTACCAGGCCCAGCAACAGCTCCGGCGGCAGCGCCAGCAACAACCCGACGAGCAAGGCCACCAGCGGCATGATCAGAAACTGCAGCAGCATGCCCACGCCGATCACGCCGGGGCGCCGCGCCACGTCCGCGAAATCCGCCCAGGTGAGCGTCATGCCCATGCCGAACATGATCAGCATCAGCAGCGGCACGATCGCCCAGGACAATTGCGCCAGGCCGCCCGGAAACAGAAACGCGAATACCGAAAACAGTACCGCCCACAGCGGGAACAAGCGCGTCAGAGTCTGAATCATCTAAGGTGTCTTCAGTCGGTGCCGCCGCGGGCCTTCACCGGTTCGAAGTCCTCGGCGTTGAGCTCGGGCAGCTTCTCGTCGCAGCCCTGGATACCCTGGCGCTTGAGGTTGTCGCACACCCGGTCGAGCTTGCCGTCCACCGCGTGCATATGATCCAGCAGCGCGCCGATGGCCTCGGCCACCGGGTCGGGCATGTCGTTGCTGACGCCGTAGGCCTGGAAACCGATTTTCTCGGCCATTTCCTGGCGGTTCTTCTCCTGCTCGCTGACCGGCCGGCCGATCACCCGGCCGGGGATGCCGACCACGGTGGCGCCTTCCGGCACCTCCTTGGTGACCACGGAGTTGGACCCGATCTTGGCGTTCTTGTGCACCGTGAACGGGCCCAGCACCTTGGCGCCGGCGCCGACCACCACGCCGTCTTCCAGGGTCGGGTGGCGCTTGCCTTTGTCCCAGCTGGTGCCGCCCAGGGTGACGCCGTGGTAGAGCGTGACGTCATCGCCGATTTCCGCGGTTTCACCGATCACCACGCCCATGCCGTGGTCGATGAAAAAGCGCCGGCCGATCTTGGCCCCGGGGTGAATCTCGATGCCGGTCAGCCAGCGGCTGAAGGTGGACAGCAGGCGCGCCAGTTGCTTGGCGTTGCGCCGCCACAGCCAGTGCGCCAGACGGTGGAACAGCACCGCGTGCAGGCCCGGATAATTGAGCAGCACTTCAAGCGTGTTGCGCGCCGCCGGGTCGCGGCTGAAAACCGATGCGATGTCCTCTTTCACTTGCTTGAACATAATTACCTCTGCCTGGTCCCCGGCTCGTCGTCGCGGGGCTTATCCGCCGCTTGGCGAGCGGCCTGCTTCTGTATCGCCACCAGCGTACCGCGCAGGATGCTGATTTCCATTTTGTCCGGACGAGCGCGCAGGAACAATCGCCGCATTCGCGTCATCACCTGGCCGGGCTGCTCCGGGTTCAGGAAGCCGCTCTCCGTCATCACCTGTTCCAGGTGATCCAGGAAGCCGGCCACCGCCTGGTTGCTGGCCGGCGGCTCGTCCCAGAACATTTCCGGTAGCGGCATGGCCTCGCGGCGGGCGCGGGCCTCGGGCAGGTCGGCGTCCTCGCCGACCAGGGCCAGACGCAGCTCATAGGCGATCAGCTGCACCGCCGACGCCACGTTGAGCACGCCGTAGTCCGGGTTGGCGGGCACCGTCACGTGCAGGTTGCAGCGGCGCAGTTCGTCGTTGGTGAGGCCGCGGTCCTCGCGCCCGAACAGCACCGCGATGCGGGTGCTTTCCGGCTCGCGCTGCAGCTGGGCGCTCAGTTGGCGCGGTGTCAGGCAGGGCCAGGGAATACGCCGCTGGCGCGCGCTGGTACCGATCACCAGGGTGGCACCCTCAAGGGCCTCGTCCAGGTCGGCGCAGACCCGCGCGGCGCTGAGCACATCGCCGGCGCCGGAGGCGCGGGCGGTGGCTTCGGCGCTCGGGTACACCGCCGGGCTGACCAGGCGCA
>DGNT01000109.1 GCA_002389055.1 Alcanivorax sp. UBA4485
GGGGTGGCCCTTTTTTTTATTTAGGATCACGATGCCGCCTCTCCCTACAAGGCCCATGTGAGCGACCCTGTTCCAACGGAACGGGGAGCAGGCGCCGAAGGCGTCGCGAAGCGATCGCGAGCAAGCTCGCGACCTAAAGTAGGTCAGCCCATCCTCCAAACCGCTCTGGAATCCCACCGGCCGGCAGACCCGGCCTTTCGCGGGCAGGGCCCGCTCCCACAAGGCCCGCTCCTACAAGCATGACCTCAATCTATCCTTTTGCCCCCATCATCGGGCAGTCCTCCCCAACCACCAACCCCATCACCCCCGGCAACACCTTCAACTTGAACCGCTCATCCTTCAGCGGCTCGCCATCCAGATTCAAATGCATCGGCTCCGGGGTCTCGATCTCCAGCTCGCTGACCCGCGCACGCACGAACAATCCCTCGCGTTCGCCGTTGCCGTTGTCGCTGTTGAACAGCCCCCGCACGCCGGCGAGAAGATCCATATCCGAAGGCAGGATCGCCACATCCATCAGGCCGTCGTCAATACAGGCCTCGGGGCACAGCCGCTGCCCGCCGCCGGCCTGGCGACCATTGCCCAGTCCCAGCGCCAGGAATTCGCCTTGCCATTCGAAATCGGGGCCGCGAAAACGGCCTTCGGCGGGGCGCACTTCCGCGAACCGGGTCAGTCCGGTAAGCAAATAGGCCGCGCCGCCCAACAGCTCTTTCAGGTCTTCCGACGTCTGGGTGGTCACCTCGGTGCCGAAACCGCCGGTGGCCATATTGAGGAAATAGCTGTCGTTCACCTGGATCACGTCCACCGGCCGGGGCGTGTGGTCGAGCAGCGCCAGGGCTTCAGCCGGGTCTTCCGGTATGCCGGCGGCGGTGGCGAAGTCGTTGGCGGTACCCATGGGCACGATGGCCAGCGCCAGGTCCGACTGTCCGGACGCCATCATCGCCTGGGTGATATCCCGCACCGAACCGTCGCCGCCGGCGGCGATCAAGGTGCGGTAGCCCAACGACAGCGCCTCCTCCACATAGCGTTCCGCGTCGCCGCCTTCCCAAGTGACTCTTACCGCCAGGTCCCAGCCGTCTTCCCGGCGGCTCATCACCGCGTCCCTGAGTGCCTGATGGGTGGCTTGTTTACCGTGCAGAATCAGTAGCGCTTTACGCTCCATGTAAGAGTCCTTGGCTGATTGGAGGGCGCCCCGAAGGGTGTGCGGGATAGCTTAGGCCGGACGCCGGTAAATCGCATCCCGCCGCGGACGGCCTTTACAACAATTAACCCGTCGAGGCAAAACCATGGATAGATTGGGGCTATTGGACCAATGACGAAATGCGCACTTTACCTATGTGTGAGAATGGCTATCATTTACCCATTGGCCAGGAGGTGTTCCATGGGTAAAACATTCAGCTTTGGCATTATGCATATCAGCGTCGCCTTTCTGGTGGTCTGGGCGATGACCGGAGACTGGCGCATCGGTGGCGCCACGGCGCTGGTCGAACCCTGCGTGAATACGGTGGCGTACCACTTCCATGAGAAAGTCTGGAAACGCTTGAAGCAGGGTAAAGGACCCTCCGGTGGCGGCGGAGGCGCCGTTATACCCGCGTGATAGACTGCCTGTTTACGGCCCGGGTGGCCTTGGTTAAGCTAGCCAGCCGGGTAAACAAAAACAGGGGATAAATCACGTGCAACGCACACCGGAAGACCTGGACGCCATACGTCAGGTCGTCAATCAGGTCCTGGAGGCCCACGCGGAAGAGGAGGGCGGCCAGCGCTCCCAGGCCCGCGCGGAGATTCTTATCCACTCCATGTATGTGTTCGCCCAGCGCGGTCTGGCCAGGACCACCGTGCAGCACCTTCTGGATGCCGCCAAGGTGTCCCGGCGAACCTTCTACAAGTACTTCCGCAACAAGATGGATGTTCTGGAGAGCATCTATCGAATCTTCATCGACAACATGTTGCTCCACTTCCATCAGGAAATGCGCCAGGCCCAGTCGGTGAAGGAGATCATCACCAACACCACCGAGGTGTATTTCAATTACCACGTCAGCATGGGGCCGGTGATCAAGCTGATGATGGAGGAGGCCCGCTCCTCCAACTCGGCGCTGGCCCCCCACCGGGTGCGCGCCCAGCAGATCGCCGCGGAGGTACTGTCTTCGGAAATCAGCCGGCTGACCCAGCGGGACATGGAGCCGCTGGTGATGCGCACCATGCTGTGGATACTGGAAAACTATTCCCTTTACATCTTCGAGAACGGCGAATTTTCCGCCCAGCGTCTGGAGCAGTGCCGGCGCACCATGATCGGCATCGCGGAGTCGGTGGTGTTGGGCGCCGACGCCACCCCCGGCATGCTGGAGCGGCCGCCCGCCTGAAGCGTTACTCCGGCTTGCGGAACCGCAGCGTCATGCGGTCGCTTTCGCCGATCTCCAGATAGCGCGCCCGGTTCTCTTCCCCCAGCCGCAGGGTGGGCGGAAGGCTCCAGACCCCGGCCGGGTGCTCGGTATCGTCCGCCGGGTTGGCGTTGATACTGGCGTTGGCCTCCAGTTCGAAGCCCGCGTTCTCCGCCTGCTCAATCACGTACGCCTCGGTCATATAGCCGGATTCGATCTGTTCTTCCAGCGGCCGGCCGGCGGGGGCCCGGTGTTCCACCACGCCCAGCACGCCGCCCGGTTTCAGGGCCCGGAAAAAGCTCTCAAAGGCGGCCTCGGCGGTGCCGGCCTTGGCCCAGTTGTGCACGTTGCGGAAGGTGAGCACCCGGTCGGCGCTGCCGGCCGGTGCGATATCGGTGTGCTCGGGCGGCCCCAGATGGGTGATTTTCACCTGGTCGTAGAGCGCCGGGCGGGCCTCCAGCTTCTCCTGGTAGCGCTGCAGAGCGCGCTGATAGAAATCCACGCCACTGTCGGCGGGAAACTGTGCCGCGTAGAGGGTGCCGTGGTCGCGCAGCCAGGGCGCCAGAATGGCGGTATACCAGCCGCCGCCCCCGGGCCAGACTTCCACCACCGTCATATCCGGCTCGACTTGAAAGAACGCCAGGGTCTCGGCGGGGTGGCGATCATCGTCGCGGCTGCTGTCCGCCTCGCGGTGGGGGCTATCCAGTATCTGTTCCAGCGGCGCGGCCGTGGCCGTGCCGGCCAGCCACAGGGTGGCGAGAACGAAAAACGTTGAGATGCGCATGCTGCCTCCTTCAGGCGTCGCCGGCGCGCAGACCGCGCACCAGCACTTCCATGTAACTGACGGCCTGGTGTTCGAGCCGTCCTTCGCCGGTGAGTACCCAGGTGTAGGTGGTCCCCACCAGCAGATTCACCATCATCAAAATAGTGTCCCGCGTGGAAAGTGCAACAAAGTAGCCGTCGTTACGCAGTTCGTTGAAGAAGGCGTCGGCCACCGGCAGGTTGTCTTCCACCAGCCGCAGGTAGCGCTGTTGGATCGGGCCGAGAAACTCGCCGGCTTCCTGGATCAGCAGCCGGGAGAAGTCGCGCTCGCACTCCAGAAAGCGGGCCACGGCGCGGCACACATTCTCCAGCCGCTGCAACGGCGGCGCGCCGTTGAGCAGCTCGCCCAGCACCAGATCACGGATCGCGGTGAGGTTTTCCTCCACCACGGTGAGCAGTAGAGCGTCCTTGGATGGGAAGAAGCGGTAGATGGTGGCCTTGCCGACGCCGGCGCGCTGGGCGATGGTTTTCACCTCCGCCCGGCGGAACCCCTGTTCGGCGAACACGTCCCGGGCGGTGGCGAGTATGCGCGCGCGGCGCGGGTCACTGTCTGTCAAGGCCATGCCTCCTGACGCGGCGCGCTCGGGGCGCGCCTAAAGATACTTGATCTTCTCCATCTGCTCTTCCAGACGGGCCTGTTGCGAGCGGTGGTCGTCCAGTTTCTCGCGCTCCTTGGCGACCACTTCGTCGGGCGCTTTATCGACGAAGTTGGGGTTGCGCAGCTTGCCCTCGCCGCGGGCCACTTCCTTGCGCAGCTTGTCGATCTCCTTGCCGAGACGCTCGATTTCCGCGTCCTTGTCGATCAGGCCGGCCATCGGCACCAGGATTTCCATGTCGCCGACCAGACCGGTGGCGGACGCCGGCGCGGAATCCTCCGCGTTCAGCCAGGTGATGCGCTCCAGCTTGGCCAGCCGGCACATGAAGTTGTGGTTGGCCGCCAGGCGCTCGCGGTCGATGTCCTTGCCGTTGTGCAGGTACACGTCCAGCGCCTTGCCCGGCGGGATGCGCATCTCGCCGCGAATGTTGCGGATCACGGTGATCACCGCCTTGATCCACTCGATGTCGCTCTCCGCCTGGGGGTCCAGGCGCGCGCTGTCGCTGACCGGGAACGGCTGGCGCATGATGGTGGTATCGGCGCCTTCCGCCGCCGGCGTCTTGCCCGCCAGCGGGGCCACCTTCTGCCAGATCTCCTCGGTGATGAACGGCATGAAGGGGTGGGCCAGACGCAGGATGGCTTCCAGCACCCGCACCAGCGTGCGACGGGTGCCGCGCTTTTCCGCTTCGCTGTATTCGTCACCGTAGAGCACCGGCTTGGACAGCTCCAGATACCAGTCGCAGTACTCGTTCCAGATGAACTCGTAGGCGGCGTGGGAGGCGACGTCGAAACGGAACTGGTCGAGCGCCTCGGTGACTTCGGTTTCGGCACGCTGCAGCGCGCTGACGATCCAGCGATCCGCCAGGGACAGGGTCACTTCGCCGCTGTCCGCGTCCAGGCCGCAGTCCTGGTTCTCGGTGTTCATCAGCACGTAGCGCGCCGCGTTCCAGATCTTGTTGCAGAAGTTGCGGTAGCCTTCGATGCGGCCCATGTCCCACTTGATGTCGCGGCCGGTGGAGGCCAGCGACAGGAAGGTGAAGCGCAGCGCGTCGGTGCCGTAGGCGTTGATGCCGTCCGGAAACTCCTTACGGGTGCGCTTGGCGATCTGTTTTTCCTTCTGCGGCTGCATCAGCCCGCGCGTGCGCTTTTCCACCAGGGTGTCCAGGTCGATGCCGTCGATCAGATCGAGCGGGTCCAGCACATTACCCTTGGACTTGGACATCTT
>DGNT01000110.1 GCA_002389055.1 Alcanivorax sp. UBA4485
CGAATAGTGCCTGTTATAAAAAATAGCTCTGTGAAACGGACACGCTAACGGCGGCCCGTCAATTAAACAAATGCATAAGAATCATCGAGCGGCATAAGCGGCGTGCATTATGTTTCCTCGGTGTCAGCACTCACTTACTTCGAAACGGCCGGATCCAGGGAGCTCCTCCACCAATTGTGCGCCGCACAATTTGGAGGGCGTGTAGCAGCCCGGCGCGGGGGCCTGGTCCTCGATAAAGCGCCGCACCGCCAGGGCGCCGTCCACGGTCAGGGCGTAGCCGTTGGCGGTACGCAGCCGGATCACCCGCTGCTCGCCGGCGCCGTTGCGCGCTTCGCCCCACACATGGGTGGTGAGGCGGGCGCGGGTCTGCTCGTCCGGCCCTTTCACGCGCCGGTCCACCAGGGACTTCAAATACCCCTGAATCGCCGGCAGCGACATCAGCGGTCGGGTGACGTTGCCGGCCTTGGCGGCCCAGATCAGCCAGCGCGGCGTCGGCACGAACACCTGAATATTAGCGATGCCAGTGCTCTGCCAGGCGGTGGTGACGTCGCCCCAGGGGATGGTCATGGCCCACTGCGGGCCGGCGCCGAAATCGATGCGCCGCACCTTCCAGCCCAGCGGTACCTCGGCCAGTTGCCCCTTGATGCGGGCACGGCCGCCGTCAGCGAGGGCTTCCACCAGGGTCTTGGCGGTGCCGGGCGAAAGGCCCGAGCGGGTGGAAAAGCCCAGCGACAGCTCGCGGGCATCGGGCAGCGCCTCCTTGAGGCGGGCGGCCACGCAGTCGGTGGGAATCACATCGAAACCGACCCCCGGGCAAGCGATGATGCCGGCCTGCTCGATGCGCGCCGCCTGGGCGAACACATGCTCGAACACCGCCACCTCGCCGGTGATGTCCAGATAGTGGGTGCCGGCCTTGATGCAGCCTTCCAGCATCGCCCGGCTGGTGCGCGAAAACGGGCCGGCGCAGTGCAGCACCAGATCCACGTCGGCCAGTTCGTCCGCCAGGGTGTCCGGGTCGTCCAGGGCGAATACCCGGTATTCCAGCCCTTCCTGCTCGGCGAGCGGCGCCACCTTCGCCTCGCGGCGGCCGGCGAGGATCGGCTTCAATCCCTGGCCACGGGCGGTCCGGGCGATCAGCTCGCCAGTGTAGCCGTTGGCACCGTAGATCATCCAACGCATAGCCATCGCTCCACGGGTTATTAATGGTGAAAGAGTACTCTCCCGCCACGAGACATAATACCGTCCCAACCTTTCTACGAAGCGGCCTTTGTGGGAGCGGGCCCCGCCCGCGAAAGGCCGGCAAAGCCGGCCGGCAGGATCCCAGAGGCATCTCTAACAGAAGCACCACCAAGGTCTCTGGAATCCTGCCGGCAAGCGGAGCTTGCCTTTCGCGGGCAGGGCCCGCTCCCACAAGTTCCACCCTCAGCGGTGGTTGGTGAACTCCACCACCTGTTGGAAGGTGGGGCGGTTCTGCCAGTGGATCGCCGGCACCGAGGACAGCCCGATGGCGCGGTGCTGGATGGCATCCACGCTTTCGTCCACATCCCAGTTGTCCCGGTTCGCCAGGCCGCCGAGATCGTCCAGGGCCAGCGTCAGGCTCTCGGCCAGGGCGGCGCGGCAGGCCTCCGCCGCGTCACTGTCGGCGCAGCGCAGCCGTTGGTAGGGTTGCGTGCTGTCGCCCAGGGCCTGTTCCAGCACCCGCTCCAAGTAGCCGTAATAGCCGTTCTGGTAGGCCGATCCCATGGCGCCGGGGGCGTTGTCGCGGCCCACCAGCGACACATTGCCGCTGCCGGTGTCTTCCAGGGCAGTGACCTGCGGCAGCAGCGTCTCGATCATGCGGGTGTACCAGGCGTCCATCAGCGCCACTTCCGCCTGGGCGTCGTACTCGCCGTCGCCGTCCCGGTCGCGCCGAAAGGCGCCGCCGTCCACCCAGGCCTGCATCATCTCGACCACCGAGGCCTCGTCGCCGGTCACCGGCGTGCTCTGCAGCAGGGCCAGGGCCTTGGGCAGCACTTCCTGGCCGCGCAGATCCACCACCGCGGCGTCGCCCATCGCTTCCACCATATTGGCGCGGGTCACGTTGCCCTGCTCCACCAGGTCCCGCAGGCGCACATCGAGCATGTCGTTGCGGTGGGCGGAACCGTAGGTGGCGTTGGCGTCGGCGGCCCACCAGTCGCGGGCGGGGCGGTTGTTCCAACTGGCCAGATAGCCGCGCGCCGGGTTGGCGTCGTTGGGGTGCGCTTCCAGGTCGATAAAGCCCTGCCAGTCGAACTGGCCGTTGCCCCAGCTGGGCAACTCCGGGTGCACCCCGGCCGCGCGGCGCGGATAGAGCCCGGAATGGAAAAAGGCGATGTCGCGGTCGTCGATGTAGAACCAGTTGAAACTACCGGTGGTGTTATTGAACACCTCCTGGAAGCTGCGCACGTCATGGACGTCGTTGCGGGTCGCCTGCATGAAGGGCAAGGCGGTATCCAGCTCGGCGAAATAGGTGCTGCGCTGGCGGGTCAGCGCCACCGGCTGGCCGGCCACGGTGGCGAAGCCGATCACCGGGCCGTACTCGGCGGTGCGGATCACCCGGCGCTGCACCGCCACGTTCTGGCCGATGGTGGCCGGGTCGTCGGTGGGCACCGCCAGGTTCCAGCGCGCCGCCCAGGTGTCGTCGATCACATCGAAGGGCCGGCACTGGCCGCCCACCTGGTAGCCGCCTTCACCGTGGGCCGGTGCTTCGCCGGGCTGACACAGCCGCACCACCCGCACGTCAGTCAGGTCCGAGCTGCCGGAGGTGGCGCTCCAGGCGAAATCCGGGCCGCGCCCGATCACCACATAGGGCAGGCCGGTGAAGGTCATGCCACGGGTATTGATGTCGCCGCCGTGCACCGACATTTCCAGCAGCAACTGGGGCACGAAGTAGCTGGTTTGCGGGCCGAACACCGCCAGCGGCCGGTCGCTGGCACTGTGTTCCGCGTTCAACAGCAGGGCGTTGGAGATGGCGTTGGGGAAGCCGTCGCGCAGACCCGCCACGCCGCGGGCAAGATGGCCCACCCGCTCACGCACCGCCAGCCGTTGGGCGTCACTCAGTTCGCCGGGCAGGGCGGTGGGCTCGGGGGTGTCGCGCCACAGTTTGTCCGCTTCAATGGTGACCCGCGCCCAGCGGGCCGCCAGCGTCGGCTCGCCGTCCGGCAGGTCGGACGACGCCAGCGACAACAGGCCGCCGAGCAATTCGCCGACCGCGTCCAGCAAGCCGCCCACGGCGCCGGTGCCGGGCAGCGCCGGTACATTGCCGAGCGCGGTGGGGCAGGTGGGCTGGCCGGGTCGCCCGCAGGGCTCGGTGGTCAGCGGCTGGTAGCTCTGGAAGGAGCCGGCGTCGAACAGCACCGCCCCCGGGAAGCGGCCGGCCAGTTCGCCGGACAGCGGGCACAGGGTGTCGTCGATCTCCGGCGGTGACTGGGTGGCGAAGCGCCGTTCCGTGGTCACCGAGGAGTCGCCGTCGGTGGCGTGGCGCAGGTCGCGCCACAGCGCACAGGCGGCCTGGTCGGAGCCGGTCTGCTCGCGCAGCGCCTGCAGGAGCAGCACGTTGTCGTGCTCGCTGCCGCCGCCGCCGGCGAAGATCCCCTGGATCAGGGTGGCGATGGCCACCACGTCCTCAATCACGAAGGGTTCCAGCTGCACGCCCAGGCCCACGTATTCGATGGGCGCTTTGAGCAGGCCGCTTTGCACGTCTTCCACGTACTTGTTCAGGCCGGCCACGTAGTGCACGGCGTCCTGATAGATTTGCGCGCCGTCGTCGCCGAAACGGGCGATGGCGTTGGCGATCTGCTCGGTACGGTCTTCCTCCCGGTAGGGCGCGTCCTCGGCGATGTCGCGGTCGAAGGAAAAATCCGCCGGGCCGAGGAATTTCGAAAGTTCACCGCGCCCGGCGCGGCGCAGCACGTCCAAGAGGAACAGGCGGTCGGCGCCGGTCACGTAGCCGGTACCGAACAGGGCATCCGGGCGGCTGTCGCCAAAGATGTGCGGCACGCCGAAGCGGTCGCGCTTGATCGCCACGCTGCGGTTGCCCGCCGTCACGGTGATCTCGCTTTCCCAGTCGCCGGCGTCCGGTGCCAGCAGGGAGGCGTCCTTGAAGTAGTCGGTGAGCTCGCCGTCGGTGAGGTCCTGCGGGCTGCGCACCAGGGCGTCGTACAGATTCAGCTGGTCGTCGAAGTGCGGCTCTTTGCTGAGCGCCGGCACCAGGCCGGTTTCGGCCACCAGGTCATCGAGCAGCGTACTGATCAGGTCGGAGAGGCCGGGGATGTCGGCGGTCAGGTTGCTCAGGCCGCCGTTGTCGTCCTGCCCGGGGGGCAGAATGTTGAGCACCCGGCCGTAGTCGGCGAACGGCGCGCTGACCTGGGAAGGCCGCTGCTCGGGCAGGGTCGGCTCGGCGGGTTCCTCCGGTTCCGGCTCCGGCGGCGGTGCCGGGTTATTGGGGCTGGGATCGCCGCCGCCGCTACCGCCGCCACCGCCACCGCAGGCGCTGAGAAAAAGGGCCAGCAACACGCTGAGTATCAGTCGATGAATCATACCGCCTCCCGTTTATTGTTTTATGGGCGTTCCGTGATTGGCGATCAGACTGGCACGATGGTTCAGTTTGCGGGAGGCGAAGCTACAAAAAGCAGCGAATTGCTACCTGCGGTTAAAGAGCAACGGCTTTCATATTGACAGTGCTCAATGGCAGGTTTGATGATGAAATCACCAGGCCGGCCAGGAGGACAACAATATGAATACCGCGGCGATGAATACGGAATGGCGGGACACCCGCCGTTATTGGTGGTTACTCAGCACGCTGACCATGCTGCTGCCGGTGGGCGCGGTGCTTATGGTGCAGCTCACCGGCTGGCCGGTGATGTGGTGGTTCGGCTTTCTGTTCGTGTTCGGGGTGATCCCCCTGTTCGATGTGGTCCTCGGCGAGGAAACCGCCAACCCGCCGGAAGACCGGGTCAGTGAGCTGGAACGGGACCGCTACTACCGCTATGCGGTCTATATTTCCGTGCCGATGCTGTACGGCGCTTTCGTCTACGCCGCCTGGGTGGCCGGCACCTGGACGCTGCCCTGGTACAGCTACCTGGGGCTGGCGATTTCCACCGGCTGTGCCACCGGCATCGCCATCAACACCGGCCATGAACTCGGCCACAAGAACGACCGTCTGGAAAAGTGGCTGGCCAAGCTCGTTCTGGCTCCGGTGTTCTACGGGCACTTCTTCGTCGAACACAACCGTGGCCACCACGTGCGGGTGTCCACACCGGAAGACCCGGCCTCGTCCCGTTTTGGTGAAAGCTTCTGGGAATTTCTGCCGCGCACCGTGCTGGGCAGCCTCAAATCCGCCTGGCACCTGGAGAAGCAGCGCCTCGAGCGCCAGGGCAAATCGGTGTGGCATTGGCGCAACGACAACCTGCAGGCCTGGGGCCTGTCGGTTCTGTTATGGGGTGCGCTGATTGTCTGGCTGGGCTGGGCGGTGCTGCCGTTTCTGATCATCCAGAGCCTGTTCGGCTTTCAGCTGCTGGAGGTGGTGAATTACCTGGAGCACTACGGCCTGTTGCGGCAAAAGAAGGAAAACGGGCGTTATGAACGGTGCAGTCCAGAGCATTCCTGGAACTCCAACCGGCGGGTCACCAACATCTTTCTGTATCAGTTGCAGCGCCATTCCGATCATCACGCCTACCCGACGCGCAGCTACCAGGCCCTGCGGCACTTCGACGAATCACCGCAATTGCCTGGCGGCTACGCCTCGATGATCCTGCTGGCGTGGATACCGCCGCTGTGGTTCCGGGTGATGGACCACCGCGTGGTGGCGCATCACAACGGAGACATGACCCGGGCCAACATCAAGCCCTCAATCCGCGACCGGGTGCTCGCTCAATACTCCTGACCGCGGGCCCTGTGGGAGAGGGTGGGTGTTCGTTCTAGTGGTGCTTTTCCAGGTGGGCCAGCACATTCTCCAGCCGGTCCACCAGCACCTTGTTGATGCTCTTCTCCAGCACCCGGCCCAGCTCGTCGTTGACCACCGCCTCGGCGAGCGGGCGGATCCGGGTGATGAACTCCGCCAGGCGCGCCACGTCCT
>DGNT01000140.1 GCA_002389055.1 Alcanivorax sp. UBA4485
AATACAGGAAGATCACCGAGACCCCGCCGAGCACGAAGGCCAGCGGCAGGCCGAGCACCAGGAAGAACAGCAGCGAGCCGAAAAACAGCAGGGTAATCATTTCGATGCTCATCGGTGCTGCTCCTTCACATCGGCTTCGATGTTGTCGGCGACACCTTCACCGTCGTCGAGACCGTCTTTCAATACGTCGGCGTACCGCGGGTTGATGGCCACGGCGATGTCACGCAGCAGCTTCACGGTGCCCTGCAGCAACACCAGCGTCACCGCCAGCGGGATAAAGGCTTTCACCGGCCATACCGGCGGGTTCCAGGCGGAATAGGTGGTTTCCTGGCCCTGGAAGGATTCCCAGGCCATGGACGTACCGAAATACAAAAACGCGAGAATAAAAATGTAGAACACCACGGAGGTGAACACATCGATCACCGCCTGAACGCGCGGTGAAAAATGGGAATACAACAGGTCCACGTTGACGTGACCCCGGTGCGCCATCACATAACCGCCCGCCATGATCGAATAGATGGCGAACAGGAACTGGGCGAACTCGGTGGTCCAGACCGTGGGGGCGTCAAACAGGTAACGGCAAATGACCTCGAACAGAAGCAAAGCAGTCATGGCGAAGATCAGATGGGCGATCCAGCGGCCAAGAAAGTCGTTCAGGCGGGTCACCCCGTTTATCAGCGTCTGCAGGAAGGACATGATTCCTCCGCGGGGGGCTCAATAGTCGGACAATAAAAGGGGGAGCCGCATGGCTCCCCCGGGGCGCTCTCGGGTGTTACAGGTAGCCGAGATCGGACAGGAAGCCTTTCAGCTTCTCAACCACTTCGGCGGCCTTGTCGCTACGCTTGGCTTCCTCGTCCCACATTTTCTGGGCGGTTTTAGCCAGCTTGTCTTGCACGTCCTGGGGCATGGTGTTGATCTGCACGTCCTGCTCGGCCATTACCTTGGCCAGCGTGATGCGCTCTTTGTAGAGGTATTCGCTGGTGCGAATCCAGAACTGTTCGTTGAGCGAATCCTTGACGATCTTGGCCATGCCTTCGGGCAGCTTGTCCAGCGCCTTCTGGCTAACGATGAAGGCGTCGGTACCGGCGATGTTCAGAGCCGGCTGTACGTGGTACTTGGCCACTTCGTAGAGACCCATGCTGGCGGCACCCTGGGCGGCGCCCCAGTGCGCACCGTCAACCACGCCGCTGGACAGCGCCTGATACAGCTCGCCGCCCGGGATGTAGGTGCCCGCCGCGCCGGCTTCACTGAGGAACTTCTGCAGCGCGCCGGAAGAACGGATCTTCAGGGAAGTGAAATCATCCCAGCTTTCGATCGGCTTCTTCACCACCATTTCGGTGGGGTACACCTTGTCGGTGGAGTAGTAGACGTTGTGCTTGGCCGCTTCCTCACGAAGCATGTCTTCAAAGCCCATGTTCTTGTGGAAGTAAGCCGCTTCCCAGACGTTGCGGAACGCGAACGGCAGGCCCGAGGCGATACCGGCCAGGCTCATCTTGTCCTGGGCATACGCCGGGGAGATGGTGCCCATCTGAATCACGCCACGGCTGACCGCGTTAAAGGTCTCCTGGGCCTTGAACAGAGCGCCGGCTTCGTAAAGCTCGAGCTCCAGTTTGCCGTCGGTGCGCTCCTCGAGCACGCGCTTGATGCGCTTGAGGCTGTCCTCGTAGGAGCTGCTGGAACCGGGCCAGTGCGACTGCACTTTCCAGGTGATGGTGTCCTCCGCGGCCTGGGCCAGGGGAGAGAAGACCGTGGCTGTCGCGAAAGCCAGAG
The DNA here is from genome assembly GCA_002389055.1 of Alcanivorax sp. UBA4485. Taxonomy (GTDB): domain Bacteria; phylum Pseudomonadota; class Gammaproteobacteria; order Pseudomonadales; family Alcanivoracaceae; genus Alloalcanivorax. Next base: position 1,771 of record DGNT01000140.1, read on the forward strand.
CCGAACCGCCGATCATCAATTGCTTGCGGAATACGCTGAGCAGAGTCATGGAAAACTCCTGTTGTTGTTGTGCTGCTTATCTCACAAATTCCGCATGGTTATTTCGCATAGCGGAATAGCGAGGGCGTAAAATGAAACCAGGATCTGAAATGTAGCACAGCTTTCCGCCGCACCACACCCTCAATTTCTCGCAAGGTATATTCAGTGTCACCCCTTCACGCCGGCGCCGCCAGCGGTGCCTGCGGCAGCGGCTCGACCAGGCTCTCCAGGGCGGCGGCGAACGCCAGCACCGTGCGGTCCTCCAGATAGGGCCCGATCACCTGCACCGCCAGGGGCCGGCCATCCTCGGTGAGGCCGATGGGCACCGTGGCGGCGGGCAGATAGACGGCACCCGCCAGCCCCACCCACACCAGGATATCCATGTAGGGCTGCTCCACCCCGTTCACGGTGAGGGTGCGCTGGTCCGGCCCCGGCGTGTGGCGATGGCTGAACGGCAGGGTCTGCACCACCGGGCACAGCATCACGTCGAAGTCCTGGAAGAAGCGCGCCCAGGCGGCGCGCATCACGCTGCGCTGCTCATGACTGCGCTGCCAGTCGGCGTGGGACTGGGTGGCGCCCCTGGCGAACAGGGTGCGGTAGCTGTGGTCGTCCGCCGGCGCCTGGCCGGCGGCCTCGCTCAGCTGGTCGTAGAGACCGCCGGGCAACCCTTCGCCCATGGTGCCGGTGAGCAGCCGGTAGTAGATATCGTGGGCCTCGCCCAGGGTCACGCCGTCGGGACGGGCGCCGGCGTCCACCGAGGTGCCCAGCTCCGCCAGTCGGGCGCTGAGACCTTCGAGGGCGTCGACGATGGGCCGGTCCACCGGGCAGCGCGGGTCGTCCAGCCAGGTGGCGACGCGGAAGTCCTTCAGCGCCCGGTGGCGGGCCGGCGGCAGCTCCAGGCGCCAGGCGGTGGCCTCCTCTTCGTCCGGGGCGGCGAGAATAGTGAGCGCTTGCTCCAGATCCGCTACATGACGGGCCAGCGGGCCGGCCACGGACAGATCACGGCGCGCCAGGGCGCCGGGCGGGCCCGGCACATGGCCGCGGGTGGAGATCAGGCCGAAGCTCGGCTTCAGGCCGCAGACGCCGCAAAACGCCGCCGGCGTGCGGATCGAGCCGCCGATGTCGCTGCCCAGCTCCAGCGGCGTGAAGCCGGCGGCCAGCGCCGCCGCCGCGCCACCGGAAGAACCGCCCGGCGTCAGGTCCGGGTTCCAGGGGTTGCGGGTGGTGCCGTAGATGTCGTTGTAGGTCTGCAGGTCCGAGGCGTAGGCGGGCACATTGGTCTTGCCGAAAATCACCGCGCCGGCGTCCAGCAGCCGCTGCACCGCCACGCTGGTGCGCTCCGAGACATGATCGCGCAGCGCCTCGATGCCGGCGGTGGTGGGCCAGCCGGCGATTTCGTAGGTCTCCTTGACGGTCATCGGCACGCCGTGCAGCGCGCCCCAGTCCTCGCCCCGGGCCAGGGCGCGGTCCGCCTCGCGGGCGCGCTCACGGGCCTGCTCGAAGCGGCGCACCACCACCGCGTTGAGTGCGCCGTCGAGGCGCTCGATACGGTCTATAAAATGCTCCAGGGCGGCCTCGGCGGTGACCTCCCCGTCCTTGATGCGCCGGGCCAGAGCCGAGGCGCCGATACGGTGTAATTCCATGTGCTCTCCCTTTGGGTACGCAGCGCACCACTATCATTATTTTGGAATGTGATTTCGTTTTTAGAAGAGTCGGCGAAGGGCGGCAATCACTGGCGAAGCCCTCCAGCACCGTGACAGAATCCGCTTCCAATCGTGCACCCGCAATCGGCGGAGCACCATGCTTCCCGTCACAGCCGGCAAGGAGATCCCCTATGAAATACCTGCACACCATGGTGCGCGTCAGCGATCTGGACGCGTCGTTGCGCTTTTATTGCGAAGGGCTGGGGCTGCAAGAGAACCGCCGCAAGGAGGTGCCCGGCGGGCGTTTCACGCTGGTGTTCCTGGCCGCCCCGGAGACCCCGGACGCGGAGTTGGAGCTGACCTGGAACTGGGATCCGGAAGAGGACATGGGCTCGGCGCGCAACTTCGGCCATCTGGCGTTCCGGGTGGACGACATCTACGCGCTCTGCGCGCACCTGCAGGACATGGGCTACACCATCAACCGGCCGCCCCGGGACGGCCACATGGCGTTCGTGCGCTCGCCGGATCTGATCTCCGTGGAGCTGCTGCAGAAAGGCGACGCCCTGCCCCCGCGGGAACCCTGGGCGTCGATGAAAAACACCGGCACCTGGTAGCCGGCGGCGCCGGTTATTGCGGTGTCGCCTCGCCCACTACCCAGGCGGCCATCTTTTCCACGGCGGTGACACAGCGGCCGCAATGGCGGCGCAGAAAGGCGTCGTCCAGGGGGCGATCGCGGGCTTCCCGCGCGGCGGCGGCCAGCGCCTGCTCGCCGTCGAAGTCGACGAACGCCAGCCGCAGGGTCAGCTCTTCCGCCGGCCGCCCGAAGGCTTCGCCGGGCAGCGTCGCCACGCCGGTCTCTTCCAGCAGCCGCTCGCACAGCGTGCCGCTGTCGCGGATGCCACGACCGGCCAGCCGCGCCGCCAGCGGCGAGAAGTCGGGAAACAGATAAAACGCGCCGTCGGGCATCTCCAGCTCCACCCCGGCGTCACGCAGGGCCGCCACATGATGCCCGGCGAGCGCCGCCAGAATGCGGCGCGACTGGAACAGGTAGTCCTCCAGCTCGGTGCCGCCCTGGAAGGCGGTGATCGCCGCGTGCTGAATCGGCGCCGCCACCGAGGTGTAGGTTTCGCTGGCCACCGTGGCCATGGCCTGGCGCAACCAGTGCAGGTTGTCCGGAAAGGCGAATGTGCCCAGCCGCCAGCCGCCGGCGCCGCACCATTTACTCAGGCCACTGCTGACGATGGTGCCCTCCGGGTAGTAGCGGGAGATGGACTGGTGCGCGCCGTTATAGTCCAGCTCGCCGTAGATCTCGTCGCTGAGCAGAATCAGACGGTGGCGCCGGGCCACCTCGGCCAGCGCCCGCAATTCCTGTTCGTCGAAGCCGTAACCGTGGGGGTTGGCCGGCGAGTTGAGGATCACCAGACGCGGCCGCCCCGGATCCCGGGCACACAGAGCATCCAGGGCCTCGGCGGTGGGCTTCCAGTGGTTGGCGCGAGTGGTCGGCAGCCAGTGCACCTGGCGGCCGATGATGCGCGCCTGGGGGGCGTAGGACACCCAGCTCGGCGTGGGGATCACCAGGTCGCCGTAGTAGACCAGCTGCAGGATGAACATCAGCTCCTTGGAGCCGGGGCCGATCATGATGTTGTCCGGGGAAAACGACACGCCCTGCCAGCGCTGCCAGTAGCCGGCCACGGCCCGGCGCAGGGCCGGCAGCCCCAACACCGGCAGATAGTCCTTGGCGGCGGCGTGCTCGCGCAACGCACCGACCACCGAAGCCGGCACCGGAAACGGTGATTGCCCAAGGCCGAGCTTGAACACCGGGCGGCCCTGGGCGAGCAGTTCGTTGCTGAGTTCGTTGATGGCGAGGGTGGCGGACACCCCCAGGCCACGGACATTGAGATTGAGGTTAACGCTGGGATGGAACTCCGCGGTCATCGTCGGGGCCTTCTTAATGAAGAAATACAAACCCCGACGATACCGCCTTTAGGCGCGGATGAAACCGCTTAGATATAGAAATCCAGATCTTCCTGGTGCTTGAGCAGGTCGCGAAGCTGGTAGGGGTCGTCACCGTGGAAATACACCAGGCCCCAGTGGGTGCCGAAGGCGGTGCGCTTGGTGACGGTTTCTTCCAGCGGCGGAGTCAGCTCGTGGAAATCGAAGTACGGGTGCTCCAGGGTTTCTTCCGGAATCTCCAGCTGGCTGACCACACGGCGGCGCGGGTAAACGCCGAAACAACCGGCGTGCCCTTTGGCGTCGACCACTTCCTTGGGGAAGAAATCGACAATTTCCTGCTCCGTGGTTTTCGGGTCGAACACCAGCACCATGGCCTGGTAGGCGTTGAAGCCGTAAACCTTTTCCAGCAGCTCGAACACCTTGAAGCCGGGCGGACGATAGGCCACTTCACCGAAGTACATGGTGCCGTCGCTGGTGACGAAGTATTCCGGATGAATAAAGCCGGACTTCAGATCAAACGTTTTGATCAGCTTTTCAATTTCCTGTTCGATGCGCGGGCGCCAGCTTTCCAGATCCGGGGTGGCGGGCACGAACACGGAATAGCCCAGCGTCACGTACTCGGAAATATTCAGGAAGCGGATCTTGCCGTCGTGGATCCAGGCCTCGACGGCGAATTCCCAGCCGTCCAGGTGGCTTTCCATCAGCACCGGGAATTCTTCGTCCGGGATGGTATCCACTTCGTCCGGCGTGCGGATCACGCGGTGGCCGAGACAGCCGGCTTTGTCGAACGCTTTCAGGTGAATCGGATCGTTCGGGTCGCCGTCCAGCTTGAGCAGCGTCTGGTTCACCCGTTTGAGAAAACGGATCACGTCTTCGCGGTCGTGGGCTTCTTCAAAAATACCCACACGAATGCCGCCCAGTTGCGCGCGCCGTTTCATCAGGGCTTTATCGCGGAACAAGACCGACTGGCCGTACAAACGCGGGTTATTCATCAGCACCGAGTTGATTGCCCCGGACCATTCCACCGTTTCCTCGAACAGCGGGATCGCCACGTCGACACCTTCCGCTTGCAGCTTTTCGGCGATCTCCATGGAGCGGTCATTGAGCCGTTCGAAATCCCAGCTCATGAAGGGAATGTCGTGCTCTTCGGCGAACGCACGGGCCCAGTCCGGTGCCACTACCAGAAAACGGCGGTCGAACTTTTCCAGCGCTTCGATGGCGTTCAGGCTCCAGCCCAGCAGGGCCACGTAACCTTTTTGCGGATCTTTCTTGGCCGTCATGATCATCTCCTTGTTTCGGGCCGACCGTAGAGAGGGG
>DGNT01000171.1 GCA_002389055.1 Alcanivorax sp. UBA4485
GCTGGGACATGCCCATCCACTATGGCTCCCAGCTGGAAGAGCACCATGGCGTGCGCCAGCACGCCGGCGCCTTCGACGTCTCCCACATGACCGTGGTGGACGTGCAGGGCAGCGACGCCCGCGCCTACCTGCGCCACCTGCTCGCCAACGACATCGACAAGGTCAAAGCCGGCCGCGCGATCTACACCTGCATGCTCAACGAGCGTGGCGGGGTAGTGGACGACCTGATCGTCTACAAAGGCGACAACGACTACCGGCTGGTGGTAAATTGCGCCACCCGCGAGAAGGACCTGGACTGGATGGAAAACCAGGCCGGCGGCTTCGCCGTGGACATCCACGAGCGCCCCGACCTGGCGATGATCGCGGTGCAGGGCCCCGAGGCCCGCGCGATCCTGGGAAAGGTGCTCTGCGAGGCCGGTGCCAAGGCGGTGGCCGGGCTGCCGTTCTTCGGCTTCGAGTACGTCGGCGAATGGCTGATCGCGCGCACCGGCTACACCGGTGAAGACGGCGCCGAGATCATCCTGCCCGGCAGCAAGGCCGCAGACCTGTGGCAGCGGCTGGTGGACGCCGGCGTGCGGCCCACCGGCCTGGGCGCCCGCGACACCCTGCGCCTGGAGGCGGGCCTCAACCTGTACGGCAACGACATGGATGAGGACATCACGCCCTGGGAAGCGGGCCTCGGCTGGACCGTGGCGCTGGACGACGCCGACCGCGACTTCGTCGGCCGCGCCGCCCTGGAAAAACAGAAAACCGAAGGCCACCGGCAGCTGCTCGGCTTGGTGCTGGAAGGCAAGGGCGTGCTGCGCGCCCACCAGGGCGTGCACGTGCCCGGCGGCAGCGTCGGCCCGGACGGCGAAATCACCAGCGGCACCTTCTCGCCCACCCTGGGCAAGGCGGTGGCACTGGCACGGCTGCCCGCCGGCACCACCGGCACCGTGGAAGTGGAAATACGCAACAAACGTCTCAATGCCCAGGTGGTGCGGGCGCCGTTCGTCCGCAACGGCAAAGCCACCTACAAACCGTTATAACGATCACGGCCAAGGAGAAATACCAATGAGCGAGATCCCCGCCGATTTGCGCTATCGCGACAGCCACGAATGGGTGCGCGTGGAAGACGACATCGCCGTGGTCGGCATCAGCGACCACGCCCAGGACGCCATGGGTGACCTGGTGTTCGTGGAACTGCCCGAAGAGGGCGTGGTATTCGCCGCCGGCGACGAAGCCGGCGTGGTCGAATCCGTGAAAGCCGCCTCCGACATCTACGCGCCGGTGTCCGGCGAAGTGGTCGCCGTCAACGAAGCGCTCGAAGACGAGCCCGAGCTCGTCAACAACGAGCCCTACGCCGGCGGCTGGCTGTTCAAGATCAAAATGGCCGACAGCGGCGAGCTCAAAGAAATGCTCACCGCCGACCAGTATCAGGAACAGATCGATAGCGAATAGCGCCCTGCGGGCGAGTTGCAAGTTGAAAGTTTCAAGTTGCAAAGGGCGGCTCCGATTCGGGGTTTTCCCTTGCAACTTTCAACTTGAAACTTGCAACTCGGCCTTCGCCGAACATCATGACCATCCTGTTTACCACCTAATTATCCGGTAACGCCCAATGCCCTATATCCCCCATACTCCGGACGACGTCCAGGCCATGCTCCAGGCGATTGGCGCCGACAGCATCGAGGACCTGTTCGATGAAATCCCCGCCCACCTGAAAGCCGGCCACGGCCTCGACGCCCTGCCCGAAGGGCGCGGCGAGATGGAAGTGACCCGCCTGATGGCCGAGCGCGCCGAGCAGGACCGCTTCGCGCTCAGCTTCCTCGGCGGCGGCGCCTACGCGCACCACATCCCGGCGGCGGTATGGGAAATCGCCACCCGCGGTGAGTTCTACACCGCCTACACCCCGTACCAGGCGGAAGCCAGCCAGGGCACCCTGCAGGTGATCTACGAATACCAGACCCTGATCGCCCGGCTCACCGGCATGGACGTCTCCAACGCCTCCGTCTACGACGGCGCCTCCGGCCTGGCGGAAGCGGTGCTCATGAGCCTGCGCGCCAACCGCAAATCGAAAAGCCGCAAGGTGCTGGTGCCCGACGCGCTCAACCCGCGCTACCGCAGCGCCTGCGAAGCCATCGTCAGCAACCAGGACGTGGAGCTGGTGTCCGTGCCGTTCTGCACTGACGCCGGCCAGACCCTGGTGGACAGCCTCAGCCCGTTCGCAGGCGACGACTACGCCGCCCTGGTGATCAGCCAGCCCAACTACTTCGGCAGCCTGGAAGACGTGGACGCCCTCACCGACTGGGCCCACGCCAACGGCATGCTGGTGATCGCCGTCACCAACCCTACGTCCCTGGCGATCCTCACGCCCCCGGGCGAGTGGGGCGAGCAGGGCGCCGATGTGGTCGTGGGCGAAGGCCAGCCCCTGGGCGTGCCGCTCAGCTCCGGCGGCCCGTACTTCGGCTTCATGGCCTGCAAGAAAAAACACGTGCGCCAGATGCCCGGCCGCATCATCGGCCGCACCGTGGACATGGAAGGCAAACAGGGCTTCACCCTCACCCTGCAAGCCCGCGAGCAGCACATCCGCCGCTCCAAGGCCACCAGTAACATCTGCACCAACCAGGGCCTGGCCATGACCGCCGCCACCATCTACGTCTCCCTGCTGGGCCCGGACGGCCTCGCCAGCGTCGCCGGCCACTGCCACGCCAACACCCAGAAGCTGGCCGACAAGCTCTGCGCCCTCGACGGCGTCGAGCGCGCCTTCAGCGCCCCGGTGTTCCACGAAGTGGCCCTCACGCTGCCCCAGGACGCCGACACCGTGCTCGCCCGCCTGGCGGAAAAAGACATCCTCGGCGGCCTCAGCCTCGCCAAGGATTACTCGATGAAGAACGCCATTCTGGTGAACAGCACCGAAGTACACACCGAAGGCGATCTCGATCTATTCGCGCAGGCCCTGAAGGAGGTTCTGGCATGAGCAACGAAACCACGCTGATCTTCCAACACTCCCGCCCCGGCCGCAGCGCCACCGCGCAAGCGCCCAAGCCCGTGAGTGAGGACCAACTGTCCGCGATCCCCGCCAGCCTGCGCCGCAAGAACAAACCCGGCCTGCCGGAAGTGGGCGAGCTGGAAGTGGTGCGCCACTACACCAACCTGTCGACCAAGAACTTCGCCATCGACAAGCAGTTCTACCCGCTCGGCTCCTGCACCATGAAATACAACCCGCGCGGCGCCAACCGCGCGGCCATGCTGCCCGGCTTCCTAAACCGGCACCCGCTCGCCCCGGCCAGCCACAGCCAGGGCTACCTGGCCTGTATGTACGAGCTGCAGAACTTCCTCAAGGAAGTCACCGGCATGAAAGGCGTCTCCCTCGCCCCCATGGCCGGCGCCCAGGGTGAATTCGCCGGCGTCGCCATGATCCGCGCCTACCACGAAGCCCGCGGCGACGACGCCCGCACCGAAATCCTGATCCCCGAAGCCGCCCACGGCACCAACCCGGCCACCGCCGTCATGTGCGGCTACAAAGTCCGCGAAGTGCCGGTCGGCAAAGACGGCGACGTGGACCTGGAAGCCCTCAAGGAAGCCTGCGGCCCGCAAACCGCCGGCCTGATGATGACCAACCCGTCCACCTGCGGCGTGTTCGAGCGGCAAATCGAAGCCATCAGCAAAGCCGTCCACGACGCCGGCGGCCTGCTCTACTACGACGGCGCCAACCTCAACGCCATCCTCGGCAAGGTGCGCCCCGGCGACATGGGCTTCGACGTCATCCACATGAACCTGCACAAAACCTTCGCCACCCCCCACGGCGGCGGCGGCCCCGGCGCCGGCCCGGTGGGCGTCTCCCA
>DGNT01000137.1 GCA_002389055.1 Alcanivorax sp. UBA4485
TCTTCCTGGCCATGGTGCTGGACCCGGTCGGCATCATGCTGATCACGCTGCCGGTGTTCCTGCCCATCGTGCAGTCCATGGGCTTCGATCCGGTGTGGTTCGGCATCCTGTTCGTGATCAACATGGAGATCGGCTACATGACGCCACCCTTCGGGTTTAACCTGTTCTATCTGAAGGGCGTGGTGCCGCCGAGTATCACCATGAAGGACATCTACGTGTCGGTGATTCCGTTCGTGCTGGTGGAGATCGTCGGCCTGGCGCTGATCATGATCTTCCCGGAGATCGCGACCTATCTGCCCGACCTGATGTTCTGACCGCGTTTGTGGGAGCGGGCCCAGCCCGCGAAAGGGTGGCCTTAGCCACCCGGCAGTATACCAGAGGCGTTGTTGTTCCTCTTTTCAAGGTCTCTGGAATCCTGCCGGGCGCTCCGCGCCCTTTCGCTTGCAGGCAAGCTCCCACAAACCTACCCGCCGTAGCACCCGTTTGCCATACTCCCGGAACAATAAAAACCCGGGAGAAAGAAGTGGGCTACATCGACCCCCAGGCGCGCACCGACCAGGCCGCCTATATCCATGAGTCCGCCTGGCTGTACGGCGACATCGAACTGGCGGAAGGCGCCTCGGTGTGGATCAACGCCGCGCTGCGCGCCGAGCTCTATGACATCCGCATCGGCCGCTACACCAACCTGCAGGATTTCGTCATGGTGCACATCGGCAACCACACCGGCACGCGCATCGGCGATTACTGCTCGATCACCCACCATGTGACGCTGCACGGCTGCACCATCGGCGACAACTGCCTGGTGGGTATCAACAGCACCATCATGGACGGCTGCGTGATCGGCGATAACTGCATCATCGCCGGCCATACTTTTCTGAAAGAGGGCACCGAGATTCCCGACAACTCCATTGTCATGGGCGCGCCGGGCCGGGTGGTGAAAACCCGCGACTGCGGCGAGCCCAACCGGATCAACGCGCTCGCCTACTACAAGAACGCGCTCGCCTATCAACGGGGCGACTTTCGCGCCTGGGCGCAGCCGGATTTCTTCCAGCAGCTGCGCCGGGAGGTGGGCGAGGCGGAGTGATCCCGGCGCTGTCGAAACGACGTCCGCCGGTTCGACTGTGGCGTATCGAGGCTCAATGGCTTCTGCTCCCGGAGAATCGAGATGGATTATATTTGCCTGGTGTACGTGGATGAGAACCGGTTGGCGTCACTGCCGCGCGCCGAGCGGGATACTCTGCTGGCCAAGACCTGCGACTATCGGCGGGCCCTGCTGACCGAGCAGCATTATCAGTGGGGCCAGTGGTTGCCGTCGGCGCGCCTGGCGACCACCTTGCGCCACGGTGATGGTGGTCTGCGCTTGCACGATGGCGCCGCCGCGCGGGGCGACGAGCAACTGAGCCTGGTGGTGTTGCTGCGCGCCCGGGATCTGGACCAGGCGCTGAGGCTGGCCGCCGGCCTGCCGCTGGTGCGCCTGGGCTGCGTGGAGGTGCGCCCGCTCAGCGAGCCGGCGCCCTGGGTTCGCGAGCAGGACGCTCAAGGGAGGGAGACTTTTGTCGGTTAGCGGTCATATCGAAGCCTTGTATCGGGATGAGTCGCGCCGGGTGCTGGCCACGCTGATCCGCCTGCTGGGCGATTTCGATCTCGCCGAGGAAGCGCTGCAGGACGCCTTTACCGCGGCGGTGACCCAGTGGCCCGAGGACGGTGTGCCCGACAACCCGCGTGCCTGGCTGATCAGCGCCGGACGCTTCAAAGCCATTGACCGTATCCGCCGGCGCGCCCGCTTCGACGCTTCCCTGGAAGAGCTGGCGCTGCGCTTCGAGCAAACCACCGAAATGCCGGACCTGGATCTGAGTGTCGAGGACGACCGGCTGCGCTTGATCTTCACCTGTTGCCACCCGGCGCTGTCCGAACAGGCGCGGGTGGCGCTGACGCTGCGTGAAGTGTGCGACCTGACCACCGAGCAGATCGCCAGCGCCTTCCTCACGCCCACGCCCACCGTGGCCCAGCGCATCGTGCGCGCCAAAGCCAAGATCCGTGACGCGGGTATCCCCTACCGGGTACCGGAGAAAGCCGAGCTGGCGGAGCGGCTCGACAGTGTGCTCCAGGTGATCTACCTGGTGTTCAACGAAGGTTATTTCCCGTCCTCCGGGGCGGCACTGACCCGCACCGATTTGTCCGGCGAGGCGCTGCGGCTGGGTCGTTTGCTGTTTTCTTTATTGCCGGAGCCGGAAGCCGGCGGTCTGCTGGCGCTGATGCTGCTCACCGAAGCGCGCCGGGCGGCGCGCACCGACGCCACCGGGGAACCGGTGCTGCTGGACGACCAGGACCGGTCCTTATGGGATCGGGCGCTGATCGCCGAAGGCGAGAGTCTGGTGGAGCGCTCGCTGCGCTCGCGCCGCTTCGGGCCGTACAGCCTGCAGGCGGCGATCGCCGCCGTGCACGCCGAAGCGCAGCGGCCGGAGGACACCGACTGGGAACAGATCGTCGGGCTCTACGACGTGCTGCTGCGCGCCGCGCCGTCGCCGGTGATCGCGCTCAACCGGGCGGTGGCGGTGGCCATGCGCGACGGCCCCGAGGCCGGGCTGGCGCTGATCGACGGACTGCTCGCCGACGGCGGCCTGGACGGCTACTACCTGGCCCGGGCCGCGCGGGCGGACCTTTGTCGCCGTGCCGGCCGCATCGAAGAGGCCCGCGCCGGCTACCGCGAGGCGCTGGCGCTGTGCCAGCAGGGCGCCCAGCGCGCCTTCCTGGAAAAGCGGCTGGCGGCGCTGGATGTCGAATCCGCCGCCCGCTGAACGACCAGGGATAATCCACCCATCAATAAGGCCGATAAGGCCAAGGAGAGTACCGATGAAATACCTGTGTCTGGTGTACGCCGAGGAAGCCTCGCTGCACAGCCTGCCCGACAGTCCCGAGGACGACGAATGCCAGGCCTACGCGGACTCGCTTGCGGAAAGCGGCCACATGCTCGGCGGCGAACCCCTGGAGCCGGTCAGCAGCGCGGTTACGGTGCGGGTGCGTGACGGCAAGACGTCGGTCACCGACGGTCCCTTCGCGGAAACCAAGGAGCAACTCACCGGGTTTTATCTGGTCGACGCCCGCGACCTGAACGAGGCGATCCGCATCGCCGAGGGCATCCCCCCGGCCCGGGTCGGCAGCATTGAAGTACGTCCGGTGCGGGAGCTGCAAACGGAGAAACCACAATGAACAACGACATCAATGAAGACCAGCAAGCCATCCAAACCCTGATCGCGCAGTGGGCCAAGGCGGTGTCCGCCGCCGATCTGAATGCGATCCTCGCCTGTTACGCCGACGACGTGGAAGCCTACGACGCCATCGGCAAGCTGCGCTTTCAGGGTCTTGACGCTTATGGCGCGCACTGGCGCGAGTGCATGTCGTATTGTCCCAACGGCATGGTCTTCGAAGTCCATGAACCCCGGGTGCGGGTGGACGGCAATCTGGCGGTGAGCTATTTCCCGGTGCGCTGCGGCGGGGAAAACGAAAAGGGCGAGGAGCAGGTCGGCTGGATGCGCATGTCGAGCGCGTATCAGCGGATCAACGGTCAGTGGAAGATCGTCCACGAACACTCGTCGGTGCCGTTCGATCCCATGACCCTGAAGATAGTGGAAGACGCCGCGCCCTGAGGGCGCGGCGTAATGGGCTTAACGCCGCGGATTACTCTTTGATCAGGTAGTCGCCGTACTGATCGCGGAGCTTGTTCTTGAGCACCTTGCCGGTGGCGTTGCGCGGCAGTTCGTCCACGAACACCACCGCGTCGGGCAGCTGCCAGGAGGCGATCTTGCCCTCGTAGCCGGCCAGGATGTCCTTTTCGGACGGGTCCTGACCTTCCGCCTTCACGGCGATCAGCAGCGGGCGTTCGTCCCACTTCTTGTGGGTGGCGGCGATCACCGCGGCGTCGGCCAGTTCCGGCATGCCCACGGCGATGTTCTCCAGCTCCACGGAACTGATCCATTCGCCGCCGGACTTGATCACGTCCTTGGAGCGGTCCTTGATGGTGACGATGCCGTTTTCATCCAGGGTGGCGATGTCGCCGGTGGGGAACCAGCCGTCCACGTGCGGCGGCTCGGCATCCACGTTGAAATAGGCGCTGATCACCCAGTGGCCCTTGGCGTACAGGTCGCCCTGCGTTTCGCCGTCCATGGGCAGCTCGTTGCCGTCGGCGTCGGCGATGCGCAGGTCCACACCGAACGGCGGGCGACCCTGCTTGGCGCGGATCGCGGCCTGCTCGTCCTGGGACATCTGGGTGTGCTTGTGCAGCAGGGTGCTCACCGAGCCCACCGGGCTCATTTCCGTCATGCCCCAGGCGTGCAGGGTGTCCACGCCGTAGTCGTCGCGGAAGGTGGCGATCATGGACGGCGGGCAGGCGGAGCCGCCGATCACGGTGCGGGTCAGGCTGGGCACCTTCTCGTTGGCTTTCTGGAGCGCGCCGATCAGGCCCTGCCACAGGGTCGGTACGCCGGCGGCGCAGGTCACGTTCTCGCTGTTGATCAGGTTCTTCAGGCTGTCGCCGTCCAGACCCGGGCCGGGCAGCACCATCTTGCTGCCCACCATGGCGGCGGCGTAGGGGATGCCCCAGGCGTTCACATGGAACATGGGCACCACCGGCAGCAAGCAGTCCCGGGCGGACAGGTTGAGGCTGTCCGGCAGGGCCACGGCCATGGAGTGCAGCACCGTGGAGCGGTGCGAGTAGAGGGCGCCTTTCGGGTTGCCGGTGGTACCGGAGGTGTAGCACAGGCTGGAGGCGGTGTTCTCATCGAATTCCGGCCATTGGAAATCGGCGTTGCCGGAATCCACCAGGTCGTCGTAGAACTTGATGCCGGGCACTTTCTCGGCGGCTTCGGCGTCTTCGCCGCTCAGCAGCACCACGTGCTCCAGGTGTTCCAGCTTGTCCTGGATCGCCGCGATCAGCGGCAGGAAGGTCTTGTCGATGAACAGCACGCGGTCCTGGGCGTGGTTGAAAATATACACCAGCTGTTCCGGGAACAGGCGCGGGTTGATGGTATGGCACACCAGGCCGGCGCCGGACACACCGAAATAGGCTTCCAGGTGGCGGTAGTTGTTCCAGGCCAGGGTGGCCACCCGGTCGCTCTGTTTCAGGCCCAGGCCCAGCAGCGCCGAACCCAGCTGGCGGGACCGCCGTTCCACTTCGCCCCAGTTGGTGCGGTGGAGGCCGCCGGTGGTCTCCACGGAGACGATTTCACCATCGGCGTGGTAGCGGGCGGCGTGGGCGATCTGTGCGCTGATCAACAGCGGCTGGTTCATCATTTGGCCTAGCATGTTCTCTCTCCCGAGGCTTGGCGGTTGTTGTTTTCGGCTTTCGAGGTTTGCGATATCCCCGTGCCATGTCAAATAGTTTTGCCATTCGGCCAGCCTGTCATCCTGGCAATCGCCGTGGCGTGAAGCCCGCCGTGCCATCGCGATCCTCGATCACACCCATCCAGAGCGCCGATCGCCAGGGTGCTTTACCTCAACGAAGCTTCAGGTTTTAGGCTTGCCTTTCCTTCACCGAGATGGGCAAGCACCATGAATGACACTTTGAATCTGGACGTTTATCTGCAACGCCTCGGGTACAGCGGCGACCGTGCTCCCACCCTGGCGACGCTGGCCGAGCTGCAGCGCCGCCACGTGGAAACCTTTCCGTTCGAGAACTTGACCTCCTACCTGGGCGGCGAGGTGCCGCTCGATACCGCGACCCTGGAAGCCAAGCTGCTGCACGGCGGGCGCGGGGGATACTGCTTTGAACACAATCGTGTGTTCCAGTTGGCGCTGCGGCAGCTGGGGTTCCAGGTCCGCGGGCTGGCGGCCCGGGTGTTCTGGAACCAGAGCGAGGACGCCCAGCCGCCCACCACCCATATGCTGTTGCACGTGCTGATCGACGGCGTGCCCTGGATCGCGGACACCGGCTTCGGCGCGCTCACCCCCACCGCGCCGCTGCGTCTCGACGTCGACGGCGAACAGGCCACGTCCCATGAGCCCTACCGGGTGCGCCAAAGCGGCGCCGACTACCGGCTGGAAGCGAAGCTGGGGGCCCAGTGGCGCCTACTCTACCGCTTCCCGCTCCATGAGGTGTCGCCGGCCGACTACCGGCTGTTCAACTGGTATGTGAGCCACCACCCGGAATCTCTGTTCGTGGCGCACCTGGTGTCCGCCCGGGTGGAGGCGGGTTGCCGCCATACCCTGCTCGACCACCGCTACACGGTACGTTTCCCGGACGGCGCCAGCGAGTCCCATGAGCTGGAGGACGCCGACCGTGTGCTGGACCTTCTGGAGCGCGTCTTCCGGGTGCGCGTCGGCGACATGCGCGTTCGCGACCAGCAGGCGCTGCGCCAGCGTCTGGCGCTTGAGACGGAGGATGGGGTCCGCTAGGCTGTCCGGCTTCTCGCGGGCCGCCCGGCTCGCCCGTACCGCTTCTTTCTGGACCTGTTCTATGTGGATCAAGAACCTCACCGTTTTCCTGGGCGCGGAGCCCTTCCCCTGGTCGGCGGCGGAACTGGAGGAGCGCCTCGACGCGCACCGCTGCCCGCCCTGCGGCCGGCAGAGCCTGAGCAGTGAAGGCTTCGTGCCGCCCCTCAAGGGCGAGGACCGCATGGTGGTGGTGGCGGACGGCTTTCTCTATTGCGTGCATCAGGAAATCGCCCGCCTGCTGCCCGGGCCGGTGATCAAGGAAGAGCTGGACGAAAAAGTGGAGCAGATCCGTGAGCAGGAAGGCCGCCCGGTGGGCCGCCGTGAGCGCGCCGAACTGAAGGACCAGATCACCTTCGAGCTGCTGCCGCGCGCCTTCACCCGCTCGCGCCGCACCGGCGTGCTGATCGATCTGGAGCGCCGCCGCATCCTGGTGGACAGCGCCTCCGACAGCCGCGCCGAGCAGATCGTCGCCGCCCTGCGCAAAGCGGTGGATTCCCTGCCCGTGACCCGGCCCACCGCGGCCAGCGCCACCACCGCCGCCTTCGGCGAATGGCTGCGCGACCCGGCGTCGCTGCCGGAAGGCTTCACCATCGGCGACCGTTGCGAGTTCAAGGACGGCGACGGCGCCAGCGTGCGCATCACCGCCCTGGACCTGGGTCGCGAGGAAATCCTCGCCCACCTGGAACAGCTGGCGGCGGTGAAGGTGAACCTGTGCTGGAACGACGAAATGGAATTCGACCTGCAGCAGGACCTGGCCATCAAGCGGCTCAAGCCGCTGGACCTGATCCAGGAAAACATCGACAACATCAACGCCGAGGACGCCCTGGAAGAACTGATGGCCCGCCTCAGCCTGCAGGGCGCCACCCTGCGCGCCGCCCTGGACAATCTGTACGACTACTTCGAGGTCAAGGCCGAGAGCATCGGCGCCGCCTGATTTTCGACGCAAACCACCATGGTGCCCGGCTTCCCCGCCGGGCTATGTTGAGCCTTCCAACAACAACACACGGGACACCGCCATGATCGAGCAGACCATTGAACGCTGGCACCGGCTGGTGGACGCCAAGGACGCCGAGGCGCTCAACGATATCCTCGCCGACAACGTGGTGTTCCACTCGCCGGTGGTGCACACCCCGCAGGAAGGCAAGGCGATCACCAAAATGTACCTCACCGCCGCCTTGCACACGCTCAATAACGAGCATTTCCGCTATGAGCGGGAAATCCTCGACGGCCAGAACGCGGTGCTGGAATTCACCACCGTGCTGGACGGCGTCCAGCTCAACGGCATCGACATGATTCACTGCGACGAAGACGGCCGCATTGATGACTTCAAGGTGATGGTGCGGCCGCTGAAAGCGGTCAACAAGATCCACGAAATGATGGGCGCCATGCTGAAAAAGCTGGGCTAGTCGCGGGCGTTACCCGTGCTCCAGCCGCCAGCGCACACCGGCCAGCTCAAAGCCGTCCCGGTCCACCGCCAGACCCTGGGCCTCAGCCCGCGTCCGCAGGGTGTCCGGGTCGTCGCTGCGCAGTGACAGCGCACTGAGGCACTCCTTCTGTCCAAGTTGGAACCGCAGCGCCATGCCGCCGGCTTCGACGGTGTGATCGTCGGCCACCGGCAGGCCCAGCAGGCGGCCCCAATGGGCGGCCAGGTCCCCGGGGGCGGGGCTTTCCAGGATGACGGCATCCAGACGGCACGGCGGATCCGGTGGCGGCGCCGCCTGCCAATTCGGCCCGGCCGGCCAGTAGGGACCGTCCAGCGCCCCGCCGCCGTCGGTGCGGTTGAACTCGATCATCGCCGCCCGGCAGGCTTTGGGATGCAACTGCACGCCCAGGTAGGCGTCCACCCGCATGCGGTTCACCACCGGCACGCCCAATGCTTCAGCGTTGGCGGCGCGATGCTCCGGGTCCTCACAGTCGAAGATCGCCATATAGCCGCCCCGGCCGCCGCTGCGTTCCAGAAAGCGGCCGGCGGCGGTGCCGCCCTCAATCGGCGCGACGATTTCGATAAAGCGGTTGCCGAGCCGGAAGATCACGTTCTCCAGACCGTAGCGGGCCAGGTGCGGGTCCCGGTGGCAGGGCCCGGCGCCGAGCACGGCGGCCAGCGCCCGCTCCGGCGCCGCCAGTGCCGGTACCACCAGGCACACCTGTCGCAGCCTCGGGTCCGCCATCAATCGAACAGGATCACCTGGCGGATGGCGTCGCCGTCGGCCAGCCGGTCGAAGCCTTCGTTAATGTCTTCCAGCTTCATGCGGTGGGTGAGCAGTTTGTCCACCGGCAGGCGGCCGGCCTGGTACAGCGCGATGTACTCGGGGATATCCAGCGCCGGCACATGGCCGCCCAGGTAGGAGCCCAGGAAGCGGCGCTCCTCGGCGACCATCTGTACCGGGCTCACCGCCAGGCGGGTGTCCGGGTGGGGCAGGCCGGCGGTGACCGTGCTGCCGCCCTTGCCAGTAGCGGCGAAGGCGAATTCCAGCGCCGGGCCGACGCCGGCGAATTCGGCGGCGATGTCCACGCCGCCACCGCTGATGTCCTTAACCTGTTGCACCGCGTCCGCGTCCTTGGAATTGACCACATGGGTGGCGCCCATGGACTTCGCCAGGTCCAATTTATCCTGGGCGATGTCGGCAGCGATCACCTGGCGGGCGCCGGCGGCCACCGCACCGAGTACCGCCGACAGGCCCACGCCGCCCAGACCCACCACCAGCACCGATTGGCCGGCACGCAGCCCGGCGGTGTGCACCACCGCGCCCATGCCGGTGAGCACCGCGCAGCCGAACACGGCGGCGATCTCGAACGGCAGGTCCTTGGGAATCTTCACCGCCGAACGGCGCGAGGTCACCGCGTGTTCGGCGAAGCCGGACACCCCCAGGTGGTGATTGATGGTGGTGTCGCCTTGATGCAGGCGGCGGTCGCCGCTCAACAGTACACCGTCGTTGTTGGCCTTGGCACCGGGGGCGCACAGCGCCGCGCGGCCACCCAGGCAGTAATCGCAGGTGCCGCAACTGGGCACGAACGAGAACACCACATGGTCGCCCACTGCCAAATCGGCAACGCCGTCGCCCACTTCCACCACCTCGCCGGCGGCCTCGTGGCCCAGCGCCATGGGCAGCGGCCGGGGCCGGTTGCCGTCGATCACCGACAGGTCGGAATGGCACAGGCCGGCGGCGCGCACCCGCACCAGAATCTCGCCGTGGCCCGGGGCGTCCAGTTCCACTTCTTCGATTTTCAGCGGTTGGGAGTCCTTGAACGGGCGCTGGGCGCCCATCTCACGCAGTACTGCGGCACGGGTTTTCATTGCGTTTCCTCGTCGTTGTCCTTGGTAAAGGTCTGGTCGTTCTCGCCGCTGAAGAAGCGGCGACCGTAAATCAGAATGCACAGCGCCACGCCCACGGCGAACGCCCAGGTGGCGCCCTTGGTGGCGAGTACCGCGGCGACCACCCCGGCGATGCCGAGATCGCGTTGGCTGCGCGCTTCGAGAATGCCGATGCGCACGCTCACGTAGCCCTGGATCAGCAGCGTCAGCGCCAGGGCCACGCCGAGAATCGGTTCCACCAGGCTGACAATGGGCATCAGCAGCAGGCCGGTGTTGGTGCCCCAACGGAACGAGCCGGCGCCGCCGAAGATCGAATCCATCGCTTTGCGGCCTTCCTTGAAGCGCTCCACGATGACCACGTGCATCGCCGCCCACAGCGGGCCGCACATGGCCACGTCCGGGCCGATGATGCTCATGGTGGCGTTGCGGCCGCCGAAGATCATGTGGGCGCGGTCCGGGTTGTAGTCCACGTCCTCATCCTGGCGGCTGGCGTCCGCTTCCTTGAGCAGCGCCTTGCCCTGCAGCACGTCGCCGAACAGCACGATGTAGGCCGCCAGCATGGTGGGGATCGCCTGCAGGAACATCTGCGGCGAGGGCAGGCCCAGACCGAACACGGTGTACTCATTCCACAGGGTGGCGAAGTCCGGCGTGGTGAAGCCCCATTCGATGGTCGGCCAGGGCGCTTCGCCGAACAGCGGCGCCAGCACGATGGCCAGGGCGATGATCGGGAAAATACCCAGCTTGCCCAGGGTGCCCCAGAAGGCGTTGCGGGTTTTCAGCACCGCGAAATGCTTGGAGAAGATCAGATAAAAGGCGATGCCGATGGCGATGGAAATGGTCCATGGGAAGCTCTCGAACCGGCCGCCCACTTCGAACACGGTGATCACCGCGGCGATGCCCGCCCCCATGATGATGCCGGCCTTGATCGCCGGTGGCACCAGGCTCACCACCCGCCGCGATAACCCCGTGGCGCCCAGCCCGATACAGAACACACCCAGTAACAACTGGAAGGCGATCAGCGCGTGCACCCGCTCCGGGCCCTCCGGGAAGCTGGCGCAGTAGGCCATCAGCAGGGGAATTGCCGGGGTGATCCAGCCGGGCACCACCGGGTCGCCCAGCAAGTGGTGCAACAGGTACAGAAAGCCGTTCAGCAGCACCACCGCCAGTGCCGCCTCGAACGGCATGCCCAGCAGTTCGGTCATCAGCGGAATGGCGGCCAGATCCACCGCGCACATCAGCAGGCCCTGGAAATAATCGGGCCATTCGAAACGGTAATGCAGGAAGGGCAGACGGAGTTTGAACGGGCCCATCGGCCAGTAACGGGTCTCGCCGTCCGGCCGACGGTAATCACGCCTGGATGTGTCACCCATGAGAAGGTCCCGAGCTGGTTGGTATTATGGCGTAGTCAGTGTATGACCCGTGGGTCAGGAATCAAGCGACCGGCGCTCACGCCAGCAGATAGCGAAGCAGCATGGCCAGGCAGACGATCACGATCAATGGCCGGATCAGGCGCGCCCCACCGTGCAGCACCGCGTGCGAGCCCAGCCAGGCGCCGGCCATCTGGCCGACGATCATCACCGCCCCGGTGACCCAAAGCACTTTGCCGCCGATCACGAACAGCGTCAGCGAGGCAATGTTGCTGGCGAAGTTCAGCGCCTTGGCCTGGGCGGTGGCGGTGATCAGATCCTGGCCGCGAAGGGCCACGCCGGTGAGGGAGAAAAACGAACCGGTGCCCGGCCCGAAGAAGCCGTCGTAGAAGCCGATCACCGGCACCACGGTGCGCTCATAAAGGCGCGCGGACAGGCGCGGTGTCCGGTGCACACCGCCAGCGCCGGGGCTGAACAGGAAATACAAAGCGATCACCGCCAGTACCACCGGCACCAGCACCTGCAGCGCGTCGCTGTCGGTAAGCTGCACCAGCACCGTGCCCAAGGCGCTGCCGGCCAGCGACCACAGGAACGGGCGCCTCAGCCCCGCCAGCGTCTCGGCGAACCGCCGCCGGCGCAGCAGCATGAAGGTGGCCATGCCGGAGCCGAACGTGCCCTGCAGCTTGTTGGTGGCGAGCGCGTTCACCGGGCTGAGGCCGGCCAGCAACAGCGCCGGTAGCGTCAGCAGACCGCCACCGCCGGCCAGGGTGTCGATGAACCCGGCCAGCAGGGCGACCCCGCCCAGTATCAGTAATAGCGACAGTTCCAGTTCCACGCTTCGCCTCCCGTCGAGGGGCACGAGTTTAACGTGAACGGTGCCGCCGCTGTTAAACAGTGTTAAGCGGGGGCGTTGTCCGGAGCGGCGGGGCGTAGGATGAAAGGCGTTATTCGTGGCTGCCCAAGGACGGCAGTCGATACCCTGAAAGGAGCACTACCATGCGCAATCTCACCGTTTTACTGGCCACCGGCGCGCTCACCGGCACCTTATTTCTGGCGGGCTGCCAGCCGCCGGACGAGGACGAGGCCAGGAAGGAAGCGAAGGACGAAGAAACCGTTCCGCATCCGCCGATTGAAGAAACCCGGTCCGGTGAAGATACCGGCACCGATCAACCCGGCGGTGCCGCCGACGGCAGTGAGGAAGAGGCCGGTGGCGGGTATGAGTCCGCCCAGCAGCCGGATGCCGCCGCCTCCGGTGAGGACGCCGCCACCTTCACCGACACCCAGTTCCGAATTGAGGTGGAATACCCGGAATCCCTGCAAAAGGTATCCGCCGAAGACGGTAAGGAAGGACCGCAATGGCACGCCTTCGCCGACGGCCAGGAAGGCCAGCGCCTGCTGACCCTGAAAGTGCCGGGTGAGGTGGACGCGCGCTTCCAGCTCGGCGCCAGCCGCAACACCAAGGCGCTCACCCACTGCAAGGACCTGCCCGAGGGCGTCACCCAGGAGAGCAAACAAACGCAGACCATCGACGATGTGGCGTTCACCCGCTTCGATGTGACGCGCACCGAAGGCGACCAATACACCACCATCCGCAGCTATCGCGCCACCTACACCGAATCTTGCTACGCCATCGATCTGATCGCCAGCGGCAGCGGCGGCCAGGGTGAGGCGGCGGACCGCCAGACCCGGGCCCTGGAAACGCTGCAGACGGTGCTCGACGGGGTCCGGTTCACCGAGTAACCGGCTCGTCGTTGTGCGTCTCCTCGACCCGGAACCAGGCGGCGTACAGCGCCGGCAGGAACAGCAGAGTCAGGGCGGTGGCCACGATCAGCCCGCCCATGATCGCCACTGCCATGGGGCCGAAGAAGTCGCTGCGTGACAGCGGAATCATCGCCAGCACCGCGGTCAGGGCGGTCAGCGCGATGGGCCGGAAACGGCGCACCGTGGACTCGATGATCGCGTCCCACTGGCTGCGGCCCTGGCTGATGTCCTGCTCGATCTGGTCCACCAGGATCACCGAGTTGCGCATGATCATGCCGGTCAGCGCGATGGTGCCGAGCATCGCCACGAAGCCGAACGGCTCGCCGAACAGCAGCAGGAACAGGGTCACGCCGATCA
>DGNT01000146.1 GCA_002389055.1 Alcanivorax sp. UBA4485
TCGACATGGTGTTGTCGTTGAGGATGACCAGCAGGTTGGCGCGGGTGTGGGCGGCGTGGCTCATCGCCTCGAAGGCCTGGCCGGCGGTCATCGCGCCGTCGCCGATCACCGCCACGGTGCGGCGCTTGTCGCCGGCCTGCTCGGCGCCCAGCGCCATGCCCAGCGCGGCGCTGATCGAGGTGGAGGAATGGCCCACCCCGAAAGTGTCGTATTCCGATTCGGTGCGTTTCGGGAAGCCGGACAGACCGTGTTGTTGCCGCACGCTGAGAAGCTCGTCGCGGCGGCCGGTGAGAATCTTGTGCGGGTAGCACTGGTGGCCCACGTCCCACACCAGCCGGTCGTAGGGGGTGTCGAACAGGTAGTGCAGGGCCACGGTCAGTTCCACCACGCCCAGGCCCGCACCGAAGTGCCCGCCGGCGCGGCCCACGGCGTAGAGCAGGTAGGCGCGCAGTTCGTCCACCATCTGCTCCAGGTCCGTTTCGGGCAGTCGCCGCAGGTCCGCCGGCGCGCCTATGCGGTCCAGCAACGGCGTGTGGGGGCGGGTCAGCGGAATGTCGGTAAACGTCTTTTGCATTGATTGGGAGCCTGAATCAGTCGGCGTCGGCTTGGCAAGGGGAGGGCATTATAACGATCCTTGGGGCCCGCCGTCAGTGATTGCGCGGGGCGATCTAGTGAGACGCGCTAGTGAGAGCGTTGCACGATGTAGTCCGCCAATTGTTGCAGCGGGCCGGCGGCGTCCCCGTAGCCGGCGAGGGCGGCACGGGCCTGCTGGCACAGCGCCTGGGCCCGCTCGCGGCTGGCTTGCAGGCCGAGCAGGGCGGGAAAGGTGCTTTTACCGTGTTTTTCGTCGGACTTGCTGGGTTTGCCGAGCTGTTCGGTGTCCATGGTCACGTCGAGGATGTCGTCCTGGATCTGGAACGCCAGCCCGATGGCGTCGCCGTAGGCGGCCAGATTGCGCGCCAGATCCGCGTCCGCACGGCCCGCGGCCAGGTAGCCCAGGGTCAGGCTGGCGGTGATCAGGCGGCCGGTTTTCAGGTAATGCATGCGTTCCAGGGCGGCCACGTCCTGTAATTGGCCGTGGGCGGCCATATCCTGCATCTGCCCGGCGGCCATGCCGGCGCCCCCGGCCGCCTGGGTGAGCGCACGCACCATGCCGATGCGGGCGCCGTCGGGGTAGTCGCCGGCGCGGCTGAGCAGCTCGAAGGCGAGGGTGTGCAGGGTGTCCCCGGCGAGAATCGCGGTGGCTTCGTCGAAGGCCCGGTGGCAGGTGGGCTGTCCCCGACGCAGGTCGTCGTCGTCCATCGCCGGCAGGTCGTCGTGGACCAGGGAATAGGCGTGGATCAGCTCCACCGCCACCGCCGGCACGTCGGCCTGTGCCAGGCTGCCGCCGGCGAGCCGGCAGGCGGCGTACGCCAGCATCGGGCGAATCCGCTTGCCGCCCGCCAGGGCCGCGTAGCGCATCGCTTCCGCGAGGCGGGGCGCATCGCTGGCCGCGGGGTCGGGCAGATGGTCGCGCAGGGCCTGGTCGAGCCGCGCGCGCACGGTGGCGTTAAGCGGGTCCAGAGCGTTGAGATTACTGGTCATCGCGGCCTTCGAAAGGCACCGGTTCGGCTTGCGGGTCCTGCTCCAGCAGGATGCGCACTTTCTGCTCCGCCTGGCTGAGGGCCTGCTGGCACTCACGGGTCAGTTTGACGCCCTGCTCGAACGCCTGCAGGGACTCTTCCAGGGTCAGCTCGCCGGATTCCATTCGTTCCACCAGGGCTTCCAGGCTGTCCAGGGATTGTTCCAGTTGCGGGGTCTTTTTGGCCATGTGTGCGATAACCTCTGGTGACCTCGTGGGATGGCCGGCGCAACATACTGCAGCGCCGCCGGGGGGTCAATTGGGGCCGTTGCCGGCCCCGATTCAAGCCCCGGGCGGGCCGTCATACTTCTTCGCGCCCAGGCCGGCGTCGTACCAGTCGGCCCGATTCGCATAGAAAAGGTGATCGTTGGGGTCAATGCCCGGGGTGCCGTCCAGACCGCCGGCGGGCACGATCACGCCGCTGCCGTCGCGTTTCTCATGGGGCACCATGCTGCCGCACTGCACGCAAAACGCCCGGGCGAAGCTTTTCGCCCCGGACAGATCGAAACGGCGTACCTGGTCCTCGCCTTTGAGCCATTCCAGCGCGTCCGCCGCGGCGATCAGATTGGCGGCGTGGGCGGTGCCGCTGAAGCGCTGGCAACGCGAGCAATGACACAGGTGAAACTGGTGAAACGGGCCGTTGATCCGGTAGCGGACCTGGCCGCACAAACAGCCGCCTTCGTAGGTTGTCATCGGCGCAACTCCTGACACTGAAAGTGTGTAAGTGCTCACATCGGTTGGTGCTGTAATGAGCAGTTCCGGTTGATTCCAAAAGGGTCTAAACACGCCCTTCCGCCTCACGGGGCGCCGTCCTATAGTGAAATGCCCGCCGGGTCGTCGCAAGCGGCTTCTTCCTCTGATCTCCTTAATCTATGGCGTTTCGCTTGCGGAGCCGGCGGGGCTCCTGCCTGTTTGCCAGCGTGCTAGAATCCGCGCCCATGAAACGGATCCTCGCCCCCATGGAGGGCCTGGCGGACTTCTGGGTACGCCGGGCCCTCACCGATGTCGGCACCTACGATTGGTGTGTCAGCGAGTTCGTGCGCGTGAGCGGCGAGCTGTTGCCGCCCCGTGTCTTTTACCGTTGGTGCCCGGAGTTGCGCGACGGCGCCCGCACCCGTTCCGGCACCCCGGTGCATCTGCAGTTGCTGGGCTCCGACCCGGTGAGCATGGCGGACAACGCCGCCCAGGCGGTGACGCTGGGGGCGCCGGCCATCGATCTTAATTTCGGTTGCCCGGCGAAGATCGTCAATCGCCATGGTGGCGGCGCGGTCCTGCTGGATGAGCCGGAGCGGGTGCACGCGGTGACCCGCGCGGTGCGGGCGGCGGTGCCCGGCCATATCCCGGTGTCGGTGAAGATGCGGCTCGGCAACGAGGACATGGACCTGGCGTTGGATAACGCCGTGGCGGTGGAAGAGGCCGGTGCGGCCTGGCTCACCGTGCACGGGCGCACCAAACGGCAGGGTTACCGGCCGCCGGCCTATTGGGACCGGATCGGCGCGATCCGTGAGCGGGTCACGGTGCCGGTGATCGCCAACGGCGAAATATGGACCCTTGAGGATGCCCGCCGCTGCCAGGCGGAGAGTGGTTGCCAGGACCTGATGCTGGGTCGCGGCGCCGTCGCCAACCCGTTGTTGACCCGGGAAGTGGCGGGTGGCGAACCGGCCGGTTGGCCGGAAGTGCTGGCGGTATTGCGTGATTTCGGCGCCGACATCGTCGGCACCGGCAGCGAGGCGCAGCTGTGTGGCCGGGTCAAGCAGTGGCTGAGCTACAGCCGCCGGCGCTGGCCCGAAGCCGGGCCGCTGATGGAGTCGGTGAAGCGCGAGACGCGCCTGGCGGAGCTGCGCGCCATCCTGGAACGCGAATCAGAGGGAAACAACTCTGAGACGGTTGTATCTTTTTAGGCCGAAACCTGCCTTTCCAAAGGGCCTTTCGGGGCCTTCCCCGGCCTTCTCAGAGCCGGGTTTCGCACCCGGTTCCTGATCCTTGCTGCCGCTGTACGCCCCGAAATGCGGGCTTCTCAGGTATGCCTTCGGCATGCCCTGGCGCATGTTTTCATTTTTTTAGGGGGGCCTTTAACCTTTTTTCGATCACGACACCGGCATGGTCCGTGCTATCCCTTAAAAGACGGTTATGTGAACCGGGTTTTGCAGGAGAGCGGAACATGTACGAGGTGCACGCTTTTTTCGCCGAAGGTGAGGCGACCAAAGCAATGGAACCGGACTATGAGGCGGGCGAGCGCTATGTGCTTATTGTTTTATGCCGCCGCCCCCGGCATAGCGTCCACGACTTCAAACTGGTGGAAGAGACCGCGCGCCGGTTCGGGTGGGAAGAGGTGCAGGTCTCCCACGGGGGCGTGCTTCAGCCGGAATTTCTCAACGGTGATTTGTGCGACCTGCAGGATAGTTTTATCGAAGCCTTGCGCAAGGGCGGCGCGGTGGTGTCCCTGAACGAATGGTTGATGCAGGCGCTTTACGTCCGTTAATCCGCGCTCCGGGGCCGCCCGCGCCCTTCGACTAAAGTCATACTGTGGCTGAACACACCTTTGTTTACTCTTGAGCCAGCTGGCCCGTGTCAACACGGGTCCCGTGTTTGTCAGTGCGCAAAGGGGTAAACAAATGAGAGAAGAAAACGCCCGTGCCTACTGGGCCGCTAATCTCAAGCTCATCTTCACCTATCTCATCATCTGGTTCGTAGTGTCCTACGG
>DGNT01000185.1 GCA_002389055.1 Alcanivorax sp. UBA4485
AGCTGGACTTCGATCCGCCGGAAGCGGACGGCAGCGTGCGCGAGGCGGATCTGAACACCGCGCTGGGTACCATTTTCGACCCGGAAATCCCGGTGAATATTCTCGACCTCGGCTTGGTGTACGGCTGCGACGTGATCCGCCGCCCTCTCGATTCGGGAGAAACACAAAACGTGGTGCAGGTGCGCATGACCCTCACCGCGCCCAACTGCGGCATGGGGCCGGTGCTGGTCGGCGACGTGGAAGACCGGCTCGCCAAGGTGCCCAACGTGGATGAGGTGGAAGTGGCGCTGCTGTTCGACCCGCCCTGGAGCCGCGACATGATGACCGAGGAAGCCCAACTCGAATTGGGATTGTTTTAATGAGTGAATTCGATATCCGCCAGATCAAACTGGGCGAGGACGTGACCGCCGAGGCGATTCACGAGGACCTGGAATTTCTCGACGACTGGGAAGAGCGTTACCGCTACATCATCGACCTGGGCAAGCAGCTGCCGGCGATGCCCGAGGCTCTGCGCACCGAGGAACGCTTCGTGCGCGGCTGCCAGAGCCAGGTGTGGCTGCTCACCGACTACGACGAGGACCAGGACCGGCTGTACTTGGCGGTGGAATCCGACGCGGTGATCGTGCGCGGCCTGGCGGCGATCATCCTGGCGGCGCTCAACCGCAAGACCCCGTCGGAAGTGGCCACCTACGACATGGACGGCTTCTTCCAGCAGCTCGACCTGCTGCGCCACCTGAGCCCCACGCGCGGCAACGGCCTGCTGGCCATGGTCGGGCGCATCAAGCAAGAGGCCGCCGCCCTGGCGGCCTGAACGGCCGGTCTAGACCGCCGACAGCGACGCCTTACGCTGCGCCGGCACCAGACGCACCACGAAACGACGCTGCCCGTCGCCGGGCGCGTCTTCCATCACCTCCGCGGTTTCCCCGAAATAGCCGGCCACGCCGTGCACCGCCCCCAGAGCCAGAGCGCTCATATCCCGGTGTGACCGGTAGCCGATTTCCAGCACGCCGGGGGCCAGCTCACGCACCTCGATGCGCGGCGGCCGGGCTTCCGGGTCCTTCAGGCGCACCACCTTCTGATGCACCTGTTCCTCCACGTTAAGCAGGAAATCGCGGGCGTTCCAATGGCGCGGGATCAGCGCCCGGTACATATTGATCAGCGGCGGAATCACCCATTTGCCGAACGCCTCCAGCAGGTCGTTGCGGTGCAGCGCGGTCTCTTCCTCCAGGGCCGCCACCAGGGCGTCCATTTCACCGTCCGGGTAGAGCCTCACCGGCACGTAGACTTGCTCTTCCAGTCCGGCGGCGGCCTGGGCGTTATCCCAGCAATCCGGGCCGAACCGTTCCACGGCGAATTGCCGCAGGTGATAAAGAATCACCCCATGCATGCGTTGCTCCTCTCGTCTTCACGTTGACAAAGCAAGGGACGGGCCAGCACGGGGAAAGGCCCAGGGCGCCCGCGCCGGGCGCCAGGCGGGCGTCTCAGGCGCGGTTGCGGGCGGCGTCGCGAAGCCGGGTGACGGCCTCCGTCACATTCTGCCCGGCCCGGTCCACCTGGTCCTCATCGGTGAACCGGCCCAGGGACAGCCGGATCGCACCATGGGCCAGGTCGTCGGCCAGCCCCATGGCCTTGAGCACATAGGACGGTTCCAGGGACGCGGAGGTGCAAGCGGAGCCGGTGGAAACAGCCACATCGGTGAGCGCGGTGAGCAGCATTTCCCCGTCCACGCCCTCGAACGCCACGTTCAGGTGGCCGGCCAGCCGTGGCGCGTCACGCCCATTCAGGTGGACGCCCGGCAGCTCGGCGATACGCGCCCAAAGCCGGTCGCGCAGCTCCGCGAGACGGGCCTGCTCGGCGTCGCGCTCGGCCACCGCCAGCGCCAGGGCCTCGCCCATGCCGACGATCTGGTGGGTGGCCAGGGTGCCGGAGCGCATGTTGCGCTCGTGGCCGCCGCCGTGGATCTGCGCGCTGAGGCGCACGTCCGGGTGGCGGCGCACGTACAGCGCGCCCATGCCCTTGGGGCCGTAGAACTTGTGCGCGCTCAGCGACAGCATGTCCACCGGCGTGGCGCGCACATCCAGGGGCAGCTTGCCGGCGGTCTGGGCGGCGTCACTGTGGAACAGCACGCCGGCCTCACGGCAAATCGCGCCGATGGCGTCGATGTCGTTGATCACCCCGGTTTCGTTATTGGCGTGCATGATCGACACCAGCACGGTGTCTTCGCGCAACGCGTCCGCCACCGCCCGGGGATCAATGCGCCCGTCCGGCCCCGGCGCCAGGTAGGTCACCGGCACACCGGAACGCTCCAGCCAGCCACAGGGATCGAGCACCGCCTTGTGCTCACTGGCGGCGGTGATCACATGGCCGCCGCCGCGTTGCTCCACCACGCCCTTGATGGCCAGGTTGTCGGCCTCGGTGGCACCGCTGGTCCAGACGATTTCACGGGGGTCCGCGTTGAGCGCGTCGGCCACCTGGCGGCGGGCGCCTTCCACCGCCTCTTCCGCCAGCCAGCCGTACAAATGGCTGCGCGACGCCGGGTTGGCGAACGTGCCCTCCGGGCCCAGATGGCGCATCATCACCTCCACCACCCGGGGGTCCACCGGGGTGGTGGCGGCGTAATCCAGATAAACCGCTTGCGACATGGTCGGTGACTGCTTCTCGAAAGGTAGGTTAGAGCGTGCTGATCGGTACCCGATTCTGGTGGGCGTCCTGGCGCTGGGCCACCGCTTTCACCTCATGGCGGGCGACCAACTCGCCCAGGCTGATGCCGGACAGAAAGTCCTGGATCTGATCGGACAGATCGCACCACAAATGGTGGGTCAGGCAGGTATGGCCTTCCTGGCAATCGCCCTGGCCGCCACAGCGGGTGGCGTCCACGGATTCATCCACCGCTTCGATCACCGCCGCCACGTCAATCTGGCCACCCGGCCGGCTGAGACGGTAGCCGCCGCCCGGACCGCGCACGCTGGTCACCAGCTGCCGGCGGCGCAGCTTGGCGAACAGCTGCTCCAGATATGAAATGGAAATACCCTGGCGCTCGGAAATGTCCGCCAGGGATACCGGGCCGGCATCCGCATGGAGAGCCAGATCCAGCATGGCGGTCACCGCATAGCGGCCTTTGGTGGTCAGAC
>DGNT01000210.1 GCA_002389055.1 Alcanivorax sp. UBA4485
GTAAAACACGTTCACGTGGCGCAGCTTCATCTTGGGCGCGTCCACGAACGGCTTCCCCACGGTTTTTTCCGGGTAGGGAGTATCCTGCATTGACCTTTCTTCCACGTCGATCAAGGGCTTCGCCGCATCATCATCGGCGCGGTTGCGGTTGTCCAGTTCTCGTGCGGTATCCATGTTCCTCTCCTTACCAACGGCGCTCAAGGCGCTTGCGCAGTACCACCGCCAGCGTGTTCATGGTGATCAGGAAGGCGAGCAGGACCATGATGGCCGCCGAAGTCATGGCCACGAAGGACTGCTCGGGGCTGTCCGCCCACAGATAAATCTGCACCGGCAATACCGTGGCCGGGTCAGTGGGGCCACCGGGAATATCGACGATAAAGGCGACCATGCCGATCAACAGCAGCGGCGCGGTTTCGCCCAGTGCCTGGGCCATGCCGATGATCGAGCCGGTGAGCATGCCCGGCAGCGCCAGCGGCAACACATGGTGCAACACCACCTGCATCTTGGAGGCGCCCAGGGCCAGCGCCGCCTCGCGCACCGAGGGCGGCACGGTCTTGATCGCGGCCCGGCTGGTGATAATGATCGTCGGCAGGGTCATCAGCGTCAGCACCAGACCGCCCAGCAGCGGCACCGAACGCGGCAACCCGAACAGATTGATAAAGATCGCCAGGCCCAGCAGACCGAAGATGATCGACGGCACCGCCGCCAGGTTATTGATGTTCACCTCGATGAAATCGGTGAATTTATTGCGCGGCGCGAACTCTTCCAGATAGATCGCCGCCGCCACGCCGATCGGGAAGGACAGGCAAAGCGTGACGATCATGGTGAAGAAGGAACCGGCGATGGCGCTGCCGATGCCGGCCAGCTCCGGCTCGCGGGAATCACCGTGGGCGAAGAACGAGGCGTTGAAACGCTTTTCCGTATCACCCGACGCTTCCAGGTCTTCGATCCACTGCTTCTGCTGGTCGCCGAGGCGGGCGTCGGGGCGCTTTTTCTCCGACGTCTTCAGATACAGATCGACGTCGTCGTCCGCCAGCAACCAGAGGTTGCGGGTGCCACCCAGCAGGCCGGGATCGGCTTTCAGTTCGTCACGCAGGTTGTAGCTGGCGCCACTGCTCACCAGGGCATAAAGCTGCCGTTGCTGCTGACGGTCGTCGACACCGGGAAAGCGCTCGCGCAGGGCTTCCTTGATGACGCCACCGAAGTTCGCGTAGTTGAGTTGCTCGTCGTCGCTGGCGTCCTCAACGCCGAGCACGTCCCGGTCGAGACTGATTTCCAGCTGAATGTAGTGCTCGAAGAAAGCGCTGTGGCCCTTGCCGATGATGTCGGTGAACAAAATCAGCAGTGCCATCAGGCCGATACCGATGGACAGAATGCCGTAGGCCTGGAAACGCTTTTCCTGCCGATAACGCCGCGCCAGACTCTCACGCACTTTCGCCGTGGTCTCGCTCATTACGCCGCCTCCCGGTTGGTTGTCAGTCGGTTCATTCGTACTGCTCCCGGTATTTCTTGACGATGTGCAGCGCGACCACGTTGAGAACCAGAGTGGTGATGAACAGCATCAGACCGAGCGCGAAGGCGGCCAGTGTCTTGGCGCTGTCGAATTCCTGGTCGCCGGTAAGCAGGGTGACGATCTGCACGGTGACCGTGGTGACCGCTTCCAGCGGGTTCACGGTCAGGTTGGCGGCGAGACCCGCCGCCATCACCACGATCATGGTTTCGCCGATGGCGCGGGACGCGGCCAGCAGGATACCGCCCATGATGCCCGGCAGCGCGGCGGGAAAGACCACCTTGCGAATGGTCTCGGACTTGGTGGCGCCCAGACCCAGGGAGCCGTCCCGCATCACCTGGGGCACGGCGGTGATCACGTCATCGGAAATCGAGGATACGAACGGAATAATCATCACGCCCATCACCAGGCCGGCGGCCAGCGCGGATTCGGAGGCCACGTCCAGCCCGATGCTTTCACCCACATCGCGGATGAACGGGGCCACGGTCAGCGCGGCGAAGAAGCCGTACACCACGGTCGGCACACCGGCGAGGATCTCCAGCAACGGCTTGGCCACGGCGCGCACCTTGGCATGGGCGTATTCGGCCAGGTAAATGGCCGACATCAGGCCCACCGGCACCGCCACCAACAGAGCGATGGCCGAGATCAGCAGCGTGCCCATGAACAGCGGAATGGCGCCGAAGGCGCCCTCGGACGCCACCTGGTCGGCACGCAGAGCGGTTTGCGGGCTCCACTGGGTGCCGAACAGGAAGTCCACCGGCGACACCTGGCCGAAAAAGCGGATCGACTCGAACAGCACCGACATGACAATGCCGACCGTGGTCATGATCGCCACCAGGGCGCACAGCATGAACAGTACCCGCAGGATTTTCTCGACCTGCTGGCGGGCACGCAGTTGCGGCGCGATCTTCAGCCAGCCCCAGGCGCCGCCGAGCATGGCGACGACGATAAAGACCACCGTCAGTGCCATGGTGTTGGTGCCGCGCAGCCCGCGCAGCAACTCCGCGGCGCCGGCGATCTCCGGACGCACCGAATCCGCCGCCAAAGCGCCGCTGGCCACGTTCTGAATCTGGCTGAGCAACAGGCCGCGGCCGCCTTCGGTGGCCGGACGAATCTCCTCCGGCAGACTCAACATCACCGTGCTTTGGATAATGGCGTCGTCGAAGATCAGCCAGGCGGCCAGTACCACCAGCGCCGGGATCGCGCACCACAGCGCCGCCCGCATCGCGTAGTAGAAAGGCAGCGACTGAAGGTGACGGATCCCGCCCAGCGGCCGCGCCTGGGCCAGGGATCTTTGCCAGCCTATGTAGTAGGCCGCCGCCACCATGGCGACCAACAGCAACAACAGGTTGCCTGTTTGCATGCCAACAACTCCGAGTGGATGATTTTCTCGCGCAAACCTGGGGTTTGAGAGAAAAAACCGGGTTTATCCGCACCCCGTCGGGGCGAAGAAAGCCCGGTGACTCAGCGTCACCGGGCTTGGTTCGTTACGCGTCCCTGCGTAAGCCCACGTCCTGTCTTACAGTTCCTTACCGGTCATGCTCTTCAGGCTTTGCGCCTGCTTGGCCATCTTGGCGCGCATGTCGTCCGGCAGCGGAATCATACCTTTGTCCACCAGGTAGCCGTCCGGGCCCCAGGCGCGTTCGCTGGTGAATTCCTTGATGTAGCCTTCGATGCCGGGAACCACGCCCACGTGCGCTTTCTTCACGTAGAAGAACAGGGAGCGGGATACCGGGTAATCGCCACTGGCGATGGTTTCCATCTGCGGCTCAACGCCTTCGATGGTAGCGGCCTGCACCTTGCCACGGTTCTGATCCAGGAAGGAGTAACCGAATACGCCCAGCGCCTGCGGGTTGGAACCCAGCTTCTGCACGATCAGGTTATCGTTCTCGCCGGCTTCCACGTAGGCGCCGTCTTCACGGATGCTGCGGCAGATGGACTTGTACTTGGACTTGTCTTCTTTCTTGATGGCGGCGATCCAGTCGAAGGTTTTGCAACCGCCTTCGATGGCCAGCTCGTTAAAGGCGTCGCGGGTACCGGAGGTGGGCGGCGGGCCCAGCACTTCGATTTTGGTGTTCGGCAGATCCGAATTAATTTCGTTCCAGGTCTTGTACGGGTTGGGGACCAGCTTCTCGCCGCCCTTCGGGTCCGGCACTTCCTTGCCGAGCGCCAGGAAGATGTCGCGCTTGGACAGGTCGATCTTTTTGCCTTCGACGGAGTTAGCGATAACGATGCCGTCATAGCCCACCACGAC
This sequence comes from Alcanivorax sp. UBA4485, assembly GCA_002389055.1. GTDB lineage: Bacteria > Pseudomonadota > Gammaproteobacteria > Pseudomonadales > Alcanivoracaceae > Alloalcanivorax. Next base: position 3,765 of record DGNT01000210.1, read on the forward strand.
TTCGGTGATTTCCTTAACGCCGTTCTTCTGGCACATCTCGAACTCGGAAGCCTTCATCCGACGGGATGCGTTGGTGATGTCCG